>DJMK01000119.1 GCA_002436485.1 Proteobacteria bacterium UBA6492
GGATCAAGGCACTTTTTGATTCAGCCCATGGCGCTAAATTCAGGGATAACCAGCCAGCCATCGCAGAAAATGGTACAGCCAACAACAGTACCGCCCGCATGATGCGCCAGGGGCTGACACCGCATGCGGTCAACACAACCATCTCGCTATCCTTGTACAGGCGACTCAGGGACAGGAGGATGGCCAGATAAAACGCGAGCGGCAGAACGAAGACGAGATTACTCAGACTTTTCAGGCCCAACGTATAAAAGATGGATAATACCTGCAACGTACCGCTGGCTGCCTTGCCATACAGGCTTACCAGTTGCCCGCTGATAAAAATGAGCAACAACACGACGGTGACCGCCAGCAGGGTCAGCAGGATTTCCTTGATCAAATACCGGTCAATGACACTGGCAATTAGCATATTCTGTTCCTGTACTTAAAAACCACCCTGGTTTGTACTACCATAGTCCGGCACACACCTTATATATACGCAAAGTTTGCCAGTTTCTTAACTGTTTGTGAAATCAATTAAAAATCAGGAGTCCGCATGAAAAACACCGCCCGGCAAATCAGCCCTGCTACGCATAAAACCGAATGTCATGTCGTAGGTATCTACGAAGGAGGCAAGCTTACTAGCGGTGCAAAACTGATAGACGATCTCACGGGTGGTAATATCAAGAAAATCATTAAGCGTGGTGACATTTCCGGCAAGCCAAACCAGGTTCTGATGCTGCATGACCTGAATGGCATTACCGCGGCGCGTGTCCTGCTGCTTGGGTGTGGTAAAGCTGGCCAGATAAGTGACAAACAATACCACAGTGCAATCCAGACCATGGTCAATACCTTGAAGAACTTCGATATCAGGGATGCAGTCTGCTACCTCGCGGAGCTGGAATTAAAAGAAAAACGTGATCACACCTGGAAGATTCAGCAAGGCAGCATGGTTGCCACACATTGTCTTTACCAGTATTCGCACACCAAGTCTGACAAGCCCAAACCCGCAAAGCTGGGCAAGTTGACCTGGTATGTCGAAAACAAAAACCAGCTACGTAAAAGCAGCCAAGCTGCCACCACCGGCGAGGCGATTGCCAATGGTATGGCACTAACCCGGGAACTGGGAAATTTACCCGGCAATGTTTGCACACCTAGCTATCTTGGCAGCCAGGCCAAGAAACTCGGCAGCCGTTTCAAAATGAAAGTGTCGGTGCTTGGACAAAAAGAAATTGAAAAGCTCAAGATGGGTTCCTTTCTCTCCGTAGCCAAGGGCAGTCGCCAACCACCCAGGCTTATTGTCATTGAGCACAAAGGTGCCAAGCCAACGGACAAACCCGTTGTACTGGTTGGCAAAGGCATCACCTTTGACTCGGGTGGTATTTCAATCAAACCCGGCGCTGCTATGGACGAAATGAAATTTGATATGTGTGGCGCAGCAACCGTGCTAGGCACGCTGCAGGCCGTGGGTGAACTGAAACTGCCCATCAACATTGTCGGCGTTATTCCAAGTTGCGAGAACCTGCCGGACGGACAGGCGAACAAACCAGGCGATGTAGTCACCAGTATGTCCGGTCAAACTATCGAGATCCTGAATACCGATGCGGAAGGTCGCCTGATTTTGTGTGATGCGCTCACCTATAGTGAAAAATTCAAGCCAAAGGCAATCATTGACATCGCTACACTGACGGGCGCCTGCATTGTTGCACTGGGTAACGACACCATGGGTGTACTGGGTAATGATCAGAAACTAATTGATAAACTACTGTCAGCCGGCGAACAAAGTTATGACCGGGGTTGGCAACTACCCATGTTTGATGAATACCAGGATCAACTAAAAAGTAATTTTGCCGACATGGCAAATATCGGTAGCCGCGGTGCAGGTACCATTACGGCGGCCTGTTTCCTGTCCCGTTTCACCAAGAAAATGAAATGGGCCCACCTGGACATAGCCGGTGTTGCCTGGGAGTCCGGTCATCATAAAGGCGCAACCGGCCGCCCGGTACCCATGCTGGTGAATTACTTGCTAAACGAGTCAGGTAAACGATGACATGACGCGCATCGATTTCTATATCAGTAAAAACAACGACGATGATGCCCGCGCCAGGCTGGCCTGCCGGGTGGCGGAAAAAGCCTACCAGATGAAACATAGTGTTTACGTGCATGTTGATGATCGGCAACAGGCAGAGCAGCTCGACCAGTTACTGTGGGTATTTCGCGATCGTAGCTTCGTTCCACATTGCTTGTCAGACGATCCCCTCAGCGCAGAGGCAGCTGTGATCATTGGCTATGGCAATGCCCCGGCCGGCACCCCGGAAATACTGATAAATATCAGCAACGAAGTTCCTGGTTTTTTCAGCCGCTATGAACGGGTAGCAGAAATAGTTGGCGGTGACGAAAATTACCGGCAAAAAGCCAGGGAGCGCTTCAAGTTCTATCGAGAACGCGGTTATCCCCTCGAAACTCACGAATTAAGCAGCTAAGCTATGAGCATGTCCGAAGAAAAAGAACCAGATGAATTGCTTACCGCGCTCGAGTCGATCAAGGGGCTGCTGGAAAAAAGTGAGCTGAAACTGAACGCTGCCAAGGCAAGTATCCAAGAAGCAACACCGGGTATTGGTGCTGCAACAGTTCCGGACGAGCTTCCTGAAGAGGAAATCATTGATGTGCCGGTACTTAGTGATATCGTGGTGCATGATGACAAGGGTGGTTCCAGTGTTGACATCGAGGTGTTAAAGGCGTTTCTTGATGAAATGCAGAAAAAAATTGAAAAGGACATGCGTTCTACCATCATGAAAGCCGTCGTTGCAGCAGAAACAGATATTAAAAAACAGATACGTGCTTACCTCAACCAACTACGCAAAATGTTAAACGAGCAATGACCTTTAACGGTCATGCATATAACATTCACCGACGGGTAACCATTCCGGGATTTTGTAATAACGTTCCTTGATCAAGGATACGATATCCCTGTTATATAGTTCGCTGTTAAATCCTGTCCCCAACCCAAGGTAAAAGTTCACCCCCTGCACGGGTAAACTGAACTTTGCAAATTCATTGAAATATTTCCCGTACTGACTCACATCTTCGTTACTGAATGAAATGATAGCCAGGCTGCCGCCGTTGAGTTGGTTCATATCAGTCAACAAATCATCCTGGCGACCATGGTGAGAACCAATACCGACGACCGCAACATGTTCGCGCGTGTAATAGGACAACAAGGCTGACTCGCTGTAGCTGGGGGTTGCCAACGGTGTTTGCATGCGTATAGCGTTCACACGATCAAGCAATTCACTGGTATTCAATGCGTAAATCAGTTCTTTATAGGTGACCTCATCATCTTTGAATAGCCCTGGCAACATGTATAGCAGGATAATAACCGTCACGACATGCAAAAGACCGAAGCCCCACATAAAATAAAAGCATACACGTAACTGGCCGAAGTGGAGCAAAAGAGGTAGCGCGATAAACAGGAACGGATAAAAGCTGAATAGCCAGTGAAGTCCGACTGATTTACCGGTGGCAAGCAACAAGAACAGGACAACCGGTATAAGAAATAAAGCAAGAAATAAACCCATGCCGCCATTGATCAGCACTTCCTTTACCTTTTGTGGTCTTCGCCAGAGGTAATAGACAACAGGAGGCGTCATTAGGTAAAGCAATAACAACAGGTACTTGACCATGGTCCATACCGAGAATGAAAAATCGGTAGTGCGGTTTTGCAGGTTGAATAAATAATTATTCCAGCAATGCTGGTAGTTCCACAGGAGGTTCAGATAAATAAATGGTAGCGTACCAAGCAGTACCAGTAACAAGCCGGCATACGGTCTGACGCCGCGCCTGACAAACATCAATACATAGATGAGATAGGCAATACCCAGCAGGCCTGCAAAAAATTTAGAGAAAAAGGCCAGCCCAAGGAATACACCGCTAAGAAGATACCAGGCAAACAGGTCATGTCGCTGTGCGCGATAAAAACTCACCGCAGAAAGAAAGGACCAGAAAATCAGTGGCGTATCCGTGGTGATCGCCGGCGCAACCAGGTTAACCGGTGCCAGCCAGTACAAACCACCGGCAATAATCGCATTGCTCTTGCCATAGGGACGGACAAGGTAATAGATGATAAAACCAATCAGGGTTGTCATGATGATGGTGGGGCTACGTAACCACAACGGGTGATCACCGAACTGAAGCAATGCTGTCAGCCACCAACCCACCATGGGCGGGTGATCATAGTAGCCATAGTCAGGGTACTTGCCCCAGACAATAAAATAGGCCTCATCCCCGGTAATCGGGATCATCAGGGCGATCATGATTTTGACCACCAGGCTCACACCGATGAGAATAAACAGGGACTGGATTGTTGTTAGCCGGCTGAAAAACACGCAGTTAATATCCTGTAATATCCTGATTTGCTCGCCGCCAATATTAACAGACTCTATTCACATTCGCCCGATTCTGCGAATGTGGTTATAATGCGCGCCTGTTAAAAAGCACATGAAAATAAAAGTACCGACTCGTGGACAAAACTTACAACCCGCAAAACATCGAACAGCGCTGGTACGACAGCTGGGAAAAAAACCAGAATTTTTCCCCCAGAGGCGGTACTGAAGCCTTCTCTATCATGATCCCACCGCCAAACGTGACCGGCAGCCTGCATATGGGACATGGCTTCAACAACACAGTGATGGACACCCTGACCCGCTATCATCGCATGATGGGGCACAATACCCTATGGCAACCGGGCACGGATCACGCGGGGATCGCCACCCAGATGGTGGTAGAGAGGCGGCTCAACGCTGAGGGTAAGACACGGCATGACCTGGGTCGTGACGCCTTCATTAAAAAAGTATGGGACTGGAAGGAAGAATCAGGCGGACATATCACCCGACAGTTACGACGCCTGGGTTCCTCGCTTGACTGGTCGCGCGAACGTTTCACCATGGACGATGGACTTTCCGATGCGGTGAAGGAAGTATTTGTTCGCCTGCACGAAGAAGGACTGATCTATCGTGGCAAACGCCTGGTGAACTGGGATCCCGTATTACATACGGCGGTCTCTGACCTGGAAGTCATTTCCGAAGAGGAAAATGGCCACCTCTGGCACATGCGATACCCGTTGACCGACGGTTCGGGACACATGGTGGTCGCCACCACGCGCCCGGAAACCATGCTGGGTGATACGGCCGTTGCGGTTCACCCTGATGACGATCGCTATAAACAGCTTGTCGGTAAAACCATCACGCTGCCACTGGTTGATCGTGAAATTCCGATTATCGCCGATGACTATGTCGATATGGAATTCGGAACCGGCTGCGTCAAGATCACACCGGCACATGATTTCAATGACTACGAGATGGGCAAACGCCACGATCTGCCAATGATCAACATTCTCACGATAGACGCTCGTATTAATGAAAATGCACCGGATACCTACCGAGGACTGGATCGTTACGCGGCACGTAAAAAGATCGTTGCTGATCTAGAAAGCCAGGGTCTGCTTGAAAAAGTCGAAGATCACAAGTTGATGGTGCCACGCGGCGATCGCAGCGGACAGGTTGTTGAGCCATATCTCACAGATCAGTGGTTTGTCAAAATCGGTCCACTGGCAGAGCCCGCAATCAAGGCCGTCGAAAATGGCGACATTCGATTCATTCCTGATAACTGGAAAAATACTTACTTCGAATGGATGCGCAATATTCAGGACTGGTGCATCAGCCGACAAATCTGGTGGGGACACCGTATTCCTGCCTGGTATGATGAGCAAGGCAATGTCTACGTCGCACGCAGCGAACAGGAAGTGCGTGAAAAACATAACCTGCCTGATGAGTTTAAGCTGGATCAGGACAACGACGTTCTGGATACCTGGTTCTCATCGGCACTTTGGCCCTTCTCAACACTAGGTTGGCCGGAACAAACTGAAGAGTTAAAAACTTTTTACCCCACCTCGGTACTGGTAACCGGTTTCGATATTATTTTCTTCTGGGTCGCCCGCATG
>DJMK01000175.1 GCA_002436485.1 Proteobacteria bacterium UBA6492
CTTGATGTGTTCCATCACGAAAAAGCCGTCGGGCCTCTCTTTGCGGTACTTGTTGAACGATTCCTCGGTCAGCGTTTCACCTGTCTCAACCCACATCAGATCGCTGTAGTCCATGCCCGTGCGCTGCTGCCAGCCTGGCGACAGGATCTCCGTCCCCATGAAGGTGGAGCCCTTCACGTAGGGAAATGCTTCGCCGAGAATCTTTGCGCCATGGGCATTGGCTGCATCGATCATGTCCAATGCGGCCGGCGTATCCGAAAGCGCATTTGTGGGCACATGGTGCAACAACAGCGGCACGTTGTAGGCGAGTGCGAGCGCGATGAACTCCTCCTGCCCCAGCACGCCGCTGGGTGCGATATTGCTGAGATAACGCGGATGCGTTGTCAGAAAGCTTCCTTCCTTGGCGGCTATCCGTGCCATTCGCGCAATACCTTCACTGCGCGCGTTGGGATAGTAACCAACCATGATACCGATGCCGATACCGCCGTCGCGGAGACCACCCCGAACCAATTCGTCAATTTTATCCAGCTGTTCATCAGTGGCCAGTTGCGATGCCCACTTGTTGCCGGTTACCGCCGCCTTTTCCAGGGCGTGTGTCATCGTCGGGCTGCCATGGGCATCAATACCATCCATCAGCAGGAGTCTTGCGGAAGAATGACCGACCGATGTGCCATAGTTGGACAGTGACACGCCTGCCTTGGCGTCAAAATATTCCGAGACCGGCAGTGCACCACCTTCCAGATCCATCTGCGTCGTCCGACCATCGAATAGCGAAACCTTTTCACTGTAAGGGTCCTGACCGTGTGCGTGCAGATCGATGAAGCCCGGCGCGGCAATCAATCCTTTCGCATCGATAACCTCTGAACCCGAAATTTCTTTTGTCGTAATCGCAGCAATCACATTCCCTTTGATGGCGATATTCGATACCGTGTCCAACCCGGTTTCAGGATCAATAACACGCGCACCTTGAATGACAAGGTCGAAATTGGCTGACTTATCATCCTGTGAACAACTGCTTACCAACAGGCCGACAAAACTCAAAGTAATCAGGATATAAAAATGTCTATTCATAATCGTTGGCCTCTATTTATGGATCGATCCTTATCTCTGTCATTACGACACTCACATTACTTTTTCCGGAAAACCGTCTTCACGATTTCCCGCGCATAGGCGTGAACCCAGATCTCTGCCTTGTAGGCGGAGGAATACCAGACGACCACCGTGTCGGTTTCGGGTGAAACATAAAGACACTGGCCGGTGCGCCCTGATTTATAGAGATCGCCGTCCGCAAACACCGCGTCCCACTGGTAGGAAGCACCGATATCCGTTTCGCCGTAGTCCTTTATAAGACGCTGGCTCATATAGTCCCTGCCGTATGCCTCACGCTTCGCGGCAGCGGCTGCCTTCTCGAAGTAGTTCTCGGATACAACGCGCTCGCTGGCCACCGCGCCCCAGCTCGGAGTAAACAGAATGCCGAAACGCGCCAGGTCGCGCAGCCGGGCGGCGTAGGCTCCGAACGCCATCGGTTCGCCGTCGGCCGAAAGACCGAGCACGCCGTCTCCCTCCATGCCGGCTTTGCTCCATATCCTCTCGGTGATCAAGTCCTCAATCGGTTTTCCGGTCACCTTTTGCAGGATAAGCGTGATGACATGTGTGTTCAGCGATGAATACTCGTAGGTTTCGCCGGGCTCCAGGCGTTTTACGGAATTTTTGAGTGCGTTTAACAGCGTGACGTCGGCAGGCAGGTTCGGATCGCCGCCAATGATGGCGTAAAACTGGGTGACCGGATGATCGGGAGAACTGCCCAGACGGCTTTCGCTGATATCGAGGCCTGAACGCTGATGCAGCGCATCGGCCACCTTCACCCCATCCCAGGCCGTGCCCTGCAGTTCCGGCAAATAGTGAGGTACCTGTTTTTCCAGGTCGATCAACCCTTGTTCACTTAATATATATCCCAGGGTTCCGTTAAAAATTTTTGTCGCCGAAGCCCAGAGGTGATTATCCCAATCGCGAATGCCAATATATTCTTCAAAGACCAGTTTACCCTTGTGCACGACGGCAATCGCTTTAAATCGCGAACGCGGGTCGTCCATCATCTCGCGCAGGGTCATGGTCCCCAAAGCAGTGGTAGCTGTAACGTTGGCTATTTCCGGCATCAGTTTCGTGTCGAGCGTGGAAACCGGGCCATAGCGATGTACGATCGCTGACGGTCCTATTTCACTTAACCGCGATGCGGCCCAACTGCCGATATCATTTGCAGTCACGCCCGAATCGGGCAGATATGCCCGGCGGAAGGTTTGGGTCTCTTCGTCGGAATAGCCATTTTTCCACGTCCCTACCGGTTTCAATTCCGCAGGGATGGAATAGGTTGAATGTTGCTTCTGATTTTCCTGTGCAGACGCGGACGGCTTGTCATCGGCCTGATTACAACCGGTGATAACNNATGTAGGTCATAGCAAATATGCTTAGTGTAAAAAGGCGTAGTAATTTTTTCATGGTGATTGCTCCTCGCAGATAACAAAAGCGCATCCCAGGAATAACTGTTTAATGTATACAAGGTATGCTAATAAAAACCTTTGATCTTAATCAAAAGAAACTCGCCTAACTGGAAATTAGTGCTACAACATGGTTGCATAATATTTATAATTTGGTTTTAAGCTTGGGATGTATCAAAAATGAAATCCAGCGCACAAATATCCCTGAGTTTTATAGTATTACTTTTGCCTGGCCTGTTGGCTGCGCAACCTTCCGAGAGTGAACTGGCCAAACAGCTTGCCAATCCGATTGCCAGCCTGATCAGCGTCCCGTTTCAACTCAATTACGATCGCAATATCGGACCGGTAGACGACGGCGAGCGACTTACCCTCAATATCCAGCCAGTGATTCCATTTGAGCTGAACAAGGAGTGGAACCTGATTTCACGTACCATTCTCCCTGTCATCAGACAAACCGACATTGCACCCGGCGCAGGTAATCAAAGCGGTACCGGTGATATCGTGCAGAGCCTGTTTTTCTCACCCGTTGCGCCGACCAAGAGCGGCTGGATCTGGGGTGTCGGACCGGTGTTTTTACTGCCAACGGGGTCAGATGATCGCCTGACTGCAGATAAATGGGGCGTCGGACCGACAGCCGTTGCGTTAAAACAAACCGGGCCCTGGACATATGGCGCGCTTGCTAATCATATCTGGTCCGTTGCCGGGGAGGATGCACGCGACGATGTGAGTGCCACTTTCCTGCAGCCATTTCTTTCTTATGCAACCCCAACCGGTGTGTCATACAATCTAAACATGGAAAGTACCTACAACTGGAAATCCAGGGAATGGACCGTACCGATTCTGCTTGGTGTCGGCAAAGTGTCGAAAATAGGTGAGCAAACGGTGCAGTATAACGTGGCACTACGCTATTACGTCGATAGCCCGGTATCCGGTCCAGAAGGTCTCGCCTTGCGCTTTGCCTTTGTACTGCTTTTCCCCAGGTAAACGGCATTAAAATAAGTAAACTATTGAATCCATGAATGTGGGAAAACTATTTCTGCCTGTACTGGTGTTCTGTTACATCGCGGTTTATTCATATGCACTGGCCGACACAACTGATGCTGATCAAAAAATAAATTCTCAAGGCGAAGACAATACAGAGGAATCCCCCTGGTTGCTGGCTCCGACATTCAGCAGTGACCCCAAGGTTGGTACGTCGCTGGGCTTTCTTGCCGGTTATCTATTTAAATTGGACTCCGAATCCACCTCATCCATGGCAGGTGTGATGTCGAGCTATAGCGATACCAATTCGGTGATCGGTGGTATCTTTTTGAGATCCTACTGGGATGCAGACAGCAAGCGTTTCAATATCGTCCTAGCAGGTGGCAAAATCAAAAATGACTACGATGATTTTCTCGGCACGGGTTTGCCGGTTTCATCGACCGATAATATGAAATTGTTTTACACCCAATATTTACAGGAAGTACATCCTGACTGGTTTGTTGGCGTGCAGGGCATCTATACGAATTACCTGATAGTCGGCGATAATTTTGCAAGTCAGGAGCTACTAAATCTACTCGGATTGACAGGCTTTGATTCTGGCGCAATTGGTCTAATGGTAATGTTTGATAGCCGAAACAACCAGAATGCTCCCACGTCGGGTTTGCAATTCAGCATCGATAACTTTGCCTACCGAGAAGCTTTTGGTGGCGAAGAAAACTTCGATACGCTCAAACTACAGCTAAAACAATACCTGCCACATGGCAATGGTCATGTCTTTGCATATCGGGTGAATGGACGCTGGACCTCGGATGCGCCGCCAAGCGGTTACTCCAGCGTCAATCTAAGAGGATATGTTCGGGGCCAGTATCTGGCGCCACATTCGTTACTGTTAGAAGGCGAACAACGCTGGCACTGGAAGGGACGTTTTGGAATCAATGTATTTGCTGGCGTTGTTTGTTTGTATGGCAACAATAGAAACTGTGATAACAGTAATAATCTCTACCCAAGTGCCGGAATTGGCGCCCAATATCTGCTTAAAGAGTCCGAACAGATGGTGATTACCATGGATTATGCAGAAGGCAAAGGTGACAATAACGGTTTCTATTTACGCTTTGGACAAGCTTTCTGATCGAACGCACTGCTACGGTTAGCGACTGAATTAGGTACCACCCGAATCCGCAAGTATATCGAAGATCTTAGTACATCACGCTTTGTATAGGTTTATTTTAATTTCTTATGAGTACAAGGTAATTACTTCGAATGGAATATTTCGCTGAACTGGGCTATCTAGGCTTATTTGTTGCTGCCTTTCTGGCCGCCACCATTTTGCCGTTGAGTTCTGAAATTGTACTAAGCAGTTTATTATTGAGTGGTTTATCGCCCTTCGCTTTAGTTGCTATCGCAACAACTGGCAATGTGCTGGGTTCACTCACTAATTACGCTTTGGGGTACTGGGCAAGCAATGAAGTGATCAAGCGCTGGCTTAAGATATCCGATGAAGAGTTTGTTAGAGCAGAACAACGATTCGTTAAGTATGGCCTGTTCTCATTGTTATTTGCCTGGGTACCGATTATTGGCGACCCACTGACGGTAATCGCCGGTGTGTTGCGAATTCGTCTATTGTGGTTTGTTCTGTTGGTCGCCACCGGCAAACTGATTCGTTATATCGTTATCAGTCAGCTGGTACTACAGGCAGCCTGACGCTGTGACAGCGCAACAGGGTTGTTGGTAGTTGTTTCCCCCGTAAAATCCCTCATTTTCATGGGTGCGTAATCCAGCGCCGAGCAGTACAATATATATAGTGTATTGTCTGGGGTAACAGCGTGTTTTTCAAACAACTAGCAACCAAAGAAGCTTCACTCTCCTACTTGTTTGGCTGTGGCTCGCTGGGCAAGGCGGTTGCGGTTGACGTTGTGGCCGGCGATGAAGACTGGTTTGTTGAACAGGCCAGCCAACAAAATGTCACCATCACGCATGTCATTGAAACCCACGTACATGCGGATCATTATTCCGGCGGACGTCAGCTGGCCGAACGTGTCGGTGCAAAGTATTGCCTGCACCGTGATGCGAATGTCGCGTTTGATTTTGAAGCGCTGGATGACGGTGATGTGATCGAGGCGGGTAACGTACACGTGAAAATACTCGCCGCGCCGGGGCACACACTCGATAGTATTTGCCTGGCGGTTTCGGATAACCGGCGTAGCGACGAGGCCTGGTTTTTGCTGACGGGTGATACGCTGTTTGTCGGCAGTATTGGAAGACCGGATCTCGCGGGACGTGAAAAGGAAATGGCCGGCATGTTATTTGATACTCTGCACAACAAACTACTTGCCTATCCCGATACCACTGAAATTTATCCAGCCCACCAGGCAGGAAGTGTGTGTGGCGCAGGCATCTCCGGTAAACCGGTTTCCACGCTGGGTTTTGAAAAACGCTTTAACCCAATGCTCAAAATCACTGATAAAAATGAATTCGTGCACGCACTGACAGCAGAAATTCCGCCGCGCCCTGCTGAAATGGATCGCATCGTTCAAGCTAATACACGAGCCTGATGATTTACAGGTGACAGAGCAAAATTATCATTTTGGTATTCGCGTAAACCTGCAGCAGTTTGTTCATCAACTCTGGCAGGTATTACTGGTCGGCCTGACACTCGGCATGATGCGCACCGTGGTGCCGGCACTGGCAGAGTCGGAGTTTGGTGTGCCGAAAGGCTCCTTCCTGTTATTAATGGCCTTTGTGATTGCGTTTGGCTTTGTCAAAGGCGCGCTTAATTTTGTGGCTGGTCGCCTGTCAGAAAGAATCGGACGCAAGCATGTGTTGATGCTTGGCTGGCTGATTGCCCTACCTATTCCCGCCATCGTTTTTTATGCCCCTGGCTGGAACTGGATCGTGTTTGCAACCATTTTATTAGGCGTGAACCAGGGATTAACCTGGTCCATGACACAAACCGCCAAACTCGATATTACGCATCCTGAACAGCGTGGCTTAACGATTGGCCTGAATGAGTTTTCCGGTTACTTCGGTGTCGCGCTGGCCGGCATCGTTACTGCTTACCTGACTGAATGGCTGGGTGCCCGTGAAGGTTTAATGTGGTTTGGCATGGTCACCATCATTGCTGCGATCATCACGACACAACTCTGGGTAAAAGACACGCTGGCCTGGGCACAGGCCGAGGCAAAGCAACATGCAGCGGGTGAGGCCACCGGTCCTATAGCGCGCTTTCCCAAAAACATTTCCGATACACCCACAACCTGGCAGGTATTTACCTTAATGTCATGGCGCGACAAACGCATGTTTGCCTTTAGCCAGGCCGGGCTGGTAGAAAAATTTGTCGATGCCCTGATCTGGGTATTTTATCCGGTCTATTTATATGAACAGGGACTGAGCCTGGCCAACATTGGCTGGGTGGTTGGCATTTACGGTTTTGTTTGGGGCGGTTCACAATTTATCACCGGCAAGTTATCTGACCATGTGGGGCGTTTATGGCCCATTATAATCGGCATGTGGGTATGTGGTGCCGGTGTCGGTCTTATGTTACTGGGCGAATCATTATGGTGGTGGTCAATCTCTGCCGCTATTACGGGACTTGGCATGGCACTGTTGTATCCAAACATCAGTGCAGCCGTCAGTGATATTGCCCATCCAGCCTGGCGCGGTTCCGCGATCGGTATTTACCGCTTCTGGCGTGATCTCGGCTACGGTATTGGAGCATTGTTACTTGGCCTGGCATCAAATATAAGCGGTATTATCAGCACGGGATTCTGGTTTGTAACCATCGCCATGTTTATTTCTGGCCTGCTGGTGCTACTGGTTGCTGAAGAAACCCACCCGCGCATCAATCCTGCTATCGAGTAACAATTACAAATCATTCCAATAGTCGTTGCCATAGATTTATGAGATAACGTTCCCCAGCTGCTATAGAAGATCTTTTAACTCAAAACTGCTAATCTTGGAATTATTTGAATAATTCATGGAGATTCCCATTGCGTTTGTCAGCTCTGATTTTTTTCCTGTTAGTCTTCTCCCTTTCTGGCTGTAACACTGCTCCAATCAACCTGCCGCCTGTTACTGAAACAGCAACCGGAAATACACTACCCGGCAAGGTTATCTGGCATGACCTGATTTCACATAAACCAGAAGAAACCAAGAAATTTTATAGCGCACTGTTTGAATGGCAATTCGAAGATCTCGGACTGGACTTTGGCTTTGGTCGTACCGTGAATTATTCCTTGATACGTCATCAGGGTCAGCTCATCGGTGGCATGATTGACGCGAATCATCTTGGCCGCGACAACCCAGAAAATTTCTCGCAATGGGTAGTGGTGCTTTCTGTAAACGATATCAATGCGGCAACCAAACATGTCCAGGCGAATGGCGGCAAGGTACTCACCATGCCACGTGATGTTGCCGAGCGTGGCACACTGGCACTGGTGGAAGATAACCAGGGAGCGGCGCTGGCATTATTACAGACACGCCATGGTGATCCTGCAGATCGCATAACTCCAATAGGCGGGTTTCTATGGGATGAAGTCTGGCCAGTCGATGTTAAACAAGCCGCAAGCTTTTATACCAGCCTGTTTAACCTGGCGCCCGCTGCGCACGACAATAAAACAGGAGCCCGATACCAGTTCCTGGCATCAAGTTCGGGCACTCCTCGTTTTGGCCTCTTGCAACAACCTATCAAGGCACTACCACCGACATGGGTAAGTTATATTCGAGTCGATGATCCGGCAGCTATTACGAAGAAAGTGCCCAAATTAGGTGGCCAGGTACTAGTAGACGTACAAAAACGAGCTATAGGCGGTGAAGTCGCGCTTATCGCAGACCCTTCAGGTGCTGGCATTGCGATTCAGAGCTGGCCTGAAAAACGCACTGCTTTACCAATACAGAACTAAGGTGGACTCATGTTTCAAAAGATGATGCAACGACTCTTACAACTAATCGGACTGACTCTTTTAACGGGCTGTCTGACTGCGTGTGATAGCCAGGTCTATGGCAGCATTGGTGTCTCCAGCTACCGCACCATGGGTAACACCAATGTAAGCACTGGCGTTTCTGTTGGCAGTGGCGGACGGGTGGGTGGTCATATTTCTATTGGTGGACGTATACGTTAGCCCATCACCCCGAGAAGCTTTCAGGAAAAACAGAGTCAAATTTTCTAAATACAGGGTTTCACAAGATATGCAAAAAATAACAAACATCAGATCACAGCTGATTATGCTGGTCTTGCTGGTCAGTGCCCTGTCACCGGTAAACAGCATAGCCGTTGAAAACCAGCCAAAACTGAAAGATGTGGTAGCCAGCCCTGAAGAAAAAAAAGCTTCTGATACAACTGAGATTAGTAATGCTGAGCAGCAACAAAAAAAACTGATCAAACTCGGGCCGGATGATGAATTCGACCGAGGCATTCCACGCAGTTCTGTACAGGGTTATGCCGAGGCTGTAAAAAGTGGTGACTTCAATCGGGCTGCCAACTATCTCGACTTGCGTAACTTGCCGCGCGGTTACAGTAAACAGGATGGTCCAGAATTAGCACGTCAGCTAAAGGTGGTACTGGATCGGTCACTGTGGATCGATATGGATCTGTTAAGTACTGACCCTAAAGGGCATAGTGATGATGGCCTGCCTTCATATCGTGATCTGGTTGGACAAGTTGAAATAAATAACAAGAAACATGATATTTTGTTGCAGCGCGTACCGCGTAGCGATGGGGTATACATCTGGCAATTTTCATCCAAAACCATACGAGATGTACCGAACTTATATCGCGCATATGGTTATGGGCCAATTGGCGAAAAATTGTCTGTTCTGTTCCCAGAATATGAATGGTTAGGGTTACAGCTTTGGCAATGGATCTTTTTATTATTGATCATGCTTGCTGTGGCTGCAGCTACTTTTCCGCTGACACGTATATTGAGCTGGTTTTTCAGACGTACAAAATCCCAATCTGGCCTAATGTGGGCGCGATTTATTAACGGGCCTGTCTACCTGGTGACGATTATTGTTATAACCCGCCATTATTTTGATCTCATACATCCTTCACTGACCGCGCGTGCTATTTTCGAAGGTAAGACGCTTCTGATCATCGCCTTTACCTGGTTACTGGTTCGATTGATCCGGCTGTTCAAGGAATTTTATTCAGAGCGACTGCGACAGCATAATCGTGAATATGCCATCGTGCTACTACGCCCTGCTCTTACAGCGCTAAATATCATTATTGTATTTGTCGCGCTACTGGTCTGGCTGGATAACATCGGCTTTAGTGTCACCACAGTGCTGGCTGGTCTTGGTATTGGTGGTATCGCGATTGCACTGGCCACACAGAAATCCATTGAAAACTTTATTGGTGCGATGACGCTTTATATGGCGGCACCGGTTAAGGTCGGCGATTTTTGTCGTTTTGGTGAAAAGATAGGATCTGTAGAGGAAATCGGGTTGCGCGCCACGAAAATTCGCACACTCGAAAATACGGTTTTATCCGTTCCTAACGCGGAATTCGCCTCCATCCAGATTGAAAACCTGAGCGAACGGCAACGTTACCGTTTTCATCCATTGATTCGATTGAAAATGGATACCACCACGCAACAGCTACGCTACCTGTTACGGGAATTTAAAAAATTACTGTACGCTCACAGTATGCTTGCCGAAGCACCACTGCGTGTTCGTTTCATTGGCTTCGGTGACTATTCACTGGATATCGAAGTTAATTGTTATGTCGAAACAACTAATATCAATATTTTCAAGGGTGTGATCGAGGATCTGAATCTGCGCATGCTGGAGATTATAGCCAAGGCTGGTACCAGTATTGCGATCCCCGCGGCTATTGAATACCAGGGTGAACTAAAACATTCCGAATACATGGCAGATCATCGTTTCGAGGAAATCTCGTCTGAATTATCCGAAGAAGAAATTGCCGATATCAAGAATACCATAGACTATCCAGCAGGTACTGCTTAACACGAGAATTGCGCGCTATGCGAATGTAGCAAATTAACCAGCAAGTGGTGGGTTTTTAGCAGAGAGGTTTTCGGTTCCAGCCACTAATTCGCTGGGTCTTTCAATTCCGTAACCCTGACCATAATCAACACCCAGCTCTTTTAGAATAGCTATTGTCTTTTCATCCTCCACGAACTCGGCGATAGTCCTGATACCCATACTGCGACCGACCTGGCTGATAGCTTCGACAATGGACCTATCCTTGCTATCGCTGGCCACGTCACGTACGAATGAACCATCAATCTTGAGATAATCAACTTCCAGATCTTTCAGATAGGCGAACGAACTGAGCCCGCTGCCAAAATCATCCAGTGCAAA
>DJMK01000022.1 GCA_002436485.1 Proteobacteria bacterium UBA6492
GCGCACTTCGGTGTAACGCATGGCGGCTGCACCGTCACCATCCACTGATCCAAAGTTACCCTGCCCATCCACCAGCATATAACGCAACGAAAACGGCTGCGCCATGCGCACGATAGTATCGTAGACTGCCGAGTCACCGTGAGGATGATATTTACCGATAACATCACCCACGATACGAGCTGATTTTTTATAGGGCCGGTTCCAGTCGTTGCCTAATTCACTCATGGCAAACAGCACACGACGGTGTACCGGTTTCAATCCATCACGCACATCGGGTAATGCACGTCCCACGATTACGCTCATCGCGTAATCCAGATAGGATTGCTTCATCTCCTCTTCTATATCGATTGGGAGGACTTCTTTGGCGAAATCTACCATGCTGGATTATGATTCTAAGAAAGTTGGGTAAAATATATACAATTTTGATTTTAATTCTGTTTCAATCGTTCTCAGTGCCGGGGAAACGCTTCGATTTCTCTTAATTTGGTCAGAAAATGAAATCATCGTCCAGCGCCGATTTATCCGCCGAATTGTACCATACTAGTGCTCCCTACTGCATCAAGTAAAAAGTCTCGGAGAAAGGATTTAAGGCTGTCTCATGAGTTTCGGCGGCTATTTAGCGCCGTTTTTCAAATTTGCCATTAATTTATCCTGGTTCGGCTGCGCAACAACGCCATTTTCGGTCACGATGTAATCAATAAGCACCGCTGGCGTAATGTCAAAGGCCGGGTTCCATGCGTCTGCACCCACCGCGGCAATATCATGTCCTTGAATCTCAGTCACTTCCTGCGGTTGACGCATTTCAATGGGAATGTCCTGACCCGAAGCAATACTCATATCCAGCGTAGATGTAGGCGCCACCACGATGAATTTCACATTATGCTGGCGTGCGTTGACAGCCAGGTTATACGTCCCGATCTTGTTAGCCACATCACCATTGGCAGTGATACGGTCCGCACCGACAATAACGTATTTCACCATGGCTTTTTGCATCAGGTACGCAGCGGCACCATCAGCCAGTAACACCACGGGAATATGATCCTGCACCAGTTCCCATGCTGTTAATCGCGAACCCTGTAACCAGGGGCGTGTTTCATCGGCATAGACTTTATCAATGCGGCCCAGTTCATAAGCTTTGCGAATCACGCCCAGTGCCGTGCCGTAACCACCAGTGGCCAGCGAACCGGTATTGCAATGGGTCAACACGCTGCTTTTTTCCTGGATAAGGTCCGCACCGAACAGTGCCATCGAATGGTTTGCCTGGATATCTTCCTGGTGGATCGCCTCAGCTTCCAGCAAAAGCCGACTGATATCCTTTTCACCTGCGGTCATTTCATTAATAACCCGTCGCATACGCTCAACCGCCCACGCCAGGTTCACCGCCGTAGGCCTTGCGTTAACGAGCAATTGCAGGTCGGCGTCCATGCAGTGTGACCAGTCAAGTTCATTATTTTCGACGCGCGTCATTGCGCCCAGCACTACGCCATAGGCTGCGGTAATACCGATAGCCGGCGCACCCCGTACTACCATGTCGCGAATCGCATCTGCCAGCTGTTTAATATTAAATAACTCCAGGTATTCTGTCTTTGCGGGCAGTATTCGCTGGTCCAGCAGTTTCACCGAACTGCCGGTCCATTCCACAGCGCGCACGGAATCGTAATTGCGGGTTTGATCAGGAGATCCAGACATGGTTTTCACTTGTGCATTTTCGAGCGGCTGATTATGCCAAGAATTACATAAGAAGTCCCACCATAAATACCCTATAAAGATCCTGTAAAATCTCAAGACGTTCATTTTTACAAGAACCTGCCTAGCAGGCGATCGCACAAATTTCTTGCATCCACCCTGCGGATACCGTTAATGTTTGCACATGCAACAGATTGAGACGCTGATCAAAGCTGGATGGATTGTCACGGTAGATGCCGAAAATACCGTACTGGAAAACCATGCCCTCGCCATTCATGACGGGCGTATTGTGGATATCATACCCAGTGACAAGGCAAATCAACTTTTCAAGGCAGAGACTACGGTGGACTTGCGTAGCCATGCCCTTGTCCCTGGATTCGTGAACGCCCATACCCACGCCTCCATGACGTTGATGCGAGGCATCGCTGACGACCTGCCCTTGATGGAATGGTTGGAAAAACACATCTGGCCAGCGGAAGCCAAGTGGATCAATGAAGAATTCATTCACGACGGTACGCTCTTGGCCGCGGCAGAAATGCTGCGCAGCGGCACCACCTGTTTTAACGATATGTACTTTTTTCCCGATGTTACGGCACGCGTTATAGATAACGTTCGCATGCGGGCCACGGTGGGCTTAATACTGATCGATTTCCCCACTGTCTGGGCCAACGACACTGACCAGTACATCAGTAAAGGATTGGAAGTACACGATCACTATCGCGCCAATACCCGCATCCATACAGCCTTCGCACCTCATGCGCCCTATACGGTCTCTGATGGACCATTGCAACGGGTGGAAACCCTGGCTGAAGAGCTGGATATACCCATCCATATGCATGTTCATGAAACTGCATTTGAAGTACAGCAGGCTATGGAAACCAGTGGCGTCAGGCCACTGCAACGCTTAAAAGATATCGGCATCGTATCGCCACGCCTGTTAGCAGTACATATGACGCAACTAAACGATGATGAAATCACCCTGATGGCACAAGCCAATGCCAGCGTGGTGCACTGCCCGGAATCCAACTTAAAACTGGCCAGCGGATTCTGTCCCGCACATCGATTACACGAAGCGGGCGTTAATATCGCGCTGGGCACTGACGGCACCGCCAGCAATAATGACCTCGACATGATTGGCGAAATGCGCAGCGCGGCGCTGCTCGCCAAGGCATTTGCTGGTAACGCCAGCGCCTTACCGGCAGAAACGGTACTACGCATGGCTACTATTAATGGTGCCAAAGCACTGGGCCTGGATGAACACATTGGTTCGCTGGAAAAAGGTAAATCCGCCGATATCACGGCAATTGACCTGAACCGGCTGGAAACACAACCGCTTTACCATATCGTCTCGCAGATCGTCTATTCATCCACGCGCGACCAGGTGACCAATGTGTGGGTCGCCGGCGAACAATTGATGAAAGACCGTACCCTGACCACCATTGACATCAGTGAAGTCCTGAACAAGGCGAAGCAATGGCAGGTCAAATTAAGGGAAAACGCATAGAGAACAGGATCACCTAAATATGTCAGCTGCAACCAATACGGAACAACTAAATGTCGATCCCAAGGAAATTGCCAAGTTTGAAGCATTGGCGGCCCGCTGGTGGGATCCCAACAGTGAATTTAAGCCACTGCATGATATTAATCCGTTACGCCTGAACTACATTGACGAACTAGCATCACTGAAGAACAAAACCGTCATCGACGTTGGCTGTGGCGGCGGTATCCTGGCAGAAAGCATGGCAGAACGTGGCGCAACGGTTACTGGAATTGACATGGGTGAAGCACCGTTGTCAGTGGCAAAACTTCACGGCCTGGAAACTGAAGTGGAAGTGGAATACCTGCAACAGGAAGCCGAGTCACTGGCGAACCAACGCAGCGAACAATACGACATCGTTACCTGCATGGAAATGCTGGAGCATGTACCCGACCCCTCCTCTACCATCAAAGCATGCGCCCGATTATGCAAACCGGGAGGCCAGGTATTTTTCTCCACCATTAACCGTAACCCCAAGTCATTCCTGTTCGCCATTGTCGGTGCCGAATATGTGTTACGCCTGTTACCCAAGGGCACCCATGAATATCGCAACTTCATCCGGCCCTCAGAACTGGAAAGCTGGTCACGCGAAGCCGGCTTATCGCTCAAACACATGACCGGCATGAGTTACAACCCGCTGAGTAAACAATATAGGCTGGGTAATGATGTGGATGTAAATTATCTTATGCATTTCGTCAAAGAATAATTTTTCCTGCAGACGCCTGCCATGCAGGCGATTAAACGCTTACTACATCTCCAAACACCGAATCGCTTGCAGAGCAAGAGCCTACAAAAACACTCTCATCATTTCGATTATTTGCCAGGAATTGGTGGTACAATGTCGCCCTTATGTTCGACACTAACCAGCTTATTATTTTGGCTTCAACCGGGGTGCTTTGCCTGACAATTGGCGCACTGGTGGTCTATCTTCGCAGCCAGGTCAATATTAACCGCTTACGCGAATCCAATGCCGCGCTCAATGCCACCCTGGAGTCAGAACGCAACACTGCTGCCGATAAAATAGCCGAGTTGGAAAAGGCCAGGGAAAAACTGGCCGAAACCTTTGGCGCGCTCTCTAACGAAGCCCTGAAATCCAATAGCGCGGAGTTCCTGAAACTGGCCCAGGAAAATCTCAAACAATTCCAGATCCAGGCCCAGAACGATTTAACCCAGAAAGAAAAAACCTTTGAAGGCCTGGTCAAACCCATCAAGGAAACCCTTGAAAAAACCGAAAAACAAATCCGGCAGATGGAAAATGAGCGCAAGGAAGCCCATGGCGCACTGACCAACCATCTTCAGTCGATGCTGGAAGCGCACCAGTCATTACAGAGTGAAACGCGTAACCTGGTCAATGCGCTGCGCCGTCCCGAAGTGCGCGGACAATGGGGTGAACTGACCTTGAAGCGCCTGGCCGAACTGGCAGGCATGGTGGAACATTGTGATTTTGAAGAACAGGAGCATACCAGCACTGAAGACGGCGCTATACGACCGGACATGATCGTACACATGCCGGGTGGACGAGACATTGTGGTGGACGTTAAAACACCCCTGGATGCGTACCTCAGTGCAGTAGAAGCCAAAGATGATAATGAACGTTTACTGCAGCTGCAGCGTCACACTCGCAACGTAAAAGAACGCATTAAGGAATTATCCAAAAAATCCTACTGGAACCAGTTTATCAATTCGCCTGATTTTGTGGTGTTGTTTATTCC
>DJMK01000159.1 GCA_002436485.1 Proteobacteria bacterium UBA6492
ATGTTGCTGTGAAAACAGTTTCTTGTTTTTCTGGAAACTTTCCACGCTTTTATAATAAATAGCCTGTTCATCGCGTGTTTTCTTTAGCAGGTGACCGATCACATCTTCATTTTTGCCACTCAGGTTTTGCAATTCCTTGAGTTGCTTGTTGGCATCCGCCAGGCGGGATGCAATCAGGTTACGCGATTCTTTGACCATGTTACCGATTTCACCAACCACGTTGTCACGCACAATTTCCTGTTTCTTTGGCAGAATATCAGTCGACAGAATAGTCTCCAGTGACAGGATGTTACTTTTCTCCAGCAGGTCGTTATCATGGCGAATCTTGGCCAGTAGACCTTTTTGTGCCGAGACTGGGAACACGCTTTTTGTTTCCACCTGAAGCATTCTTGCCGCCGTGTTGCATTGCGCCTGAATAGTGTTCATCACGGTCGCATTGTCTTTCAATTCATCCCACAGCGTGTCGACCTTGTTAAGCACAATCAGTCGTTCATGGCGCGTATCACTGTTTAGTGCCTGGACATGATGGGTCCACATTTCCATATCCGATTTGGTCACACCAGTATCTGCGGCCAGCACAAACACAACAGCTTGTGCGTTGGGTAGCATGTTGAGCGTCAATTCTGGCTCTGTGCCCATGGCGTTCAGACCAGGGGTATCCAGAATGGTGAGTCCTTCCTTGAGCAAGGGATGTGGAAAACTGATCAGGGCATGTCGCCACATGGGAATATCGACATTACCAGTCGAGTCGATGTGTCCCTTGTCACGTTCCGGATCAAACAGCCCCAGTTCCTGGGCTTTTTGAGGTGAGACTTTCTTGGTGCGTACGACTTCGCGAAACGCTTCGGCCATCGCTTCCGAGGAGCTGGTATTCAGTTCCATCGTGGTCCAGTTGATTGGGTGTTTTTTATGCTCCGAAATACTGGTGTCATCTAGCCGGGTTTCGATCGGTAGCAGGCGAATATAACTGCTGTTTTCCGCGGCATCATAAAAGAGCTCGGTGGGGCACATGGTCGTGCGGCCTGCTTCAGAGGGAAGCAGGCGGCGATCATACTCCGAGAAGAAAATGGCATTGATGAGTTCAGTTTTGCCGCGTGCGAACTCAGCGACAAATGCAATCGTCAGTGCGTCTGATTTCAGTTGCTCGAGCAGCTCAAAAATGCGCAATTCCACTTCGGCAGTGGTCATGCGGTTGTGTTCCAGCCACTTTTGGTATTTCAGGATGGAACCCACGAGCGTTGTTTTCCAACGGCCATAGGCCTGCATCTGGTCCGTGAAGCGATCCGCAGCCATGAATTATTCTCAGCTTATCCTGTTAAATTGTTAATCAATATAGCTTTTTTTATAACGAAATTACAATTATCTATCGGCTAGATCAGGGCTTAATTGTTATTTCTATGCCCGGTAATGATAACGGCATCACATTGAATAAGTTTAATGGTGCCTTGCAATATGGAACGGGGTTTATTCATGGCCTGCCAATACGGTTGGCAAGACCTTATTTTTCAAATGGATACTAAGGCGTTTGGTCCGGCTGGTCTCGCCACGCAGGATTCGAATAGATGAAGCGGCGATACCCAGCTTACGGGCCAGAAAGTGGCACAGGTATTTGTTGGCTTTGCCATCGACAGGCGGTGCTGTGATACGAATTTTAAGGCGGTCGGCATGCACGCCAGCAATTTCGTCACTTCTTGCGCGAGGTTGTAACGTGACCTCAACGATTAATGCATCACCCTGCCAGTGATACCATTTCGGCATACTAATCAGTGAGGGCGATGGGGTAAATCAATCAGCGGTGCTGCGACCACGAACATGATAAAGAAAATAAAGATCAGTGCGAGGATGGGTGAGAAATCGATACCAGCCGCCGATGGCAGGATTCTGCGTGCGGGTCGTAGAATCGGGTTGGTAATCTGGTAGGCAATATGCACCAGTGGATGGTGACTACCCGGAACAATCCAGCTGGCAATCACAATAATGAAAATACAGATCATGTAAAGTTGTGCGGCATGCGAGATCAGCGTACCAATCGATTCAACGATAAACATCAACGGTGTATGCAGGCTCATACCCCGAATCAGGTGGGTAATCACCAGCTCAACAGACTGCAGGATCATTAGTAAAACGATTGCTGCCATGTCCATGCCAAACAGGCCGGGAATGATTCGACGCAAAGGGCGCAACATCGGATCGGTGACTTTAATGAACATCTGGCTGATAGGATTGTAAAAATCTGCACGAACGGTTTGCAGAATAAAGCGAGCCAGTACCAGAAAAATCAGAATACCAAATATAATTTGCACTACCAGGTTAAGGAATCCCAGCATGTAACTCATGATGATTTCTCCAGTTGCTCAGCAAGTTCGTTGGAACGCTCATGGGCTGCTTTTATTGCCCGCTGCAAAATATCCTGGCAGGCATTATTATCCAGATGCTGAATCGCGGCGGCCGTAGTGCCACCGGGAGATGTGACTTTTTCACGCAGCACTTCCGGCGCTTCTTCAACCTCAAGTGCCAGCTTGGCGGCACCAAACGCTGTTTGCACACTCAACANNGTCACAATATCGAGGTCAGATTCTTTCTCCGTCCATAACGTGATGCCAATCGAGCGCATGATGTTTTCGGCCAGCTCGCGTTGCTGTGCTGAAACCTGGCTGGTTGCATACAGGCCAGTAGCACCAGCACGCACCAATGCGGGTGTATTGGGCATGGCCCGTACCATGGCAATTTCATGGCCAAACCATTTGTTAAACGCGCTGCATCGAATGCCAGCTGCGATACTCAGAAAAAGGACTTTTTGGTCGCTGACTTTCAGCTCACTGATAACAGCCTGCATGGACTGGGGTTTAACCGCTAATACAATGACATCACAATCATCCAGCATGCTCTGGTTAGTGCTGGCTGATCTGATATCAAAGTCATCACACAATGATTCAAGCCGTGATGTATCCGGATCAAAAGAGTAAATGTTTTCCGTAGGCACCCCACTGTCACATAACCCGCCGATCAAGGCACGTGCCATGTTACCTGAGCCAATGAAGCCAATTCTTGTTTTATCCATGGTTTATAACTTTACCCGTTTTCGAACGACAAGTCAGTGTTAACAGGGCAGGGGAAAGGATTAACTGTTTTATTTTCTTCTCGGTCCGAAAAGTGCCGTACCTATACGTACGATGGTGGCACCTTCCTGAATAGCAGCCTCCATATCATCAGTCATACCCATCGACAGGGTATCAAGTTGCAAACCCTGCGCATTTAATGTCTCGAAAAGTTCCCGCAGTTGCCTGAACGGTAGCCGTTGTTGCTCCGTATCATCTTCACGTGCCGGGATGGTCATCAGGCCACGTAACCTGAGCCGGGGTAACTGGCGAATCTGCTGTGCCAGTTCCGCCAGTTGGTCTGGTGAAATACCGGATTTGCTGATCTCGCCACTGGTGTTTACCTGGATACAGATATTCAGGGGTGCCTTGTCAGCCGGCCGTTGATCATTAAGCCGTTGTGCAATCTTTAGGCGATCCACGCTATGGATCCAGTCGAAGTGTTCTGCCAGGCTGGCCGTTTTGTTGCTTTGGATTGGGCCAATGAAGTGCCATTCAATGCCAGGCACATTGGCCAGTTGCTGGATTTTGGCAACGGCTTCCTGTGCATAGCTTTCCCCAAAGCAAAGTTGGCCTATATTTATAGAAGCACGTATCACCTCAACTGGTTGAGTTTTACTCACAGCAAGCAGTTGTACCGACCCAGCCTGACGACCCGCTGCCTGTTCAGCGTCCTGAATACGCTGCTTTACCTGGTTGAGTCTGGCTGCAATGTCGGTCATGGAAATGTGCGCTCAATCCAATTTTACTTTAAAGTTGGGGTTTAGAATCATACAGGGGAACCGATAAATATTCACAATCCCCTTTACAGGAAGAGTCAGTAAAACGTATGGATATTACAGAGTTACTCGCCTTTAGCGTCAAAAACAAAGCATCAGATTTGCACCTCTCGGCCGGCTTGCCACCCATGATACGTGTCGATGGTGATGTGCGTCGTATCAATGTGCCTCCCCTGGAGCACAAGACCGTGCACGCGCTGATTTATGACATCATGAATGATAAACAGCGCAAGGATTTTGAAGAATTTCTGGAAACCGATTTTTCGTTTGAACTGCCGGACATTGCGCGCTTTCGTGTCAATGCCTTTAACCATAACCGTGGTGCTGGTGCTGTATTTCGTACCATTCCCTCAAAGATTCTGACGCTTGAGGAACTGGGCTGCCCAGGTGTCTTTAAGGAAGTTTCTGATCAGCCGCGCGGTATCGTGCTGGTGACTGGGCCAACCGGTTCCGGTAAGTCCACCACGTTGGCAGCGATGATTGATTACAAGAACGATACCGAACATGGCCATATCCTGACGATTGAAGACCCGATCGAATTCGTGCATGAGAGTAAGAAGTGCCTGGTCAATCAGCGCGAGGTACACCGTGATACGCTCGGGTTTAGCGAAGCGCTTCGTTCAGCACTGCGTGAAGACCCGGACATCATCCTGGTGGGTGAGATGCGTGACCTGGAAACGATTCGTTTGGCGCTGACTGCAGCGGAAACCGGCCACCTGGTATTTGGTACATTGCACACCAGTTCGGCTGCCAAAACCATTGACCGGATCATCGACGTGTCCCCCGCCGCTGAAAAAGGCATGGTGCGCTCCATGTTGTCAGAATCACTACGTGCGGTAATTGCCCAGACGCTGTTGAAAAAAATCGGTGGTGGCCGTGTGGCAGCCCATGAAATCATGATTGGCACCCCGGCGATACGTAACCTGATTCGCGAAGACAAGGTGGCACAGATGTATTCCGCCATCCAGACTGGTCAGCAATATGGTATGCAAACGCTGGATCAATGCCTGCAGGATTTATTACAGCGCGGCATCATTAGCAAGCAGGATGCGAAAATGCGTGCTGCTAACAAGGATGATTTTAAATAATCCGCGCATATAAATAACAGACACTGAGAGAAATATATGGATTTCAATTCACTGTTAAAACTCATGGTGCACAAAAAGGCCTCTGACCTTTTTATTACCGCAGGTGTGGCGCCGAGTATTAAAGTAAACGGTAAATTAACACCGGTTACACAGGCTACACTGACACCGGCGCAGGCACGGGAGATCACTTATTCCATTATGACGCCCGAACAACGCCAGGAATTTGATACCACGCATGAATGTAACTTTGCGATTTCAGCATCCGGTATCGGTCGTTTTCGTGTCAGCGCATTCCATCAGCGCAACCATGCCGGTATGGTGTTGCGTAAAATCGAAACTAAAATTCCAACCATCGATGGTCTCAAGTTGCCACCGATACTGCGTGACCTGGCCATGACCAAGCGTGGACTTGTCTTGTTCGTGGGTGCAACCGGTTCCGGTAAGTCAACATCGCTGGCAGCCATGATTGGTTACCGTAACCAGAACAGTACCGGCCATATTATTTCCATTGAGGATCCGATCGAATTTATTCACTCGCATGGCGGTTGTATCGTGACCCAGCGTGAAGTTGGGCTGGATACCGATAGTTTCGAGATTGCATTGAAAAACACGCTGCGCCAGGCGCCGGATGTCATTCTAATTGGTGAGATTCGAACCCGCGAGACCATGGACCATGCGATTGCCTTTGCAGAAACCGGTCACCTTTGTCTTGCAACCTTGCATGCTAACAACTCCAACCAGGCGCTGGACCGCATTATCAACTTCTTCCCCGAAGATCGGCGTGGCCAATTGTTGATGGATCTTTCACTTAACCTGAAGGGAATTGTCGCGCAGCAGCTGATTCCGGCACCGGATGGCCAGAGTCGTGAATTATGTGCGGAGATACTTATCAATACGCCATTGATTTCAGATCTGGTCAAGAAAGGTGAAGTCCATGCGCTCAAGGAACTGATGGGCAAGTCGCGTCAACATGGTATGCAGACCTTTGACCAGGCATTGTATGACTTGTACAAGGATGGCCGTATCACCTACGAGGATGCGATCAATCATGCTGATTCGGCCAATGAGCTGCGACTGATGATCAAGCTGGGTGATTCCAAGGGCGACGTGGAAACTATCTCGTCATCACTGGATGGTGTCACAATTCAGGAATCCGATAACATCTAGGTTTACTGGAACACCTGGTAAGCATCAAATACCGGGCCGTCAACACAAACCCGTTTTACTGTAGAACCGCCTGTGGCGTTTCAATTAGTACTTCCTGAACTCGCTATGCTCGTTCTGGTTGCATTGCTGAATTAGAAAAATACGGTATGTGCTTCAAATACCGGGCCGTCAACACAAACCCGTTTCATTGCTAATCCGTTTTCGGTTTGTACTTGCACTACGCAGCCGGCACAACCACCTACCGCGCAGGCCATGAACTCTTCCAGTGAAACCTGGCAAGCAAGGTTGTATTCCTTGGCAAGGCTGGCAACCGCTTCCAGCATGGGATGTGGACCACAACTGAAAATCTCGATTTGCTGGCGTTGCTCATCACCCAATGACTCGATGTATAGACGTGCAAGGTCAGTTACGTAACCATCATGACATCCCGGATAACCCTGCTTACTGGTTAATCGCGAGGCAATGCCCCAGTCTTCCAGTAAAGGCATGCAGGCGATTACCCCGTCCGGCATTCCAGGTACCATGATCGTGGATGGTTTACTTTGAAACGGGAAGGGCACTTCCGAACCCATAATGACAAATGGTGTGTAACTTTTGTTATGTCTCAGGGCATCTGCCAGATAAATCATGGGTGGTATTCCGACACCACCACCGATTAATAATGGCCTGGTTTTTTGCTCATTGGTTGTGAATGGAACACCAATCGGTCCCATGACATCGATAAGTTCACCGGCTTTTCGTTGCGATAACAAGCGGGTTCCATCACCAAGTACCTTGTAAAGGATTTCGATCCAGCCTGCTTCCTTGTCCGCGCGCATGAGCGAAATAGGGCGGCGCATTTTTAATTGTGGATTACACTGAATGTGCACAAAGCTACCGGGTAATGCACGCTGAGCGATCTCTGGTGCGTGCATGCGCATGATAAATTGATCGCCGTCAAAGGCATGATGCGAGGTAATCTCTGCCTGTTCTGGCACAATGGTATTGCGGTTTACTTTACTCATGATGCGTTATTTTAATTCGTGAACCAGGTTACCGGCCAGTAGTGTATGCGTAACTCTGCCCTGTAATTCCCAATCCAGGAACGGTGAATTCTTGCCGCGACTTATCATGGTTTCACTGGATAATACCCAGTGCGCATTCGGATCAAAGATGCAGATATCGGCAATCGCACCAACCGACAGGTGGCCGGCATCAATGTTTAAAATCTCTGCCGGGGTCGTTGAAAGATGCTCAATCATGTTGGACATACTCAGTTTTTTTTCACTAACCAGCCTCAGGCTAAGTGGTAATAGCGTTTCCAGTGCAGACATGCCGGGTTCGGTATCGCCAAAGGGTGCAAGCTTGGCGTCAATGTCATGGGGCTGGTGATCAGAACAGATAACTTCAATACGATTGTCCGCAACCGCAGCACGTAATTCATCCCGGTCACGCTGGGTTCGCAAGGGAGGCCGCACATTGCATTGGCTGTTAAAGAAACCCAGGTCCATTTCGGTCAGATGCAGCTGGTGCGCTGCGACATCGGCAGTAATGTCATGACCCTCGAACTTGGAACGGCCAATCATCTGTACCGCACGCGCAGTGGAAAGACGGCAAAAATGCACACGTGCACCGGTTTGTTCTACTAACATGAGAAAGTTGGCGACCGCATGCGTTTCGGCTGCTTCGGGTATACCGGGAATACCTAGCCGGGTTGCGACAGCACCTTCGTGGGCAATACCCCCATTGGCCAGGCCATTGTCCAGCGGGTAAAAGAATACTGTCAGGTCCACGCTTGCCGCGTATTCAAGCGCACGTCTGAGTACCTGTGGATTATTAATACAATTAATAATGTTGCTAACACCTACGCATCCGGCATCTTTCAAATGCGCCATTTCACTGAGGTGCTCGCCGTCCAGACCTTTCGTTAATGCACCCAGGGTATAGGCATGGCAGTTTCCGGCGTCCAGGTTGCGACGATGAATCAGCTCAACCACCGCAGGTGTATCGATAACTGGGTTGGTGTCCGGTGGAATGCATAAACTGGTGATGCCACTGGCCGCGGCGGCACGAGTTTCCGAGGCAATGGTGCCTTTGTGTTCCTGGCCGGGTTCTCGCAGCCTGGCAGACAGATCGACCAGACCGGGGCAAACAATGTTGCCGCTCGCATCAATAGTTCGATCGGCCTTGAAACCAGCGGGGGCCTTACCTATAGCGATGACCTGTTCGTCCTGGATATAAACATTGGTGGGACCATCTACCTGGTTACGTGGGTCGATGAGGTGGCCGTTGATGATCTCGATATACATCAGGCCTCCTGCTTTCTACCTAACACCATCGACATCACGGCCATTCGCACGGCCAGCCCGTTGGTAACCTGTTCGAGGATGACGGATTGTGGTCCATCGGCAACAGCCGATTCTATTTCGACACCGCGATTAATCGGACCCGGGTGCATCACGATAGCATCGGGTTTGGCGAGCGCCAGTTTTTTCCGCGTCAGGCCATACTGGATAAAGTATTCATCCTCACTCGGTAGCATGGCGCCCAGCATGCGTTCGCGTTGCAGGCGTAGCATGATGATGACATCCACATCCCGTAATCCCTCTTTCATGTCGTGATAGACATGGACTCCCAGGCTACTGGCTTCCCTTGGGATCAGGGTATGCGGACCAATTACCCTGACTTCAGGGACGCCCAGAATATTCAGCGCGTGAATTTCCGAGCGCGCAACCCGCGAGTGCAGAATATCGCCGACGATAGCAACACGAAGCTTGGTGAAATCCTGTTTGTGACGGCGAATGGTGAACATATCCAGCATGCCCTGGGTCGGGTGGGCATGTCGACCATCCCCCGCATTGATTACACTGATGTGTGGTGCAACGTGTTCGGCGATGAAGTGGGCGGCACCACTGGTGTTGTGCCGCACGATAAACATGTCGCAGTGCATGGCTTCCAGGTTGCGCAACATATCCAGCAGGCTTTCCCCCTTGCTGGTGGACGAGGCCTGGATATTGATATTGAGTACATCTGCGGAGAGTCGCTTGGCAGCCAGCTCAAAGGTAGTTCGAGTACGTGTACTGGGCTCAAAGAACAGGTTAACCAGTGTTTTGCCACGCAAAAGTGGGACTTTCTTGGCCTGTTGAGTGCCTACGGTAGAAAAATTTTCGGCGGTATCGAGAATATCGGTGAGTGTTTGTCGGGGAAGGCCATCAATAGTGAGAAAGTGGCGAAGCAGGCCATTTTGATCGAATTGAATATCCCGCTTGCTCACGTACTCTCCTGTATCTCGAGTTGAAGTGGATCCGGGCCGGTCAATTTTATCTGTTGTCCCTCATTGAGTTTTATCGTTGCACCGACAACATCAGCGGCAATCGGTAATTCGCGACCGCCACGATCAACCAGTGTAGCGAATATTACCGATGCTGGGCGGCCATAATCAAAAATTTCGTTCAGTGCAGCGCGTATGGTGCGCCCAGTGTGCAAAACATCATCAACCAGTACAATGTGCTGGTCATCGACTGCAAACGGCAGGCTTGATGGCGTGACCTGCGGGTGCATGCCGATGCGGGTGAAATCGTCGCGATAAAAGGTGATATTCAGTTTGCCCAGGGGCTCATTGATAGCAAGTCTATGATGCAGTTCTTCGGCGATCCAGACGCCACCGGTATGAATTCCGATCATGCAGGGGTTTTCGATGTTTCGGGCTTTAAGCAGTTCGCGAAGATCACTGACCATGTTTTTTAACAGGTCATTGGGCTTGGGGCATGTCGACATTTATTGTAAGTGACCTTGTTTTGCTGCGTTCCGATTGAGCCAGGTTTGCAGAATAATCTGTGCGGCAAGTTTATCAATTTCTGCCTTGTCTTGCTTGCGCTGTCTTGCCATACCGCTTTGCGCCAGTATTTCTTCCGCTTCGACTGAACTGAGTTTTTCATCAATCCATTCTACGGGCAGATTGTAACGTTGTTTTAGCTGATCCCCAAAATCTTTCACAGTTTGTTCCAGTGGGTGGGGCTGGCCGTCCATGCTGGTGGGCATACCAACAACCAGCAATGCTGGTCGCCATTCTTGAACGAGCCGGCTGATATGTTCCCAGTCAGGTTTACCCTGGCTGTTTTGCAGGGTTATCAGCGCACGGGCGGTGGCAGTGATTTCCTGGCCAACTGCGACACCGATACGTTTGGTGCCAAAATCAAAAGCAAGGATAGTTCGGTACTGGCTCACGCGTGGCCGATATCCGGTGACAAGTTTTGCAGTTCGATACCGAGATGGCTGGCGGCCGCTGTCCAGCGCTGTTCTGTGGGTGTATCAAATAAAATGGCAGGATCGGCCGGTCCATTTAGCCATGCATTGTTGGCCAGTTCGTCTTCCAGTTGTCCATTGCCCCACCCGGCATAGCCCAGCATAACCATATAGCGAGCCGGACCTTCGTTGTGGGCAATAGCTTCAATGATGTCCTGTGACATGGTGACCCCGATTTTGTCAGTAACCGCCAGGGTGGCCTCCCAGTGACCCAGCCCTTCGTGCAATACAAAACCGCGATCCGTCTGTACCGGGCCCCCCTGGTAAATGGGTACATAACCGGGTTGCTTACGCGTATCCTGCATGTCCAGGTGTTCCAGCAGTTCGCTAAAATCTACTTCCAGCGGGCGATTAATAACGAGCCCCATGGCTCCTTCCTCTGTATGGTCACACATGTAAGTGACGGTTTGGGAAAAATTCGGATCCGCGAGACTGGGCATCGCGATGAGGAAATTATTGACGAGGTTAGATGCGCTGCGCATAAATATAAGTATCGAAGAGTTATGCGAATATCACAAGTAAACCGGTAAATCCGGGGTATTCTAGCGAACAGAGGTGCTGAGACCCTGTTTTACCCTGAAACGCCAGACCAGCGAAATGTGCAGCACATCCGTGTCCTTGAGGATTTCCGGTGTAAGTGGTGGGTAGGGCGCTGCCATTTTGACAATATTTTTCGCTGCATCGTCCAGCAGCTTTTTCCCTGATGATTTGAGTATGCGTATGCTCTCGATGCTCCCATCCGGATTAATGCCCACATCGAGCAGTAGGTCGCCATTGATATTGTTTCGCACGGCTCGCTCGGGGTAATTAAGGGTACCTGTTTTTTCCACCTTGTCCCGCCAGGCCTCTATGTAACTGGCAAAGCGATACTGCTTGGCGTTGGCGCCTTCTACATATGTGCGTTTTGGCGTTTCCTGGTAGGCCTGCTTGAGTTGCTGAATCTCGGCACGCAGGCGGGCGAACTCCCTGCTGCGCTCAAATAACTGTGCCGCGGTCTTGCTCTCGGTCTCGATGGGAATATCACGCTTGAATTCTTCCGTGTCACGCTTAAAAGGTGATTTTTCAGCAGTGATGAGTTCTTTCTGTTGTTGTTCTTTCTTGAGTGGTGGTGGGGACATGGCCAGCTTGCTGTGCGGCGCCAGTCCATCTTCCGGTGTCGGGTAAGGGTTAGAGAACGGGCTGGTTGGACGAACTTTCTCGTCGAGGTTGCCACCACCTTTCTGGTTGGCCTGTGCCAGGTATTCTGCTTCCTCGGGTGCTTCCTTGGAACTCGAATGCACCAGGGTGATTTCCATGGTCGGGGCATTATTGCTTTGCAGCATATCCTCAAAATCAAAACTGATGCCAAGAATCACGATGGCATGAAAGGCGAGCGCAACAAAAATAGTAAGACCGATACGATCAAACTGGTGGGGTTCGTACTGCTGGTTCACGATTTCTTGCATGATTCAGGATCTATTTTATCAATAATTTTTTGACAAATAATACCGTTAATAATTCCCAGTATCACTGCAACCGTCATTAACACCGGGTACAAATGCCAGAGACCACTATGCGGAATAAACAACAACCAGGCACAGGTAAATTGCCCGGTCATGTGTGCCATCGCCGCCAAAAGGCTAAACCCAATAGCGCTGAAACCCTTGCCGGGTACTTTTGACGCCAGCCATAAAACAAGAATAGTTGCGATCGCACCTGAAAAACTCATTAAAAATGTCGGTGACAAAAAGGTGCCGAGTAACAAGCTACCAACCAGCACGCGTAACAGCGAAACCCACGCCGCCATGCTCCAGCCAAACAGGACCAACACGGCAATAGTGATGATATTTGCAAGACCAGGTTTCAGTCCTGGCAATATTGAGGGAATCGCGCTTTCAATCACGTGAATCATGATTGCCAGTGCTGCTAGCCAGGCAACCAGGTGATCCGTTCTGTCAGACAAAATCTTGATTTGCATCAGGTAAGAAGTTTAGCTGAATTTCTTCAGTGAGATAAATACATCAGAAATTGATGCTGTCGAACCTGGCTTGCCCGCCACCGAGTTTGATGATCACCTTGTTGGGAAGGCACGCCATAACTTCTCCCGAATATTGTAACCATCCGCGATGAATACATACTTTGCCCTTGCAGGGAGATTGCGCGAAGCGAATTTTGCCGTCCTCAATATTCAGTACACTATCACCAAGCTCACCACGAATATTCAGCCGTTTTGCGTCTTCCAGACTAGCTACAGTGATGTGTTGATGCGAATCAATAATGCTGGCATGCGTTGCACTGGTTTGTGGCCGCCATAACTGGTAATAAAGTAACGGCAACAAAATGAGGGCAAAGAAGATAGCTAGCGTATCGGAACGTGTCATTTCAGTGTAACGGTATTGATGTCTTTAACAGGCTGTTCAAAGTTGATACGTTGCCGCATCTTTTGTGTCAGGTGTATTTTGCCATTGCTATCAATCAACATGGCGGTATCGATGCCCATTGCTTGCGCAGTCTCGACCCATTGATCTGGTCCGGCGATAAACAATGCAGTGGCTGCCGCATCAGCCAGCGTGGCATCCACGTGGATAACGGTGACGCTTTGCACACCNNTTTCTTGGGTGACGAATACCGATATGCCATGGGCGGTCACGATGCTGGCCAATCACCTTCAGATCACCACCGGTATTGATGATGGCATTTCGCACACCCAGCATGCGTAATTGTTCAGTAATCTCGTCCAGTGCGTAACCCTTGGCAATACCACCCAGGTCGAGTTTGACTGCCGGGTTAGTGTTGCTGATGCGTATTCCTTTTATTGAGATACTATCCATCGTTGGATTCTTGCTAAGAAGCGTTTTAATTTCTTCTGCTTCTGGTGGTGGCCCTTCCGGTGGAAACTCGTCGTGATAACCCCACAGTTTCATCAAATGACCGATCGCCGGATTGAACAGGTTATTACTTTTAGCCGACAGCTCTTTTGACCTGGCGATAATCTTCACCATCGAAGGGTTGGCCGTGAACTCACCAGCCAGCTCTAGTAGTTGATTGGTTCTGCCCGTGGGTCCGCTGTTCCATGGGTGATAGGCATAATGCATGTAGGAAAGGTCTTTCTCAATTGCCTGCAAAATCTCCTGTTTGTTTTCAGCTGGTACATCGAGCACCTGTACCTCGACAAACGTACCAAAGGCAAGGATGGATTCGTTGATATCCATAAGAGCAGGCGCTTTCTGACAAGCGGTGAATAACATGCCGAGCAACGCCAGTTGCAACCCGGTGGTAATTTGTTTAACCGGCATTGCTTTTCTGTTCCAGGTTTTTTTCGATGCAGTCCATTAAAAGTGAACTAATATTCATATCATATTGTGTATCAAGTTCACGTATACATGTCGGGCTTGTTACGTTGACTTCAGTCAGGTAGTCGCCAATGACATCCAGTCCAACAAACATCAGGCCTTCCTGTTTCAGGCGTGGACCAACCTGAGCACAAATCCATTGATCACGTTCTGACAACGGGACGCCCTGACCCACACCGCCGGTTGCCAGGTTAGCACGTACATCGCCCTGCTGTGGTATGCGCGCCAGTGCATATGGCACGGGTTCACCGTCGATTAACAATATGCGTTTATCACCTTGTGTGATTTCAGGGATGAAGCGTTGCGCCATAATAAGACGCTTACCGTTATCCGTCAGGGTCTCAATAATTACATTGATGTTTTGGTCACTTTTATCTGTTCTGAATATGGAACTACCTCCCATGCCACCGAGTGGTTTGAGAATCACGGCATCATGCCTGGCGACGAACTCTTTGATCTTCGTTGCCTGGCTGGTGACCAGGGTAGGTGGTATACACTGTGGGAATTCAAGGGCATACAATTTCTCGTTGGCATTGCGCAATGAAGCAGGCCTGTTAACAACCAGCACACCGGACTTCTCAGCCAGTCCCAGTATGTAAGTAGAGTAGATGTAATCCATGTTAAAAGGCGGGTCCTTGCGCATCAGGATGACATTCAGCTCGGATAATTCGATGTCCTGTGCATTTGCCAGCGAGTACCAGCAAGTGCTGTCTTTTTTCACTACAAGTTTTTGTGCCATTGCACGTGCAGTTTCATTTTGCAGGTACAGATTGTTTTGTTCCATGTAATAGAGTTCATAGCCACGGTTTTGTGCCTCGAACAACATGGCAAGGCTACTGTCTTTTTTGTAATTGATGGAGCCTATCGAATCCATCACGATACCAAGTTTGATTTTCATTTTTACCGCTATGGTGGTGCGAAAGTTTTCTAGCTGTTTAGTGATTGCGCGTGTTCACGAGCCGCAGCCAGCAAGGCAAGTCTCGCGATAACACCGTAGGCATAAAACCGGTTGGGATTGGCATCCGGTGATTTGGTACAGTCCGGTGTGTTACAGGGCTCGGCAAATGCCAGTGGTTGAAAATGCATGCCTGGTGCATTGAGATTTTCATTGGCGCCGCGCTCAGTGTGGACGCGGTAAAAGCCACCTACGACAAAATGATCAATCATGTAGACCACTGGNNGACATGCGGGTGCGTTGTTTGCGGTTGAGTTCTAGCAATTCATCCGCGTTATGCACGGTCATGATGCCCATGCCATAGGTGCCAGCATCGGCTTTAACAATCACAAATGGCTCTTGGTCGATGTTGTATTCGTCATATTTTTTTCGAATAGCTTCCAGCAAAAGCGTGACGTTTTTACGCAGGCAGTCTTCGCCCTCACGTTTCATGAAATTGATTTCGCCACAATTTCGGGATAGCGGATCGATCAGCCAGGGGTCAATATCGACAATCTGTGCAAATTCCTCGGCCACCTGTTTGTAGTGGGCAAAATGGCTGGATTTCAGGCGGTTGGCCCAGCTAAGGTCCAGCGGGGGCAGGATTTTATGGTCGACCCCCTGCAGCATCTCCGGAATGCCTGAGGAGAGGTCATTGTTGAGGATCACCACGCAGGGCTCAAAGCCGGGTAAGTGCAATTTGCCGTCCTTACGCAGCAGTGGTTCCAACAGCAGCGTGCGCCCTGAATCCAGTGATATTTCTAAGTTTTTATTAAGATCCGGCAGCATAGAGCCGATACGTATTTCAAAGCCGGCCATTTGAATGATGTCATATAAAGTGGCGATATTTTCAAGATAAAACTTATTTCTTGTATGGTTTTCAGGGATAAGCAGTATCTTGGCGGCATCCGGGCAAATACGCTCAATCGCGGACTGTATAGCCTGGATGCAAAGCGGCATAAATGAGCGATTCAGGTTATTGAAACCGGCTGGAAACAGGTTGGTGTCAACCGGAGCCAGCTTGAACCCGGCATTGCGCAGGTCGACCGAGGCATAAAAAGGCGCGGGTGTTTCGAGCCACTGGTTTCGAAACCAGGTTTCAATACCGGCCTGGTTCGACAGGAGATGAGCTTCGAGATGAAGCAGGGGTCCTGTCAGGGCAGTTGTCAGGTGCGGGACAGCATGAAGGTGTTCGATGGTCATATTTTGAGCACTAAGTGGTTTTGCATAGCTGAACTAAGATTAACTGATTTCAAGGAGTTATGGGTAGCAGTCATTTTTTCAACGATTGAAAGGATTTGATGACAGGTTTGACCTTATGTTCGATAGCAAGTTGAAACTAAATATCCTATATAATATGGATA
>DJMK01000208.1:0-8844 GCA_002436485.1 Proteobacteria bacterium UBA6492
GGACGAACTGAATCGCCCGTTGGCCTTTTTCGGTGACACCATTCATGAGCGCTGTTACCGCCGTAATTTTTACGATGAGGGCAAGTTTGCCAAGACCTTTGATGATGAAGGAGCGCGTAACGGGTGGTGCCTGTACGAACTGGGCTGCAAGGGGCCAACCACACACAATGCCTGTGCCACCACCAAGTGGAACAACAGTACCAGTTTTCCGATCGAGTCAGGGCATCCCTGTCTTGGTTGTTCCGAGCCCGATTTCTGGGACGCGGGCAGTTTCTACCAGCCGTTGTCCTCTGGTGACACGGATGTTCGCAAGATAGCAGGCCTGGCGGTTGCTGCTGGTGTGGGAGCCGGGGTGGCATTTGGCCTTTATGATCACCACAAGCGGAAACAGGCCAAGAAGCAACACGTTAAGGTTACGGTTGACGATATGGGTGATTCCTGATGAGCGAAGTTGAACTGCTTAACTGGTTACGCAGTACAGGGCTGCATATCTCGATAGCAATCTTTGTCATTGGACTTGTATTTCGCGTAGTACAAAATTTGCTAATTGGTGCAGATAAAAACCTGGCAGCACCACGTGGCAGCAAGATGGGCCCCGGCTTAGCGACGATAGTAAGGCGTTCGTTTTTTCACCCGCACATGACCTACCGCGGTTACTTTACCCTGATAGCCGGTTACCTGTTTCACCTGGGTTTTTTGATTACGCTGTTTTTCCTCAGCCAGCACATCATCCTGTTTGAAAGTATCCTGGGGTTTGGCTGGCCCGCGTTACCACCGGCGGTCATTGATGTCACCGCGATTCTTGGTATCGCGGCACTCATCGCGGTGTTGATCCATCGCCTGATAGACCCGGTTCTTAAACAGATTTCCGATTACCAGGATTACCTGGCATGGGTTCTCACCATGTTTCCCCTGGCGACTGGCTTTTTACTGATGCATCCGATGGGTGCGTCTTACAGCGTGGTACTTTCGTTACATATTTTAAGTTTTGAGCTACTAATCATCGCGATTCCATTTACCAAGCTAAGTCACATGCTCTCTATTTTTATTTCACGCTGGTACAACGGTGCGATGGCTGGATATAAAGGGATCAAGCAATGAGCAGCAAAAGCGAGCGCGCCACCCAGGTCCTGGTCGAACAAATCGACGCGCCAATCGCGTCCTACTTTACCAGTTGTGTGCATTGTGGCATGTGTGCTGATGCTTGCCTGTTCTATAACGAGACCGGTGATCCGCGTTATACGCCGATCTACAAACTCAAGCCCATGCGCAAAGTCTGGCAACAGGAATTTACCTTGATGGGACGCCTGATGAAAATGCTTGGCCTGAGTAAACCGATCACAGACGAAGAACTCAAAGAATGGGAAACACTGGTCTATGACGGTTGTACCCTGTGTGGTAAATGCTCCACAGTCTGCCCCATGGGCAACGACCTGGTTTACATGTTACGCAAGATGCGCGAGGGTATGGTTGCGGCGGGTTATGCACCGGATGGTTTAAAAGGCGCCATGACCAGGGCTATCAACCTGGGAAGCCCGATGGGCGTGACATTGAAAACCCTGCAGGCACAGATTACGCGTACTGAAAAAGAAACCGGCCTGACTATTCCAATCGATGTCAAAGGTGCCGAGTACATGCTTTTGTTGTCATCGGCCGAGATAGCGCAGTTTTATGAAATCATTGGTGCCGCGGCACGCATCTTTAAACAGGCCGGTGTGTCCTGGACGTTGTGTTCCGAGGCTTTCGAAGGCACCAACACCGGTATTCAGATTGGCGCATCAGACCTGGCAGCTGAATTGATCGAGCGTATCGTGGCTGGTGCCGAGAAACTCAAGGTCAAAGCCGTCATTAGTCCGGAGTGTGGGCATGCCTATACCGCGCTGCGCTGGGAAGGCCCCAACCTGATCGGGCGACCTTATCCCTTTAAAGTTATTCATATCCTGGAATTACTGGAAGAGCTGCGCCTGCAGGGCAAGTTGAAGACCAAGGGCATGGAAGAACAGCGCCTGACATTTCACGATCCCTGCCAGTTGGTGCGTCGTGGTGGTGTGATTGATCCACCGCGCAACCTGCTTAAACAGGTAGCGAGTAACTTCGTCGAGATGACAGAACATGGAATGCATAACTGGTGTTGTGGCGGTGGTGGTGGCGTCAGTGCCAACGAGCGCGCACATCCCTTAAAGGCAAAAGTGTTCGATGTAAAAAAACGGCAGCTTGACGAGTTGAGTGTTACAACGATCGTCACTGCATGTTCCAATTGTCGAAACATGCTCGACGAGGGGCTGGAAGACCATAACATGGATATCGAGGTGGTCAGTTTGACCGAAACCATTGCAGAACACCTGGATGAATCCTAACAAGAAGCGGTAACAGGAGAATTTATCATGAGTGAACGCGTTGTAGTTGATCCCATTACCCGCATCGAGGGGCATTTACGCATCGAGGCGCAAACCGATGGCGACACCATTACCGATGCCTACTCATCCGGCACCATGGTACGTGGAATAGAGATCATTCTGCGGGGGCGTGATCCACGGGATGCCTGGGCATTTGCGCAACGGATTTGTGGTGTATGTACCCTGGTACACGGTATTGCATCGGTCCGTGCCGTTGAAGACGCGCTGAACTATAGCATTCCCCATAACGCGCAGCTGATTCGTAACCTGATGATCGGTGCACAGTATGTGCATGATCACGTAATGCACTTTTATCACTTGCATGCGCTGGACTGGGTCGACGTGGTATCGGCATTAAAGGCTGATCCCAAGGCAACGTCAGAACTGGCACAAACCGTCAGCCCTTCATGGCCCAAGAGTTCACCCGGTTACTTTGCCGATACCCAAAAACGCATCAAGGAGTTTGTCGAGTCCGGCCAGCTGGGTATTTTTGCTAACGGCTACTGGGGCCACCCTGCCTACAAGCTACCGCCGGAAGCCAACCTGATGGCCGTGGCACACTACCTGGAAGCCCTTGAGTGGCAACGTAACGTGGTACAAATTCATACCATTCTCGGTGGCAAAAACCCGCATCCTAATTTTCTTGTCGGCGGTGCGCCATCGGCGATCAGTATCAATGCCGAGGGCGGCATGGGTGCAACCTCGTTGAACCAGACGGGCCTGTCCACGATCAAGAACGTGATTGAAAACATGCAACGCTTTGTGGACCAGGTATACGTACCAGATACACTGGCCATCGCCAGTTTTTATAAAGACTGGGGTGCGCAGGGTGAAGGTACGGGTAACTTTCTTTGTTACGGTGATTTTCCAGATAAGGACACCAGTGATATCGGCAGTTTCCTTGTTCCGCGCGGCGTCATCCTGAACCGCGATCTTTCGACCATTCACGATGTAGATCTCAATGCAGAAAACGAGATCGAGGAGTATGTCTCGCATTCCTGGTACAAGTACCAGGGCGGCAAGGAAAACGGCTTGCATCCCTACAAGGGCGAGACCGAGTTCAACTATGACGGCCCGGAACCACCTTATCAGCAGCTGGATGTCGACAAAGGTTATTCGTGGTTGAAATCGCCACGTTGGAAAGGGCATGCCATGGAAGTAGGTCCACTGGCACGGGCATTGATGTTATATGCCAAGGGCCACGAACAGACCAAAGAACTGGTAAATCACACTTTGAAGACCCTGGATGTGCCGGTACAAGCATTGTTTTCTACGCTGGGGCGCACCGCGGCACGTACCATCGAAACCAAGATCTTCGCCGATACCATGATGAGTTGGTATAACCAGTTAGTGGATAACATTCGTAACGGGGATGTTAAGACCTTTAACGAAACCCTGTGGGAACCTTCGACCTGGCCCAGCGAGTGCAAGGGTGTGGGTTATACCGAGGCCCCGCGCGGTGCATTGGCGCACTGGATCGTGATCAAGGACGGCAAGATAGACAATTACCAGGCCGTGGTACCCAGTACCTGGAACGCCGGGCCGCGAGACGCAAAAAATCAGCCCGGGCCCTACGAGGCAGCATTGAAAGGACACAAGTTGCACGATCCCAAACAACCCATCGAGATATTGCGCACCATTCATAGTTTTGATCCCTGTATTGCCTGTGCGGTGCACGTGACCGATCCGGACGGCGAGGAGCTGATCAAGGTCAAGGCGGTATAGGTCATCTATCTTCAGGAGGCAACATAATGTTGATACGTTTTTACAAATTGCTGACAGTCATCCTGACAGTGGGTCTGTCACAACCCGTGCTGGCACACCTCGATGGTGCGCATACCATGAGTTTGTGGCAAGCCGTACTGCATTTTTTCAGTGATCCGTCGCACTTGCTCATTGCCCTGGTGTCTTTGCTGGTTACTTACCTGGTTGCTCGGCGTTTGATAAAAATACGTACCAGGTAATCGCAAAACAAAGTACCGTTATTTTTTGAGGATGATGGATTCCCTCAAACACTCTCCTGTACCGGGTTTACTGACCTATATTAAGGCAAGTCGTCCCATGTTTCTCATCGCTTCGGTCCTGGCAGTGTTGTTGGGGAGTAGTATCGGCTACAGAGAGGCGATGCATTTTGATGCATTCGCGTTCAGCCTGGCCCTGTTCAGCGTTATGTGCGTGCATGCAGGGATTAATGTGCTTAACGATGTCTACGATGAACTAAACGGCACAGACCGACTCAATCATGAACGTATCTTTCCATTTACCGGGGGCTCCCGGGTCATACAAAACGATATTCTAAATGTTAACCAGATGCGCCGCTGGGGCATATTGCTGCTGGCGATCAGTAGCATGGCCGGACTTGTCCTGCTGTATCTCAAAGGACCATTTGTNNGCATACCTGGTTTACCGCGTAGTACTGACAGGTTGGTTACCATTGGTAGCGATAACTTTGCCATTACTCAGTGTTCTGGCGGGTACTTTTGCCAGTTATGCCATCCTGCGTTGGCCAGCACAACGCAGCCTGCTGGAAAGGGCCATCAAGCTTACCCTTGCTATTCACACACTCAATTGCCTGTGGTTGATTGCCTGGTTCTTGCTGTAACAACTCGAGCAAGTGCTTTAGAATACTGGCAACGTAAACATTTTACGCACATCTCGTTGCGTGATGCATCACAATGCATACGCAAAGTGCAGAACAATAAAGTCGCCGCCTATGCAAATACATCATGACGTGATCGCACCGGTCATCCTGGGTACAACCACGATCCTGTTTTTCGCGGTGCTGGGACGTTTTGCGGCACGTCGTCTTGGACAACCCTCAGTACTGGGCGAATTACTGATGGGGGTACTTATCAGCACACTTGGTTACCTGTTTAGTATCGATTTTATCGAGGTGTTGCGCGAGGGTACGGCGGTGTTTGACATCATCGGCCTGTTACTCAACGGCGAGACCATTCAGCAGGCAGCCGGGCACGTTGACGTACAAAGTGCGTATGCGGCCCACCTGGTTGAAATACTCACTGGGCCGCAGGGCGAAAACTACCTCAAAGTGGCACAAACGGTCGATATCTTTTCACGCTACGGGATTATTTTCATGTTGTTCCTGGTCGGACTGGAGACCAGCCTGGGGGATTTAAAGCGGGTAGGAAAAGAATCACTCATAGTTGCACTGATTGGGGTGTTCGCACCTTTTATACTCGGGTTATTACTCACGGCGCTTTTCCTGGAAGGGGTATCGATCGAGGCAGACCTGTTTATCGCTGCAACGCTGGTGGCGACCAGTGTTGGTATCACGGTACGTGTGCTACAGGATTTAAACAAACAACATACCTCGGGTGCGCGTGTCATACTGGGGGCCGCAATCATTGATGANNTTTTGTTATCTGGCTGGTGCGCCATCTCGATCTGGTGGAAGCCAAGATGTTTATCTCGTTCCTGTTCGTGATGATGTTAGCCTGGTTAGCCAACCTGATCGGGCTTGCGACAATCATTGGTGCCTTTACTGCGGGTGTGATTTTACACGACGGTTATTTCCGTCATTGGGGCGAAAAGAACGAACAACAGATTCGTATCAAGGACCTGATTGCGCCACTGGAAACTATTCTGGTACCTATTTTCTTCGTATTGATGGGTATACAGGTGAAGCTTGAGATGTTCCTTGATCTGAACGTGTTACTGACCGCATTATTGTTAATTGCAATTGCCGTAGTAGGTAAGCTTGTCTCTGGACTGGGCGCGAACAAGAAGTGTAACCGACTGGCAGTTGGCATTGGCATGATGCCAAGAGGCGAGGTTGGTTTGATTTTTGCTTCACTGGGAAAGAGCCTTGGTGTGATTAGTGACAGCCTGTTTTCCTCCATTGTGATCATGGTTGTCTTTACCACGTTAGTAACACCGCCCTTGCTAAAAGCGGCCGTACGACGCAAGTGTGATTGACATAAGTCGATACAAGACCGGACCAATATTTTTCATCTGTTCATTACGAGGTTTTAAGTATGATTACCTATTTATACTGGCTACTGATAATCGGTATTGCATTAACTCTGCTTTATTTTCTCGGGCGTGCCGATAAGTGGAGGGCCGGCTTTATTGGTACTGGTTTGGTACTGTTTATTGGCTGGATCGCCTATTTCTTTCACTTTCAGCAGGTATTCGTCAAACATTATGGTGGGGTTATGTCCATCAAGGTACCTGAAGGGCAATATCATATTGCGGCCACCTGGAAAGAAGATCATCTATGGATTGAAAACTATGATCCTGAAACGAATACCTGTCATTTCAATGAATACTCCAAGGGAAATCTGTTGCAGGGTAAAGTGACAATAAAAAACTGTAATCCATTGTTACCAATTCAAAGCCAGAATGCAGACAAGTCACGCACCGATCTGTCCGCGCCATCAAAGTCTCCCTGAGTTGGGTGCATTCCGGGCTGAACCTCTTGTCGAATTGAAATATAATGCCCGCTTTTGGCGGGTGATCCGCCTGCCTAACGTTCAGAGAGCCAGGAAATGTCGAACAGAATTATCTATACCGAAACAGATGAAGCGCCGATGCTGGCGACACACTCCTTTTTGCCTATCGTCAAGGCATTTACCCGTGCCGCGGGCATCGAGGTGGAAACGCGCGACATCTCGCTGGCCGGGCGTATCCTGGCCAATTTTCCCGATAACCTGACCCAGGAACAAAAAATTAGCGATAGCCTGGCCGAGCTGGGTGAGCTGGCCAAGACACCGGACGCGAACATCATTAAAACGCCCAATATCAGTGCATCGGTACCACAACTCAAGGCCGCTATTAAGGAACTGCAGGATAAAGGTTATGCCATACCGGATTACCCGCAAGAGCCGGCTACCGAGGAAGAAAAACAAGTCAAGGCGCGTTATGCCAAAGTGCTCGGCAGTGCGGTCAACCCGGTATTGCGTGAAGGTAATTCTGATCGGCGCGTAGCGACGGCGGTAAAAAATTATGCCAGGCAGCATCCACATAGCATGGGTGAATGGGCGGCCGATTCGAAGTCACACGTCGCCTCTATGCAGGATGGTGATTTTTACGGTAGTGAAAAGTCGCTAGTAGTGAACCAGGCCGGTGATTTGAAGATCGAGCTGGTAGCAGAAGATGGTAGTGTGCAGGTGCTCAAAGAAAAAGTATCGGTGCTGACCGATGAGGTGATCGATGCCTCGGTCATGAGTGTTGCAAAGTTGCGGGAATTTTTTGAACAGGCGATACAGGCGGCCAAAGATGAGGGTGTGTTATTTTCCCTGCACATGAAAGCCACCATGATGAAGGTATCGGACCCGATCATCTTTGGACACGCGGTGGATGTTTATTACAAGGATGTGTTTACTAAATATACCAAGACGTTTGAAAAGCTTGGCGTTAATACCCGCAATGGCCTGGGTGATGTCTACAACAAGATTACTGATTTACCAGAGGCCAAGCGCCAGCAGATCGAAGCAGATCTCGAGGCGGTCTATTCAACTCGAGCTGAGTTGGCGATGGTCGATTCTGACAAGGGCATTACCAATTTACATGTCCCCAGCGATGTCATCATTGATGCGTCCATGCCGGCGGCGATTCGTAATTCTGGGCGTATGTGGGGACGTGATGGCAAGCCGCATGATACCAAGGCGGTGATTCCGGATCGCAATTACGCTGGTGTGTACCAGGCGACGATTGAGTACTGCAAGCAACACGGTGCCTTTGATCCGACAAGCATGGGCACGGTCAGTAATGTTGGCCTGATGGCGCAAAAAGCCGAGGAGTATGGCTCGCACGACAAGACATTTGAGATTCCATATAACGGCCATGTGCGCGTGGTCGATGCCAGTGGTGATATCTTGCTGGAACACGAGGTAGAAGCGGGCGATATCTGGCGCATGTGCCAGACGAAGGACTTACCGATCCAGGACTGGGTCAAACTGGCAGTGCACCGTGCACGCCTGACCGGGCAACCGGCGATTTTCTGGCTGGACTCGGCACGCGCGCATGATCGCAACCTGATTGCCAAGGTAGAAACCTACCTCAAGGATCACGACACGCAGGGTCTGGATATTCAAGTCATGTCCCCGGTTGATGCAACAAGGTATACATTACAACGTATCAAGGAGGGCAAGGATACGATTTCCGTGACCGGTAACGTGTTACGTGATTACCTGACTGATCTGTTTCCGATCCTGGAGCTGGGCACCAGTGCCAAGATGTTATCGATTGTGCCGTTGCTGGCCGGTGGCGGCCTGTTTGAAACCGGTGCGGGTGGTTCTGCACCCAAGCATGTACAACAGTTGCTGGAAGAAAATCACCTGCGTTGGGATTCACTGGGAGAATTTCTCGCCCTGGCGGTTTCAATTGAAGACATGGCCATCAAGACAGGTAGCGACAAGGCGAAAGTGCTGGCAGCAGCACTCGATAAGGCGAACGAGTTGTTTTTAAATAATGACAAGGCTCCTTC
>DJMK01000208.1:8886-19018 GCA_002436485.1 Proteobacteria bacterium UBA6492
GGATAAGTGATTGTCTGTCTTATTGTGCACTGGAAAGTAGCCTATTTACCTTGGACATGAGACTTGGATAGTCAATCGGCTTTGTCTCAAATTCATCGCAGCCTGCTTCAATAGCCTTATCGCGCTCAGTCGCCATCGAGTGTGCAGTCAGCGCAATGATTGGGATCTTGATGTTCTTGGACCTGATTTTCTCGGTGGCTTCCCATCCATCCATGACAGGCAAGCCCATGTCCATCAGTATCAAGTCGGGCTTGTTTTGTGTCGTGGATTCAATTGCCTCTGCACCGTTCTCTGCATAGATGCATTCGTGCCCGCCGATCTGCAAGAAACGTGCAACCAGCTCTCTGTTTGCTTCCATATCGTCAACTATTAATATCTTGGCCATGTGGGTCCCCTGCGTGTTACTGGATTGACCAGTTGAGTGTTGCATTTAACACATTCAGTTCATTGTCAATGTCGCCACGCACGGTTTCACCGTAGCTACCTGTATAGTTGATAGAGCGATCATCAAAGATGATGTGTGATAATCCAAAGGCAATATTGAAAGTCTTGCTCGGATAATAGGTTGCGCCAATGTTAACCCAGTAGGCATCACTGATTGGTAGGGTTGCATCAAAAGTACTATCTGGTATGGCACTTTCCGCATAACCTATGCCACCTTGTAACTTNNGCAAACTGAATACGGTACTCTTTTATAGTGCTCCATCTTGTCAGGGTTGCATCTACCATCCAGCTCCAGCGATTAACATCGTACTGAAAACCAAGCGAAACGATTTCTGGTAAGGTCAGCTCGACTTTGCCGGTTGTATCTGTAAACAAAGGATCGAATAAAATTGCCTGTGGTGGCATAGTGAAATTGGCATTACCTTCCAGTGTGTATTTGTATTCACTCCTGTAAGTCACACCAAAGCGCATGTCGTTCTTTTTATACAAGAAGCCGATATTGTACGCATAGGCCGTATCATCCCCGTTGAGTTCCAGCAGGCCATCAGCCGACTGCAAGGCAGGAATGCCTATACCGTTACAGGCGGCAGGTCCCAACTGGTCAAAGCACACCGCTGCAAAATCAATGGCATTTTTTAGATCAGCTTCGGCACGTTGAACGTTTATGCCGAAACCAAGGGATACGGCTTCGTTAAATTTGTATGACACCGAAGGATTCAGGTTCAGCGTTTCAATACCAATATTGATACTCTGNNTGGGCATAGTAAAAACCAGGCACCAGGGTATCGACGCCGGCATCGCCGCCATTGCTGCCGGTGAGTGGCGCACCCAGCGCATCCGTGGAGCCCGTGTCGTTGAAGGTTGCCGATGGCATGTAATAGGTGAAATCGACAGAAAAAGCGTGTTTCGCATCCAGATGCCCGATGCCAGCAGGATTATTGAAGGCCGTGGTGGCGTTGTCAGTGCGGGTATTTTTACCCGCCGAAGACGTGTTGAAATCCTGGTACATATGCAAACCGTAGTCAGCATGGGCTAATGCGGATACGCAGAGTACGGGAATTAAAGACGTTACTATTAATATGCTTTTTCCGTTCATTTTATTTATATCCTTGCTGGCTTAATCAATAATACTATTACGGCTAACTTAATAATTTCATTACAGTATATTAAGTGATTATATTCTAGTGCCGATTTAAAAAGGGTGCTGACCAAAAATAATACGATGACAGAATCTTCAGAACAGCTCTATAACATCAAAATCTTCCGTATGTACGTGCAGTACCTGCGTGAAGTACTGGGGTGGCCTGATCAGCGAGTTAGCCAAATTTTCAGCAATATTGGCAGCGACATGTCGGTTTTGTCCTATGAAGACAACTGGGTTGATCAACGGTTTGCTGACCAGTTTCACGAGAACCTGGTATCGCTAACCGGCGATAAAGACATAGCCAAGAAGGTTGGTCGGTATTCAATTGATGATTTTGCCAAGGGCATAACCGGTCGCGTCGTCTCAAGTTTGCTTTCCCCTGCGCTCGTCTATCGTGACATCAGGCATATTGCCGGCGAATATTCGCGTGGTGCTGCTTTAATCCCTGACAAGGTAGATGCAAAACAAAACGAGGCTGTGATCCGCAGCGAGCCTGCACAGGGTGTAAAAGAAAAAGCCTACCAGTGCCAGAATCGCATAGGTATTCTGGAGTCAATCCCGACGGTGTTTAATTTACCCAGCGCGATGGTTGAACATCCCGCTTGCATGCATAAAGGCGACAAGGAATGCGTTTATGTGGTCAAATGGATTGAGTCAGGCAAGCGTTGGGTTCCAATATTTACGGTCATCATGTTTTTTGTCGCGTTGGGGGCAGGCCTGACTTACGGCTTACATCCGGCACTGTCATTATTTGTGGGTGCAGGGCTTGCAAGTGGCATATACACCCTGTTGCACCATAATGAAGACAAGCGATTGAAGACAGCTCTCAAAGAGCAAATCGAAGCGCTACGCCTTTCCAGCCAGACGATTGAGCGTCGCCATAAAGAATCACAACTCATCAACGAGATTAATAATCTGGTCACGCGCATGATGCCGTTGCATAAATTATGTGATGTGGCGGTGGAAGCGATTCATGATTTGATGGGTTATGAGCGTGTCACTATCTTCCTGGTGGATAAAGAACGCCAGATATTACAAACAGCGGCTTTTTCCGGTGTGAAATCATCGGATGCATCTCTCCTTGCGCAGGCAGAATTCAACCTCGACCCGAAAAACAAGGAAGGATTTCTTGTGGGTGTGTCCAACACGCGCCAGCCATTGTTTGTACATAACGCTACAGAAGAACTCGATAAGCTAAGCGATCGGAGTAGGCAGCTAATACTGAAATTGGGAGTGCGATTCTTTATTGCTGTTCCAATTATATTTGAAAATACAGTGTTGGGTGTGATTGCCGTCGACAATATTACACCCTCAGAATATCTCACCAGTAATGATCTGGACTTGTTGATTAGTGTGGCAAAACCAATTGCTGTCTCGATATCTAACTCGCATGCCTACGAGGAGTTAGAAGAGGCCCGCGCGGTATTGGAGCAGCGTGTAAAAGAAAGAACAGAAGAACTCAAAAAAGCGCGTGATGAGGCCATTAGGGCTAACGAGGCTAAAAGTATGTTTTTGGCGAATATGTCTCATGAGCTGAGGACGCCGCTTAACTCGATCATTGGTTACTCGAGTCTTCTAAAATTACAGGCCGAGAATGACAAGCTGGAACAATATACCAATGACGCAGACAAAATAGAGCAGGGCGGTAAACATTTGCTGTCGTTAATTAACGATATTCTTGATCTGAGTAAAATTGAAGCCGGGCGAATGGAGCTGCATTTTGAAACTTTCGATATTCGCAATTTGCTTTCTGCAATTGAAACCATATCCAGACCCCTGGCACAAAAAAATCACAACGAGTTTATCGTTAAATACGATGAAGACATTGGCGCAATGTATGCTGATGAAACAAAGATGCGGCAAATCATTATCAACCTGGTATCCAACGCCTGTAAATTTACGCATGACGGGAAGATAACACTTGAGGTCAGCGAAGATGATCATAACAACATTATTTTTGATGTTGCTGACACCGGTATTGGGATACCTGAGGACAAAATTGACAAATTATTTCAGAATTTTGTACAGGCTGACTCATCAACCACCAAGCAATATGGAGGTACAGGATTGGGATTATCGCTCTCGAGGCACTTTGCGGAGCTAATGGGCGGTACAATCAAGGTAGCGAGCCAGCCCAACGTAGGCTCTACTTTTACCGTGGTTTTAAGTCGGCATGGAACACCGGATAGCGCAAAGCCACGGATAGTTGCTAATTAACTTAAAAATACCACAAATAATAAGGTAGTAGGCCATCAGGCCGTTGATTTCATCTTGCCGCAGACTTCTGACATGATATCCTGCTAGCACAACAATTATTATGTATTTGGCTAGATAAATTAGGAGGGTGGTTTGTGGCTACGCCACTGAATTACACCTACATGATGGAAGGTCCCGGTGAGGAGGATCGGCTGTGCTTTAAAGACGATGAGCAGGCCACCTTGTCCCAATTGCTTGATACCGGGATCAGCAATCTCCCACATAATCCATTTATAGTCGATGCCGGAACCGGCGTTGGTGTTGCGGCCGTGCAAATGGCCAATCTTTTGAATACGGTTTATCAACGCGGCACCCTGAGCTTGCTTGACGGCTCCGCACTTCGGCTCCGTGTTGCTGCCGATAGGCTGGGTAAGCAAGACGAGATAAGTATCGAAAGCATTGAATGCGAGCTCAGCAACATTCCTTTACCAGACAATACCGCGGACTATATTTTTTGCCGATTTGTATTTGAATATCTGACGCAACCAGAACAAGTATTTGATGAATTAACCCGGATCCTGAAACCAGGTGGTAAATTGGTTATTGGCGATCTGGATCATAACTGTCTGAACCATTATCCCTTCCCTGATGAGCTACAAAGCAAGCTAGATGAACTCGTTACCGCAATACAGAATATCGGGTTTCTGGATTTCTATGCGGGACGCAAACTGTACTCGTATTTCTACAAGAAGGGTTTCAACAATATCAACGTCGGTATGTATCCTCATCACTTGTTTTACGGTGATCTTAAGAACGCGGATTACGAAAACTGGCGCTTGAAGCTGGAGCGACTAATTGACTTGCAAAAGGCAGGTAAACTGAAACTAGGGTATGAGCTGGCAGAATTTAAAGATCAATACCTGGATTTTCTTCTGTCGCCAGAAAGGTTCAGCTATACACCGCTAATCATGGTGGATGGAAACAAGCCATGACCGAAAATGTCCACCAACTAAAAAACGCCAATTCGATCGAGCTTAATAAGCCAATTGATTACCTGATATTTTCCCGCGTCGATGTACAGATAGAATGGGAATCGGGTGGTGCGCGCAAAGCGGTAATCATTGATCGCAAGGATAATTCTGTTCTGATTGAGCTCGAGCCAGGCATAGAAATAAAGCGCGATGAGAAAGGCACGATGATTTGTCCTTATCGTGGGAAAAGACTGGTATTTGATATCCTGGTGCAATCTGTTGATAACGCCCAGCTATATATTTGCGAGAAACCAAAATTTGGTTACCTGGTTAATGAGCGTAACAAAACCCGCTCAAAATTTGAGAATGCCTATACAAAGCTTAAAGCACAAATAGATGCAGAAACGCTTGCTGGCGATATCACCTTTTCTTCGGCTCGCCTCATAGATTTTTCATGGAATACGATATCCCTCGTACTAGATCGTGACGAAGGTATTTTGCTCCCCAATGACTACATAAAAAAGATAACCATCACGAATGCCGATGAAAATGTTATCGAGGGATCAGGCGTCGTAATCCGCAGTGAACATCAAGATGGAACAGTTCTAGCCGTTATTGAAGTGTTAGAGCTTAATAAGCGACCCGAAATAGATATTCATAAAAACGAAAGGCGATCAGAGCGTATTAGCATGCGGTCTCGCGACGATGCCTTTATTGAATTCGTTCATCCTTTTGTAGGTCAAAAAGTCTCAGCCTACGTACATGACCTGTCAAATTCTGGTATGGCGATAATACTGGAAGCAAACCAGCCTGTATTGTTGCAGGGCATGTTAATCGCGGATGCCAGTTTACAGCTTCCATTAAGACCGAGGATACCAGTCACACTAAAAATACGAAAAATTACTGAGACTATTAAAGAGAACAAACTACACACCAGGGTCTCGATAGAATTTTATGATATGACGGCGACTCTCGATAAGGAATTGACGGCATTTGTTCAGAAGAGTGTGTCAGAAAATCTCTCATATATCAAAAGTGAGGAGTACGATGAACTCTGGGAATTCTATTTTGACACGGGCTTTATTTATGAGGACAAGCGGCGGCAAATACAACGATATAGTGAACTGATCAAAGCAACACAAAAAAAGCTTATCCTTTCCGAATCACCAGTGCTCAAGAAAGTTGTATATCGCAGCGACGATAAAATTGTGGCAAATGGCAATGCATTGAAAGCATTTGATAACACGTTATTACTTCAACACCTTCAATCATTAAAATCAAATTCAGGTGAAGGAGCAAAAAATATCATACGAGGTATGACCACGTTCTTTCTTGATCTGAAAACAAATCGTAAAGTCGGTAATCGTTATGTATGTACCTATTACCGTCCTGATAATCTGTTCCCCTCATTAGTCTTTGGCGATGTAGCCACCTTGATTGATGATCCTGACAAATGTTGGTGTACAGAGTATCAGTTTTGTCTGAAAGCGAATATACCGACTAATTTTGAGCAAAATGAAAAAATCCAGTGTCGCTGGGCCAATGACGCAGATAAAGGAGCATTGGAGGAACTGATCATTAACGCCGGTGATATCCAGTGGTTAAAACTTGAATCTTTAAACAGGGAAAATATCACGAATTTGGCTGTAACGAATGAATTTGTCGATATTGGTCTCTACCGCTATCGAAGATTATTTGTTGCAGAAAATACCGAAGATGGCTCAATTGGTTATGCAATCTGTACGTATTCATCGCCTGGTATGAATCTGTCGGAGTTAACCAATTCAGTCAAGTTTGTTTTTAATACGAATGAAATAGCCAAACAGAAGATCTTGGTTAATCAAATGATTAAACCGATTCTTGACTCGTATGAAACGACGGAAATGAATGATCCTGTGCTACTGGTTAAACCAAATCAGGCTATCCCGGATGGATTCACGAGTGAAAAGAAATACCTGATGTGGGCGCTGGATTTGACTTACATCAAGCTGTTTAAAGACAATTCAGAGCATGTTTTTGCCAACCTGAGAGAGTTCATTAAAAAGAAGCGCGCACTCTCACACAGTTAATCTGCTGTACCCGTTACCCATTCGCCAATAGCTCCAAACCACTCCACATTTAGCACGCCAAAAAAAGCACCGCTTATCCTTGCTTGGGCTTGATAAAATAGGACAATTGTATTAATTTTAAAACAGAACTAGGACAAATGTCCTAATATTTGTGTGTGAATTAAATAATGACCTGTGATTGGAGGCCAAGATGAGTGATACGTTGTTTAGCCCGTTGAAAGTAGGAGATCTGGAAGTTGCAAACCGCATGGTGATGGCGCCGATGACCCGTAACCGGGCTGATCAGAATAATGCACCGCATGATCTCAATGCCACGTACTACCAGCAACGCGCAACAGCGGGGTTGATTATCACCGAGGCATCACAAGTATCACCCGAGGGAGTAGGCTATCCAGCGACACCCGGCATTTACAGTGAGGAGCAGGTGACCGGCTGGAAGAAGGTTGTCGATGCCGTACATGCCAGGGGTGGGCATATTTTTATTCAGCTGTGGTATTGCGGACGAATTTCGCATCCTGACCTGTTACCCAATAACCAGACGCCGGTAGCACCGTCGGCCATTAAACCTGAAGGAGATGCTTTCACCTACGAGGGGCTCAAGCCGTTCGAGACACCACGCGCCCTGGAAACTGAAGAAATCAAGCATATCGTCTCCCAGTATAAGCATGCAGCCGCCAGCGCAAAGCAAGCTGGCTTTGATGGCATCGAGGTTCATGCCGCCAATGGTTACCTAATAGATCAATTCCTGCGCGATGGTTCAAACCAACGTACAGATGAATATGGTGGTAGCGACGAGAACCGTATGCGCCTGTTAAATGAAGTGCTGGACGCTGTGTGTGAAATCTGGCCTGCTAATCGGGTGGGTGTGCGTCTCACGCCTGAGAACAGTTTTAATTCCATGTCTGATTCTGATCCACAAAAGCATTTTGCCTATTTTATTAACGAGTTGAGCAAGCGTAGATTGGCGTACCTGCACATCCTTGAGGGGGACATGATGACCAAGGAACGCAACGTGGACTATCGTGCTTTGCGTAACAAGTTCGATGGGGTTTACATGGCAAACAATGCCTATGACAAGCAACGTGCAGAGCAGGCCCTCGCGAATGGCGATGCAGACCTGGTTGCCTTCGGAGTACCTTACCTGGCCAACCCGGATCTGGTATACCGTTTTCAAAACGATCTGCCATTGAACGAGGCAGACCAAGATACTTTCTATGGTGGTGATGAAAAAGGGTACACCGATTATTCATTCGCCGAAGAAAAGGTTACCACTACCGCATAAGTACTAAAGGCAGTCTTTTATGGGACAAAAAGCTCAAGCCATTCGACAGCGTATTGTAGCCGCAGCTGACCAGTTATTTTATCAACGCGGTTATGAGCACACATCGTTTAGTGATATTGCCGATGCCGTTGGTATCTCGCGAGGTAACTTTTATTATCATTTCAAGACCAAAGATGAAATATTGAATGCAGTTATTGATATACGTGTGGATCAAATTCAGAGAATGCTCGATGCATGGACATATGAGTATAGCGATCCGCAGCAGCGCATTCTGCTTTTCATCGATATCCTGACGAATAACCAGGAAAGTATTAAAAGCCATGGTTGTCCTATCGGTAGTCTGTGTACTGAGCTGGCAAAATTAAGTCACGAGATGTTACAGGAGGCCAACGTGATGTTGGCAGTGATGCGTGACTGGTTAACTGACCAGTTTCGCGCATTGGGTATGGGTGCTGACGCGAGAAAAATTGCCATGCATTTACTGGCACGTACCCAGGGCATAGCAACGATTACTAATGCTTTTGAGGATCAACAGTTTTTGCGCCAGGAAGTTAAACGCCTCAGGCAATGGCTGGATGAAATGATCGCGCAATATGCCAATTAATCTACATCACAAATCAACAGGAGGTTGCCATGAGTCTGTCAGAGCAGACAAAAGCATTAACTGAAAAATTCATATCCGGCTTGTCACAGGATGAACAAACAACAGTGCAAGGTGCATTTGAAGAAATCTTGCAGGCAGATTTTGGCATGAAGGCCTTGAGTGTGGGTGACAAGGCAGCAGACTTTAATTTACCCAACGCCAAGGGTGGACAAACAAGCCTGGCTGATTTGTTGGACGAGGGACCCGTTGTGCTTAATTTCTACCGGGGAGGTTGGTGTCCATATTGTAACCTGGAGTTTAAGGCACTGTGCGATGCGGTTCCACACATCAAACAACTTGGTGGCAGCCTGGTGGGGATCTCACCCGAGTTACCGGATAACTCGATGCAGACAGCTGAGCTTTTGAAGTTGAATTTTGATGTACTCAGCGATGTCGGTAACGTGGTCAGTCGCGACTACGGTATTTTGATGAACGTCCCTGCGAGCATGCGTCCGCTGTACCTGAAATGGGGCCTGGATGTACCAGCCGTGAATGGTGATGATAGCTGGGAACTGCCTATCCCGGCGACTTATGTTATCGGTCGGGACGGTATCATTACGTTTGCTTATATCAACAAGAATTATACTGAACGTTGCGAGCCTGCAGAGATTATTACGGCCCTGGAGAAAATGTCAGTAGTAGCATGATGCATTTTACGCAGGTTGATTGATCTCGCTCAATTTACATCGCCACACCAGCGATATAATCAAAAGCTGTGTTTACGCATGACAAGGGCTGAGCAATGGATACCAAGCGCTTTATTTATACCATCACTTTACTGGCACTATCGGGATATGGCCATGCGGGACAGGCAGAATACGACGACTGCTTGTTGAAGCACCTGAAGAATGCCAAACATGATGTGGCTACGCACTTGATCCGGCAAGCCTGTTACGGCAATTATTACAAGCCTTCTTTTACTTCGGACAAGCGCCGTGCATACAATGATTGCCTGCTCGATCACCTGGTCGGGGTAGAAAGCTTTGATGCGGTCATGGAAATCAGCGCCGCTTGCGATAGAAAAACTCGCTAACAGTACTGTTTAGTTAGCGCAGGCTATTTAGTAAAACGATCCCTGTCATGTGCTGCCATGTAGTTCAGCGTTGGTCCTTTCGGGACAATTCTTGTCGGGTTAATGGAATCATGGCTCCAGTAATAGTGGTACTTGACGTGCTCTAGATTAAAGGTATCCGCAATGCCGGGTTGTTGAAACAGGTCGCGCAAGTAGTTTGACAGGTTCGGGTAATCGACAATACGCTTCTGGTTGCATTTGAAATGACCAACATACACCGGGTCAAAGCGCAATAGCGTGGGTAACAACCGCCAGTCCGCCTCGGTAATGCTATTGCCAACGAGATAACGCTGTTTGTCGAGCCGTTGTTC
>DJMK01000112.1 GCA_002436485.1 Proteobacteria bacterium UBA6492
TTTTATATTTGCGCTAACTGTTGAGAAGCCAGAGCAGTTGGAATTTATCACCGATTCGGACACCATCAGTAACAAGCAAGCGTTTGATCGATCATCCATACCCTTGTTACAAGGACAAGTGTTGTTNNAGCATGGCGCTAACACCATGCGAAATGGCATTCTGAAAATAATTCAAAAATTCAGCTATATTTACAAAAAGAGTGCGTATTTGACGTTTGATGTTCCAGTTTAGTGCATTCTTGGGTTGTAACTTATTGAATTGGAAACGATTAAGTGGCACGGCAATTGCTTTTAAAGTATTAAACATAACAAGACGACAACAAGGTAAGGAGGGAGGAACGGCCAAACCCTGATATACAGGAGGTGTGATGATGTCTTCGCGCTTGTTATCTCCAGCCTATGTGTTGCTGGCTGCCTTCACCCTTGTCTTCTCTGCGCAAGTCAATGCCAATCAATGTCTCGACCTGATGCCATATGATGTTAAAGCTGATGGTCTTCCACATATATGCCAGTCCAGCTTCAATGGCATACCGAATAATTACAGTTGCCAGGATTACCGATCTGGCGAAACACGCTATCGCGTGTTGTACCGAGGTGGCACAAAACCTAAAGCAGTCGTTAGGTTCAATGCTGATGAGTCAGTTCGCCTGTTATCTGCGCCGCTGTTTGGTGATAAGCGGCTTGATTGCCCTTTAACCCCACCTGCAGGTATTCCAGTACATGCAAGACATCGCGGCACCGGTGTATGTTATGACGAAAATGATCAGATGGTGGCCTGTAGTGTCTTTGAGCATGCAACAGCACGCCAGACCGAGGCGCATCGTTTCATGACTTTCTATACAGAAGATCCGCAGCAACCAGTTTTAACTGATGCACAGGTATTACGTAATGATGTCGATGCCATGGCCGCCGAAATTGCGTACCAGATTGGTATGGAGCTCTGGAATTCAGAGTGTTGTGCTGAACAGGCGGTGGAATATCTTGCTCAAGCCTATCACTTGTTTCCGCGTACAGAAGCCTATAAAACGGCGTACCGGCATAGTCGTGCAACACTGGCTATTCAGGAGCTAAATAGCAAGCAACAGTGGGACTAGACGACTAGCGTCAAAATGCCCTGCATGGTGAAGAGCCATGAGGCCTGGCATCCTATGAAAGGGGTAAGGGCGTGCTAGCTGGTTGCCTGAGCAGTGGTTGCCAGCTCATGTATACAGCGGAGCGCCACAACCATTCAAATGGACCCATTTTGAAATATTTGAGCCAGAGCAAACTCAACTTTATTTGTATTATCCAGATTGGTAAACAAAGCAGGAGTAGTTGGTAATATTCAAAATAGCCAATCAGCCCCAGGCCAAATCCATAGAAGAGAAAAATACAGATGATCGTTTGCATGAGGTAGTTTGTAAGAGCGAGTTTGCCTGCTGCAGCAAGCGGTGTGAAGAGGCGGTAAAAAACGCGGTATTTGATTAGCCAAAGGAACAGACCAATATATCCCAACATAATTGGCAACCGGCTAAAGGAGAAACCGACTTTCTCCGGATATTCCGGATCGGCGGGCACAAAATCATTCACAATCTCCAGGTAAGCAAATGGGGCACGCAGGGCAATGCCCGTAATAAAGCCAGCCAACATTAACCTGAAATAAAATTTCTTTGAGCGGTTGCCTTGTAGAATTCCAAGCTTTAAAAGTGCCATGCCAAGTAACATCATTGCACCAATATCAAAGATGTGTTCCGTGTATATATAATAGGATTGTTGTTCGATCACGAGCGCAAGGTTATTCTGGAATATTTTTCTATAAGACGATCGATGTAATTCGATATCCTCTTCCATGTTGGTTACAGAGTAACTTCTGTATTTATCTGTTTGGGTATTGCGGTAGGCCTGGTCGTCTTCATCGTCAGGGGCATCGGGTGTAGTGACCTGGTCTTGACGATTTTCAGAAGAGTATTGCGCTTGTGTTTCAGCGTCCTGTTCAAGCTTCTCGTTTGAAATAATTGTTGTTTCACCTATGATAAGCAGTGCTAGGCCTACAACTAGCAGAGCCCTGTAAGATAGTCGTCTTAGGGGATACAAGAACATGCCGATCAGGCCATACGCATAGAGGACATCAAAGGGCCAGAGCAGTATGTAGGCATGTATCATTCCGATAAAAATAAGCAACATGTTGCGGCGATAAAAGTAATCGACGCGCATAATGCCCGTATTGGAAAGTTTATTTTCTGATAGATAGAGCAATGCGCTTGCACCAAACAGGCAGGAGAAGAGCCCACGCATTGCACCTTCTACCATGACGTCGCTAAATGCCCAGGCCGCAATGTTTGCCTTGACAGCGTCACCCAGGTAACTCGGGAGTGCATAGGCGCCAGAAGGTAAACCAAATACTGTGATGTTGATCCATAAAATACCCAGTACAGCCAGACCTCGAATCATGTCCAGTTGTTGTATGCGTTCGGTACTACTATGGTTGCTGTCCATCAAGTATCAGTAAACCAGGCTAGATGATCACTCTATTCGGCCAAAAGGTGAGGAAATATAACTGATATTAAATTACCACAGAATATATTTTTTAATACAACTTAAAAAAATATTTCTATCATAAAATTAAATCGTGACGATTTAAAAATGCAATCATGCCGCTTGTATGAGGCATCAAAATGTTACTTTGTGATTTGAAAGAGGTTGAATGGCGTGCCGCGATTGTTGGCATGCTAGAGAAAACTTTACTTTATGTCTTTTGCTCTGCGATTAGTTCCATAGAGCGTTGTGCAAAACTGGCACCAACGCCATCATAATAGTTGTAAATGAAATCTGCACCGGCTTGCTGCAGCTGTGGCATCTCTTCTTCAAACACGACCGTTGTAGTTATAGTACCGGTAAAGCCAATTTTACGTAACTGTTTGGCAGCGAGTACTTTTGCAGTTAGCTCTGGCATTGCAAGCATTACGGTATGTACACCTTCGAGCTTTAACTTGGCCCAAAAGCCAGGATCCTCGGCATCGGCATACAACACACGTCGGCCTTTTTGCCGGTGCATCTCTACCTTGATCGGGTCGGAATCAAGACCAATTACGCGCTCCTGGTGCTGGGTTAACAGGTCATAGGCGCCGGTGCCAATACGACCCATCCCCATGACCATGATATGCGAGTTACCAATATTAATTGGCTCATCGTCTGGGTGGCTCTTACTAAGTTCAAAACGCAATAAGAACCGTTCAATACGCTCATATATCTCGTGTGCATGTCGGTTTAATGGCGCGGCAATTGTAAAAGAAATCGCGACCGTGACTGCAAGTAATGTCATCCATTCGCTGTCTAGCCAGCCCTTGGCCACACCCATGTTGGCAACAATCAGCCCAAACTCGCTATAGGTGGCGAGGGACAAACTCGCCAGGAATGAACTACGTGCACGTAGCTTGAAAAGTATCAGGATGGTGAAAAACAGCAGTGTTTTAAATAGAATGAATATATTAATGAGTAGAGCCTGTTGCAGTATCTCTAAATTCGGGTGTCCAAGCAGACCGATCTGCAAAAAGAAGCCTACCAGCATAATTTCTTTCAGGCTCCAGAGTGAATTGGAAAGCTCAACCGCACGTTTGTGGCTGGATAACATCACGCCCAGTAACAGGGCGCCCAGCTCGGAACTCAACCCGAAGTATTCGAAACTGGATCCGCCGATGACCAGCGCAAGTAACAAACCATACAATACCACCAACTCACCATGTCCGCTGATATCAAGCAGCCGGAACATAACGGGGCGTACGAATAACAGGCCAAACAGCACCAGTGCCCAGGGTGACGGTGCCACCCCGTTTCCGATGCTAAGCACAGCAACGGCAACCATATCCTGCATAATGAGAATGCCAATCGCTACTCGACCATGAAAAGCGCGTAATTCACGCTTGCTTTCCAGTACCTTGGCGGCCACAACGGTACTGGAGAAGGACAACGCGATGGCAACCATTAACGCAAGCTGGCTGTCGAGCTGCACCACTGTAGTTAGTATCAGGTAAAGCAGTACAATGGTGATAAGCATGTGCATCAAAGAGCCGGCGAGAATCTCCATGCGAAACAGCGTTTTCAGACGTAGTTTGAGACCAACGCTGAAAAGCAAAAGTAATACGCCAGCATGCGCAACTTCTTCCAGGATATCGTTTGATTCGAATCCGTAGATGCTGAGGATAAATCCGGCTGCCAGGTACCCTACAAGCGGGGGCAGGCCGACCTGGCGCATAACAAGACCGAGCATAAAGGCAAAACTGAGCCAGATTGAAGCGGTTGCCATCTATCTACTTTCCGAAAATCAGGATTAAGCTATTATGTCATAATTATCTGGCACAGGAAGGGCAAATCCGTATTTGTAGTGTTTACATTATGGTTGTAATTTCACAAAGCAGAATGATTATTAAGATAATCTTACTAGTCGCGGTAGCGATAGCCTTGTTCAATATCCTGGTATTCATAAACCAGCCGAATATGTTGTTTTATCCTTACCGGCAACTTGATGCCACACCGGCTGATTGGGGTATGCAATATGAGGATGTAGTTATAACCACATCGGATGGTATGCGGCTACATGGCTGGTATCTGCCTGCAGCCAATGCAAAAAAAGTGGTACTTTTTTTTCATGGCAATGCCGGTAACATTTCGCATCGAAGCGATTCACTGGCCATTTTTCATAGTCTTGGTATCAATGTGTTTATTATCGATTATCGGGGTTATGGTAAGAGTGAAGGTAGCGTAACTGAACAAGGGTTGTACCTTGATGCCATGGCTGCATGGGATTACCTGACAGGAACTCGGTTGTTTAAACCGGATGACATCGTGATCTTTGGCCGTTCCCTGGGCGGCGCAGTTGCTACTACTCTGGCTGGCAAGGTACAACCGCATGCGCTGATAATCGAATCAACCTTCAGTTCAACCCGTGATATGGCAAACTTGATGATGCCGCTTCTATCCAGGGTTATTATCATGCGTTATGCATTTGATACTGAGCGAGCGATCAAGAGTGTCAATGTCCCGGTGCTTGTCATGCATAGCCGCGATGACGAGATTATTCCCTTTGAACTGGGGAAAAAGGTTTACGAGGCAGCCAATGAATCTAAAACCTTCTACCTGCTGGTCGGTGGTCATAATGATGGCTTTATCAAAAGTATGCCGGGGTACCGTTACAGGCTAAAAACATTTCTTGAATCGAGCTGATTTAGTGGCCCTAACAAGCCATTTTCACTCGTCAAGTTGTATTTTTCTTCTGCCTGTCTTTATTTTACCGCGCCGTTGTTTTTGCTCACGTCGTTTTAAATCCACCGCCCTTGGTACTTTAGTAGGTATACGTTTTTTACGACTCACCGCAACGCTTTTTATAAGTTCGATCAGTCGAGCAATTGCCTCCTGGCGATTCTTTTCCTGACTGCGGTATTGCTGTGACTTGATAACAATTATTCCATCCTGGGTGATACGCTGATCCTTAAGCGCCATTAGTCTTTGTTTATAGAACTCAGGCAGGCTTGAATTTTTTATATCGAACCGTAAATGGATAGCTGTGGCAAGCTTGTTGACATTTTGCCCGCCAGCACCCTGTGCTCGAATAGCACTGATGGAGATTTCGCTCTCATCAAGCGTGACGTCATTGGAGATGGCTAGTTTACTGTTCATTACGCGAGATTTGCCGGTACCCGGTGTAATACTTAGATGGATGGTGTGCTTCAATCTAACTGATGTAGGTCATTCGACAGTCTACATCATAATTGTATGATGTTAATATAAATAGGCAATACCTGACACAAGGAAACGTACTATGACCAGGCGCAAACGGATTATTTTCGTTTTGACCATTGCCACCATCGCAGTGTTTGCCCTGGTATTCTGGCTCAAACGCCCCAAGCCGGTTGCTATCATACTCGATGAAGTGGAGTCTGGTTCGGTCGAACGTACGGTAACAAATACACGTGCCGGTACCCTGAAGGCTTGCCGCCGGGCGCGCCTGTCGCCTTCCATTGGAGGCCAGATTTCAAGTCTGCCAGTACACGAGGGTGATCTGGTCAAGACAGGCCAGGTGCTTTTTGAAATCTGGAACGATGACCTGACTGCCCAGTATGAATTAGCCGGGAGTGAATTGCAGGCTTCCAGGGCACGTGCCAAGGAAGCATGTGTACAGGCAGATGTGGCTAAACGTGAAGCAAATCGCCTGACCCAGTTACGTAAAAAAGGCCTGGCTTCTGACGAGAGTGTTGATCAGGCTGTTGGGCAGGCCAAGGCCAAGGCTGCAGGCTGTGAAGCTGCCAAATCAACCATCAAGGTCAGTGAATCCAAGGTTGCTGTAGCACAAGCTGCACTGGATCGTACCCGCCTGACAGCACCGTTTGATGGTGCCGTCGCCGAGGTAAACGGTGAACTGGGAGAATATGTCACGCCTTCCCCGGTTGGTATTCCAACGCCCCCGGCAATCGACCTGATTGATACCAGTTGCCTTTATGTTGTCGCACCTATCGATGAAGTGGATGCACCTGAAATACGTGCGGGGATGACAGCACGTATTTCATTGGATGCATTTGGCAAAGAATATTTCAAGGGCAAGGTCAGGCGTGTTGCACCTTACGTACTCGATGTAGAGAAACAGGCCCGTACTGTCGATGTTGAGGTTGAGTTCGTTTCAGAAAAGGACAAGGCAAACATGCTGCCAGGCTATACCGCGGATGTGGAAGTGATTCTGGATGAGAAAAGCAAGGCCTTACGTATTCCTACCGAGGCGTTACTTGAAGGCAACCGGGTATTTGTTTATGACACGGACAGTAAGACGATCAGTGAAGTGGATGTAGAAACCGGTCTGAGTAACTGGCAGTACACAGAAATTAAAACGGGACTCGAGCAGGGTCAGAAAATTGTTACCTCCATTGACAGGGACGGTGTGGTCGATGGTGCACGGGTGAAACCGGAAGCCAGGGATAAGAAAAAATAGTTTCCATGATCAAGCTGGAACAAATCCATCGAGATTTTCAGGTCGGTGACCAGGTTGTGCATGCACTTGATGATATTAATCTTGAAATAAACCAGGGTGAATATTTGTCGGTTATGGGGCCTTCGGGTTCGGGTAAATCGACCCTGTTAAACCTTATCGGCATGCTGGATCACCCCACTTCGGGCAGATACTACCTCAATGGCAAGGATGTGACTGAGCTGGATGAGCTGGAGGAAGCACAAACACGTAACACGAATATCGGTTTCGTATTTCAGGCGTTTCACCTGGTTCCCCGCTTAACTGCAGCAGAGAATATTGAACTCCCATTGATCCTTGCAGGTATTTCTCCGGAAGAGCGTAAACCCAAGGTTGAAAATGCGCTTGAACTGATGCATCTGACCGATCGTGCACACCATAAACCGGAGCAGTTGTCCGGAGGACAGAGACAGCGTGTGGCCATAGCACGTGCCACGATCATGGAACCGTCGGTAATACTGGCCGATGAGCCCACCGGTAACCTTGATCAAAAATCAGGTCATGATGTAATTAAAACGCTCGAGAGCCTAAATCAAAAAGATATGACCCTGATTGTTGTTACGCATGACCAGGCACTTGGTGATCGTTCGCACCGTGCAATCAGGATGGTTGATGGGCGTATCGAACAGGATATAAAAAATTCCGGTAGGCATGATACGAACCAATGACATTGTTGTGTTTGGCTGGCAGGCGCTAAAAGGCTATCACACGCGCACCCTGTTGATGCTACTTGCCATGGCGATAGGTGTGGCATCAGTGTTGATGCTTACTGCGCTTGGTGAAGGCGCACGCCAATATGTACGCGGTGAATTTGCCTCGTTGGGAACCAATCTGGTGATTGTTTTTCCCGGTCGCAGTGAAACCGCCGGCGCGGGCTTTGGCACCATGATGGGCGTAACACCGCGCGATCTCACGCTGGATGATGCCCGCGCATTGACACGCAATCCTGATGTATCACGTATTGCACCGATTAACGTGGGCGCAGCTGAAATTTCCTGGCAAAACCGAAAACGTGAAATTACCGTGATGGGTTCTACCAGTGATATTCTGAAAATCAGGCACTGGAAAATGTCGAGTGGTTCCTTTCTGCCAGACCATGACTGGGATCGTGCTGCACCAGTATGCGTGATTGGTAAAAAAGTCCGTGATGAAATATTTGGCGCCCATAATGCCATGGGGCAATGGATTCGGTTAGGCGAATATCGCTACCGCGTGATAGGTATTCTCGCTTCCGAGGGTCGCTCCATCGGTGTTGATGTTGAAGAGCTTGTAATCATACCGGTGTCTTCTGCACAGGCATTATTCAATGTACCGTCGCTGTTTCGTATTCTGATTGAGGTTAAGACACGCAATGCGATCGAAGGGGTTATTCAATTTACCAAATCAACCCTTCGACAACGTCACCAGGGGGAAGAAGACGTAACGGTAATCACACAGGATGCCGTGCTTGAAACCTTTGATCGCATACTTGGTGCATTGACCTATGCTGTTGGCGGCATTGCGGCTATCAGCCTTGCGGTAGCCGGCATCCTGATCATGAACGTGATGCTGGTAGCTGTCTCGCAGCGCACGTCGGAAATCGGTCTGTTGAAGGCGCTGGGTGCTTCTCGTAGACAGATCGTTAGACTTATTCTTTCAGAGGCATTATTGCTCTCGGCCATGGGCGGTATTATCGGGCTGCTAATAGGACAAGCTGGCAGCTGGGGCATTCGCGAAGCACTACCGGATCTGGAAGCGTATCCACCTATGTGGGCAACACTTGCTTCGTTTCTGGTAGCAATCATTACCGGTGCGGTATTTAGCCTGCTACCTGCCAGGCGAGCAGCAAAACTTGATGCTGTTATGGCCCTGTCGAGGCACTGACATGCAGATCAGGGATTTTCTCAGGTTAACCGGCACCTCGATACTGGCGCATAAGCTGCGCAGTTTCCTGACTATGCTAGGTATCGCGGTGGGCATCGCTGCCGTGGTATTGCTAACCTCGATCGGCGAAGGGATTCATAAATTTGTGCTGGCAGAGTTTACCCAGTTTGGCACAACATTGGTGGCCATCAACCCTGGTAAAACAACAACCATGGGTATGAGTATGGGTGTATTTGGTACGGTGCGCCCGTTATCGATCGAAGATGCCGAGGCATTAAAAAAACTTCCCTTTGCAAAAAGTGTTGTTGGTTTCGTACAGGGAAACGCAGAAATCGAGGGCAACAATCGTTCACGCCGAACCACAGTTTATGGCACCGGGCATGGTTTTCCGGTTGCTTTCAGTATGCCGGTCCGGTCGGGACGTTTTTTACCGCCGGACGACCCTGTTGCACCACGGGCATTTGCGGTACTTGGTAGTAAGGTTAAAAGCGAACTATTCGGCAATGTTAATCCCCTTGGCAAACTGATACGAATAGGTGGTGATCGTTACCGGGTAATTGGTGTTATGGAATCAAAGGGGCAGGTACTGGGTTTTGATCTTGATGACACTGTCTATATTCCGCTTGCGCGCGGGCTCGAATTATTTAACCGGGAAGGTTTGGTGGAAATCGATGTCATGTACTATGAGGGTACTAATGTTGATCAGGTAGTAACAGGCATCAAGCGTGTACTTATGGCAAGACATGGTCGTGAAGATTTCACCATTACCACGCAACAGCAAATGCTGGATGTGCTGGGTTCGATTCTCGATATACTGACCATTGCTGTTGGTGCTATTGGTGGTATTTCACTGCTGGTCGGTGGTATTGGCATCATTACGATAATGACAATCAGCGTTAACGAAAGGACCTCTGAAATCGGTTTGATGCGTGCGCTGGGAGCAAGAAACTCCCAAATTCTTTCATTGTTTCTGGGTGAAGCGGTGGTACTGTCTGCTATTGGTGGAATTGCAGGCATGATTCTTGGTATTGGCATCGGTCAGTTACTTGCGGTGGCATTACCAGCCTTGCCCGTGCATACTCCGTGGACCTTTGTTGTACTTGCAGAAAGTGTTGCTGTGTTTATCGGTTTGGCCGCAGGGGTGATTCCCGCGATGCATGCTGCCAGCCTCGATCCGGTCGAAGCGCTGCGGGCTGAATAGCCATACCTTTGTTTATACTATTGACCTTTATGCAACGCATATAGCCAGTTTAAGCAGGATTTTTTCATGGGTAACCAGACCAACAATCAGCTTTCTGAATTCTATAATCGCTTTCGCGGCGCCTTTACCGGGATTCTCAGGTGGGAACAACTTGATGCATTGTGGAAGACAGTTCAATCACATGCGGATGTTGGCTGGTATATCTATGCAATTGGTGAAGAAGTGCCACAGGAACCGGCGAGCCCTGACCAGGTGAAAATATTCATTGATGAAATTGATAGCTTGCTGCGAAAAGAACACCAGGAAGATTATTGTGGCGTTGTATACGTCGATAATAAAGCGGAACCAGGCTTTATTAAGATTTATGATCCTAACAATCTTGGTGTCGTATGTGGATTTAGCGATAACCCACCACTGCCTGGCTGGATACTTTGCTTGGTGAAACCTGAGTTACTGGACAAAAATACATTTGCCAGCCAGTCACGCAGGCGCTGGTGGGAAAGAATATTTTCAGGCTGAGTTTTATCTGTCAGAAGCGTTCGCAGGCTTCTTTTGCCTTGTCGTATCCCAATGAGATTATCTCGTCTGCACGGTAGAATTCGTAGAACGCACAGGCGTTACTGGGGATATCGATAATAACGTCAGGGGCATAGGCAGCCAGTTTGAAACGTGCAATTGTGTTTTGCATGGCATCGATTGACTTCGCTATGATATCAAACAGGCCTACTTCCTCTGGTTCTTCTGGTATTACCTTGTCGCGGATTTCTTCAATCAACCTGACAATTTTGTTCTGTGAATGTGGGTGCTCGTCCTGCGTGTCGGAGGCGGATTGTGCCTCGTATTTTTCAACCGGTGGCGCACTCAGGTTAACCGCGATGGTAATGTCTGTTTTATCCTTTAATGTTGGTGCAATGGGAATTGGATTAAGTAGTCCACCATCGACCAGTCTTTTATTATGATACTCATACGGCGTAAAAATTGAGGGAATGGCAATTGATGCGCGTATGGCATCAAAAAGTGGTCCCTTGTTTAACCAGACTTCTTTCTGGTTGTCCAGGTCACTTGCCACAGCGGTGAAAGACAACGGTAGATCTTCGATTTCGTAATGGCCAATAAGCTTGCGTAGTGCCTCTATAATGCGCTCACCCTTGATGATACCACCCTCGCCAAAGGAAAAGTCGAGCAGCCGAAAGACATCGATTTTTTCGAGCTTACGTACCCACTCGGTATAGGCATCAAGCTGGCCGGTTGCATAGATACCGCCGATTAACGCGCCCATCGAGGAACCGGCAATCGACCTGATGTCATAACCATGCTCTTCAAGACAGTTGATGATACCGATATGTGCTAACCCCCTGGCACCACCGCTTCCAAGCACAAGGGACACCGATTTTTTGCTCATATCTACCTTACCCTGGTTTTGTCATTAGTTGTTGATTCGTTGCGCCAAAGCTGGAAATCAGGTTGTTTACGATAACCACGCTTGTTGATGTAGTCCAGTACTGCGCCCATACGAAAGAAACCAATAACTGATTCGACTCTTATGATCTCCTTGCCGGATTCATCAAAGAATATAATTGTTGGTGCATAACTGATGTCCAGTTCGTTTGCCCATTTTCTTGCTGTAGTCTGCTTACCTGCAGGTGTTGTCAGTGGTGTTTCGGCCCACATGTCTAATTGCATAGAGTTGAGCAGGCTGAATTTTTTCAGGATTGCGTGATGATTTAATGGCCCTGCATGCAATACATCACATGCATGACAATGCTGCTCTTCAAAAAAGACAGCCAGTGGTTTGTGCCGCGATAGTTTTTTCAGGTCATGCTGAGAATCTCTAAATATAACGCTGTCATTCAAACTGTCCTGGCCAAAACTATCCGCGCCTTCTGCCCTGGCAAGGTAAAAGCGAAAATTTTCGTTACGATGATGCATGTCTGCAACGTATTCCAGTGCAGCCATAAACTGGTATGGATTACGGTATCCAACCAGTTTGAGAGCAAGATGGCCGGTTTTGTCAAAAAATAGCAGGGTCGGAGTGAATGTGGCGCCGTGTTTGCTGGCAAAGAACTTTTCCTTGTATTGCCTGCCGTTTATTGCCGTTACCTGGCGATCGCCACGTACATTTATCGCAATCACATCGAAATGACTGCGGGTGTATTTAACGATATCGTCACGCTGCCAGTTGTTATTGATGAGCGCCTTACAATAGGGACAATATTCCTGCCCAAAGTAGATAATCAAACCACGTCCTTCAGTGTTTGCTTCCTGCAGGTCTTCCTTGATTTCCAGAAAGCTTACCTTGAACCAGTCCGGCAGTGACAAGGCCTCTTTTAGAGGCTGATCATCTATTGCAGGGTTATTTATGGGTGCCGCACAAATAGAATGATGCATTGCCGAACCAATCAGCAAGCTTATACTGAGGGCAAAATAGGTAGCGGGTCTCATTATTAATATTGTTGAAAATTTAAGCTTCAGGGTTAATATTATGCACCTGCAAACTAAATTGCCAGCGCAAACCCTAACCAGGAAGCAGAATTAGTGAAATGTAATATTTACCGCTGTAACAAAAAACAGGAAATGTATCTGTATCTTCCGTTTACGGAAGATGATTCTCAATTAATACAAGAGTTGCCAGCGGCATTGCGAAAAATGACCGGTAACCTGCACAAGGTGATGGAACTTGAAATTACCGAACAAACAACACTGGCAAGAGCGAATGCTGTCGAGGTGATCGCATCGTTAAACGACAAGGGATTTTACCTGCAAATGCCACCTGCAGAGATGATGTTAAGAGATGCGTCAATGCTGTCAAATGACTCCGACTCGTTTTGAAGATGAACTGAATGTATATAAATAGTATATTTAAGTTGTTGGTACTAAATAGCTCTCGCCTGATCATGATCGGATAAATACCGACCAGTAGAACAGGATAATCAGATTTTTCTTCCGCAGCCAAAAAGCTTTTAATTGCCTAATTCACATGCAGCGTGCACAATGCGCGCTCAAATTTTACATGGTAATCAGAATTACCACTCTCAAATTTAGCGACAGGGGAATAGTATGAAGTTGATTTTATTAGGAGCACCCGGTGCAGGTAAGGGTACAGTTGCCAAATTGCTGACCAAGATGGATGGATCAGTGCAAATCTCAACTGGTGATATATTGCGTGCTGCCGTTGCTGCTGGCACCGAGCTGGGCAAAAAGGCTGAAGCCGCGATGAAGGCCGGTGATCTTGTTTCCGATGACCTCATTATGGGTATCATGCGTGAACGCCTTAAGGAAGATGATTGCAAAAGCGGATACCTGCTTGATGGTTTCCCGCGTACCATTCCACAGGCTGAGGCATTGACAGAATTACTTGCTGATATGGGCGAGCAGCTCGATGCGGTCGTAAATATCGATGTGCCCCGCGATGTCATTCTCGATCGCCTGACCACACGTCGTACTTGCCAGGATTGCGGCGAGATTTACAACGTAAAATCAAACCCACCTAAAGAAGATGGCAAATGTGACAAATGCGGTGGTGCGGTAGTACAGCGTGACGACGAGACAGAGGAAGCTATCAATAACCGTCTGGATGTGTACAACAAGATGACGGCGCCATTGGCAGATTTCTACGAAAAAGAAGGTTCTCTGTTAACTGTTGAGGCCACCTCCAGCGAGAAGGTGATTGATGCAATCAAGGCAAAACTTGGGCTATAAACTGACAGGAAACATGAAATAAACATATTGGCCGGGGCGCAGTGATGTGACCCCGGTTTTTTGTTCCGTCGACCCATGCCTTGCACGTTGTGAGCGATTATCTTTAGCCGGGCAGGATATCGGGCATTAAAACCTTGTCAGGGACAGGTTTCATGGCACTTTAGGCCACATTCAGGCATATCAGGCGATGATCGGTGAATAACTTCGCATTTTTCATGCACATTTCCATGACTTCAGCTATAATTCGCCGCTATTTTTTCGATGTCCGGGCCCAGACAGCAGGGTCGTGGTCGGACTGGGCCGCAACGAAATGAGCTTTTTTCGCAATTTAACCAGAATTTTTAGAGTAGCAGGACAATGGCAGATTTATCAAACTACAGAAATATAGGTATTTTCGCGCACGTGGATGCCGGTAAAACCACGACTACTGAACGTATTCTCAAGCTGACCGGCAAGGTGCACAAGACCGGCGAGGTTCACGATGGTGAGGCTACCACTGACTTCATGGACCAGGAGCGAGAGCGCGGTATCACGATTCAGTCTGCCGCGACATCTTGTGAGTGGAATGGGCACCGCCTGAATATCATCGATACCCCGGGACACGTGGATTTCACCATCGAGGTATACCGCTCGTTGAAAGTTCTGGATGGTGGTGTCGGCGTATTTTGTGGTTCCGGTGGTGTAGAACCCCAATCCGAGACTAACTGGCGTTATGCCAACGAGTCGGAAGTTGCCCGTGTCATTTTCGTGAACAAGCTGGATCGCATGGGTGCTGATTTCTACCGTGTAGTTGCTCAGGTCAAGAAGGTACTGGGTGCCAACCCGCTGGTCATGGTGCTGCCGATTGGTATCGAAGACGGTTTCAAGGGCGTAGTAGACCTGTTAAGCCGTAAGGCCTACATCTGGGATGAATCTGGCCTGCCGGAAAACTTCACTGTTGAAGAGCCGCCGGCTGATATGGCGGATGCCATCGAGGAATGGCGCGAACAGCTTATCGAGACTGCTGTCGAGCAGGACGATGACCTGATGGAGAAGTACCTTGAAGGTGAGGAGCCTTCTGAGGAGGATATCAAGCGCTGCATTCGTAAGGGCACGATCAATCTGGATTTCTTCCCGACTTATTGTGGATCCGCATTCAAGAATAAGGGAATTCAGCTGGTACTCGATGCCGTTGTCGACTTTTTGCCTGATCCAACTGAAGTCAAACCACAGCCCGAGACTGATGAAGAAGGTAACGAAACGGGTGAATTAGCTATAGTAGATCCTGGCCGCCCATTGCGTGCACTGGCGTTCAAGATTATGGACNNGAGCGTATCGGCCGTATCGTGGAAATGCATGCCGATGAGCGAATTGAGCTTGATTCGGCCCAGGCGGGTGACATCGTAGCTGTTATCGGTATGAAAAACGTGCAGACCGGTCATACTCTGTGTGATCCCAAGTCACCTGCTACGTTGGAACCCATGGTCTTCCCTGACCCGGTTATTTCCATCGCGGTTGCACCCAAAGACAAGGGTGCGGCGGAAAAAATGGGTATTGCTATCGGTAAAATGGTTGCTGAAGACCCGTCTTTCCGCGTTGAGACCGACGAGGACAGTGGTGAAACCATCCTTAAGGGAATGGGCGAGCTGCACCTGGATATCAAGATTGATATTTTAAAGCGTACCCATGGCGTCGAGGTTGATGTCGGTGCCCCGCAGGTTGCCTATCGTGAAACTATTACCCAGCGTACCGAGGATAGCTACACCCACAAGAAGCAGACGGGTGGTTCAGGTCAATTCGCCAAGATCGACTATGTGGTTGAACCGGGTGAACCAGGTAGTGGTTACGAGTTCGAATCAGTTGTGACCGGTGGTAATGTACCGAGGGAATTCTGGCCGGCGGTGCAGAAAGGATTTGAAAAGAGTATGGAAAAGGGTGTGCTGGCCGGCTTCCCATGCCTGGACTTCAAGGTCACGCTGGTGGACGGTGGTTACCACCCGGTTGACTCCTCTGCGATTGCCTATGAGCTGGCAGCGGCAGCAGCTTATCGTCAGTCAATGCCAAAGGCAGGCCCACAATTGATGGAACCCATTATGAAGGTTGACGTATTTACACCAGAAGATCACGTCGGTGACGTTATTGGTGACCTGAATCGTCGTCGCGGCATGATCCAGGGCCAGGAAGCTGGTTCAACTGGTGTACGTATCAAGGCACAGTGCCCGCTTGCCGAGATGTTCGGCTATATTGGTGACCTGCGTACCATGACTTCCGGTCGTGGCCAGTTTTCCATGGAGTTTTCACACTATGCGCCATGTCCCAAGAACGTGGCCGATGATGTCATTAAGGAAACACTGGAACGTAACGCCAAGAAGAAATAATCAACCTTTACGGGTTATGCTAAAAAGGGCTGGTAAATTACCAGCCCTTTTTTGTATGAGCAAAAAAAAAGCCTGCATTGCTGCAGGCTTTTCTATCAGGAAATGATAACGATTATTTCTTGTTACCGTAGCGCTTTTCCATCATGGCAGCATATTCTTCCTGGGCTTTCTGTTGTGCTTCAAAATATGCTTTACGCTGTTCTTCCATCTTCTTGAAGTAGTCAGCCTGTGCTTTTTGCTGAGCTTCAATCTGGTCTTGCGACAGCGCCGGGCCGTAGTAAGCCGGGCCATAGTTAGGACGGTAACCATTGTAACCGTTACCCCAGCCGTTGCCGTTACCACGTGCGTTGGCATTCATGTTGAAACCGAAGTTGCCGTCGCCAAAAAAGTTTCCGTTGCCATAACCGTTGTCATAACCGTAAGGGCCATAGCCGTAACCGTTGTTACCCCAGCCATTACCGTTACCACGTGCGTTGGCATTCATGCTGAAACCGAAGTTGCCATCACCGATGAAGTTGCCGTTGTTGCCCCAGCCATTACCGTAGTAAGGGGTCCATGCCAGTGCAGCCGAAGAAGCAGTCAAAAGAGATCCTGCGATGATTGTTTTCAGTGTCATGTTCATAGCTCCATGTTGTCTGTTTTTGTATAAGACACCAGTACTACAAAATCTGATGCGGCGTTAAAACCGGGCATAAGAATATTATTAAGTTCTAATGAAGTCTAGTATATTTTTTAGCCTAATATCGCCTTTAAATACATGGAGTTAAGTCGAGAAATTGTGAAACCATACAAATACTAATGGAGTAAGTGTGCTGTTTTTCACATTTAACACCATAATAAAAATATGGTAATAAGCTTCAGTACCTAAGAGTAGGTAACTCGTGCCTGGATACTCAACAAGCTAACTATGAATTTTGCAAAGGCCAAACTAGTCAATGGAAATTAGGCGCTGCTGTCGTTAACTTGCTTGAGAATGCTGAATTAATTGCAATTCATTCCTGTTTCGCTGGTGCCTGATCAGAAAAACTCTCATCGACAGATTTCATCCAGCGTTTAAATTCCTCGCGCTCACTCTCATTGGACATAAGCCACCAGAACTTCAGGCGCTTCACCGTGTCTTCCTTTACCGCAGTATCCGCACTTGGCAGGGATTGAGCAGATTCCGTGCCCTGTTTAGTGGGTTCCAGTTTATTGATGTCCACCACCGGGTTGCTTACCTGTACCGCAGGCAACGATGCCTGGGTATTCATCTCTGTTAACGATTGCTTAAGCGCCGCACTGCCATATGACTGTCTGGATACCAGTTTCTGGTTTGTGCCGCTTAGATGTAAGACTGGTTTAAAGCTATTCTTTCGTTCAATCGCATCGTATTCATCCTTCGGAACTTCATATTCCAGTCGATAGGTCTGACCCGCTGTAAAGCTGGCATCAAATGTCGCATAATTTGACGTTACCAGGGTTGTACTGTCATGTGGTCCCCAGAGGACAATATACTGGAATGCCAGGACATGTCGGCCTGGCAGCAATTCAATTTCGTAGTTGCTGGTCTGATCCGGCGGTGAACTGAAGCTCTTACCATCTATCGATTCAAGCGATACCGCACCGGGGACTATCACGCGGGCGATTTGATCCGCCGGTTTAGGGCTACCGTCATAGGACCGTATCGGTTCCACCGAGCACGCAACAAACAGCATTGCGCAAGTGAGGATGAAAAGGCGTTTTAGATTCATACTGGATACTCCAAAGATACTATTTCAATATATAACACAGCAATACTGGAATTTCATGTTATTCGTTTTTGACAAGCTGACAACGAATAAAGCATTTAATACTACATATATCTGTTGCAGTTGTGCGGCGGTATTTTCGAAAAACGGATACACTATACAAATGCGGTCAGTATCAATATTTTCAATTTTGACTAGATGGCTGGTTATTCTATTGCTAATAGTTATCCTGGCATTATCAGGCTATGTCTATTTGCCAGTGTTAACATTCAACGAAAATGATTATCTGGCCAGGAAAGGGTCTTTACAAAAGGTTAATATTACACGGCACTGGCAACAAAATCGTAGCCTGTATACTGAAGCAAAACTGTTATCCACTACTGGACTGTCTGTAGAGATACTGGTCCGAAAACCGGTTAAAATTAACGAAACACTTCCAGTGGTGATTTTGCTGGGCGGAACTGGCACCGGGCGTAATGCCTGCGGCCTGATAACCATCACACCACGAGTAATATGTGCATCAATCAATTATCCATATCAGGGCCAGCAAAAAATCAGGGGCATCGATTATTTATACAATTTGCGGGACATTCAACAGGCAGTTCAGCATACGCCATCTGTTGTACTGTTATTGTTGGATTATCTTCTAAATGATTCACATGCAGGTAATAAGCAGATCGAGATGATAGGAGTCAGCTTTGGTGCTTATCTTGTCAGCATTCCAGCGGTGCTCGACAAACGTGTTACCCGTGTCTGGATTGTGCAGGGCTCGGCTGAGCCAATAAAGGTCATCAGACATAACTACACGAGTGATTTGAAACCCGGGTTTGTCAGCAAGATGGTGGC
>DJMK01000057.1 GCA_002436485.1 Proteobacteria bacterium UBA6492
TCTATTAGTGGGTATAATGCATTGAAGCATATCAATTCAAGGAGCATATTCAAACTTATGTGGGATGAACGCTACAGTGCCGAGGAATATGCCTATGGCACTGACCCCAATGATTTTCTTGCTGAACAGGCAAACAAGATACCGCAAGGCAAGGTTTTATGTCTTGCTGAAGGAGAAGGCCGCAACGCGGTTTACCTTGCCAAACAGGGATACGAAGTAGTAGCCGTTGATGCTTCGTCTGTGGGTATGCAAAAGGCGCAGCGCCTGGCCAGCGATAATGATGTCACAATTACAACTGTAGTTTCTGACCTGGCGCATTTTCAAATCGAACCGAATACCTACGATGGTGTTGTTTCCATTTTTTGCCATGTACCCAAAGACATACGCGCNNCCTTGAGTTCCTGTTAGTGCAGGAAATCGAACGGGATGTGATCGAAGGACTGTACCATACAGGTCGCGGCGCAGTCGTACAGGTAGTCGCCCGAAAAATCTAACGAGACAAAGACGAGGTACTGATGAATATTGAAAGTATATTGATGGCATTGATTATTGGTGCGATTGCAGGCTGGTTAGCAGGCAAGTTATTCAAAGGCAGAGGTTTTGGCCTGGTTGGCAATATCGTGGTTGGTATTATCGGTGCCGTGGTGGGAAGTTTCCTGTTTGATGTATTAGGTATCAAAGCTGGTGGGCTTATCGGGTCCCTAGTCGTTGCAACGGTTGGTGCACTGGTACTGTTATTTAGTGTTAACCTGATCAAGAAAATGTAACAGGTGATATTTGTAAGTATCTACGATTCACTAATCCAGTTTCGCTATATGTAAGAGCCGAAGCCTTTACTGGCTTCGGCTCTTTTGTTTTGTTGCTCAGGGTTGTACGTAAATATAGCCCTGGTATTGAAAATCAGATACTGCTGTCAGACCGGCTGTTACATACTCTACTCCATCGATGATGTTTGCGGTGGCATCGCGTGCCGGTAGCAGGCCATTGCGGATCATGGCGCGCGTGGCATTCTGGCACAGATAAAATCTCACGCCTTTCTTCATCAGGCTTTCAACGTTATTGCGAAACTGGTTTACCGTTTCATCCTTCAACATCAGAGGGCCACCACGTGTATGCGCAATAACGGCCATCTCATAATCACGGCCCAGTTTCATACCGTGTGTGATTTCAAAGTCTTCAATCATTTTTGGCATGTTAATTAATGCATAGGGACGCTTGCATTCAGCATTAGAGACCCGGTCGAGGCAGAATTCGTTGGCCTGTATTACAATCTTTACTCGCGTACGTTGCTTCAGGCAATGTGTAATGGCAGCAGAATCCGGACCGAATTCCTCGTCCAGTGTCATTCCGTTGACCAGTCCGACCGGACATTCACGTCCGTCCGGCTGATGTCCGCCTGCAATCGCAGAAACCGGTGGTAGTAAAAACAGGGAAAGACCAAGAAAACATAATTTTTTTCTCATTACACATTGACCTCGAGTTTGTGTTTATTAAAGGGATCGTTTGACAGGTTGTTAATAAACTTAGTCTGATTAATGTTATTTACAAACAGGGTCAGGATATGAGTGGTGAAATGTGGCTGTTAATTGAGTAAATATTCTGCTGGAAGAAAGTTCAGTTTATCAGCAAGTTATCGATTCTTTCTGCAGAACTTATGTAATAAATCAGCGTAACCACAACGCTGGGCCGCCGAATAAGTGTGATGGCGATCACAAAAAAAGTTGGCTCTGATTAGTAGTACCGATAGGGTAGCAAGCATGAGAAAACTGGCAGTCTGTGAATAATGCGAAAACATGTTTGCCCATGGTGGTTTGCCTATACGTTTGATAATGCTCTGCGGCGCCTGTTACATGACCCGGTAAAACTACTAGGTGATTACGTTAGACCAGGCATGACAGTGATAGACATTGGCTGTGGTATGGGGCATTTCTCGCTCGGAATGGCAAGACTGGTTGGTACAAGTGGGAAAGTGATTGCCGTGGATTTACAGCAGGAAATGCTCGATACCCTGATGCGTCGTGCAGACAGGGCAGGGGTTGCCAGGCAAATTACTCCCGTGCTGTGTGACGAACATGATATTGGCGTCAGCCAACCGGTAGATTTTGCATTGTTATTCTGGATGGTACATGAAACGCCTGATGAAGCCAGTCTGTTTCAGCAAACATATGAAATTCTTAACACTGGAGGCAAGTTGCTCTACGCTGAACCGAAGTTTCATGTGTCCAGGACAAATTTCAAACGAACAGTATCAATTGCGCAGACAACGGGATTCATGCAAATTAAATCTCTTAAAGTATGTTGTAGTTATAATGTATTATTTGAGAAAAAATAAAAAACGAAAATAAATCAGGTGCTCAGCATGACACATCAACGTTACTTTTTTACCCTATCGTTTATCTTTTTTATTGTATTTGCTTTACTGGCTATCGCACCGCATGATCGAGCGGATTGGGCTCTGGAAAACGCGCTGGTGCTGGTATTCGCTATCGTACTTGGGTTGACCTATAAAGTATTTCCTCTGTCCCGCATTTCCTACACACTGATATTTATTTTTTTATGCCTGCATGAAGTAGGCGCGCACTATACCTATGCGATGGTGCCTTATGATCAGTTTTTTATTAAGAACCTCGGTTTTAGTCTAAATGAAGCACTTGGCTGGGAACGCAATAATTTTGATCGCGTTGTGCATTTCTCATACGGATTACTGTTGGCTTACCCGATACGTGAATTTTACGTGCGTGTAGCAGGGACCACCGGATTCTGGGGATATTTCTTTCCATTGGAACTGACCATGGCATCTTCGATGATGTTTGAACTTTTTGAGTGGGGTGCTGCCGAAATGTTCGGTGGTGATCTGGGAGTGGCCTACCTGGGCACACAGGGTGATATCTGGGATGCTCATAAGGATATGGCATTGGCAAGTCTTGGGGCCTTAATTGCCATGATCATTACACTATTTATAAATATTAAGTTGCAGAAGAGTTTTACTAGCGAGTGGGATTTTAGTCTCAGTATTAAAGGTCGGGAACCTCTGGGTGAAGACGAGATTGCACGTATCAGGAAAAGAAGAAAGGATTAAAATAGTTTTGAATGAATATCTTTGTGCTGGATAAGAACATTGAACGATGCGCCCGCTATCATTGTGACCAGCACGTGGTAAAGATGATTCTTGAGAGTGTGCAAATGCTGTGCACCGCACTGAACAAGAAAGGCCTGCCAACGCCTTACAAGTCTACCCATGTAAAACATCCCTGCGTGCTCTGGGTTGAAGATTCCTATGATAATTATCTCTGGCTGCGGGACCTGGCACTAGCGTTAAATACCGAGTATCGCTATCGTTTTGACAGGACAGTCGATCACAAGTCGATCGCAGTGTTGGATGCGATTGCAGACTATTCGTATGAAAGCCATGGGTTGACCGAGTTTGCCCAGGCGATGCCAGATGAGTACAAGGTGAAAAAAAATCCTGTGTTGGCATATCGCCGCTTTTACATTGGAGAGAAGATGCATTTCGCGAAATGGACAAAACGCAGAATACCTGCCTGGGTGCGTAATCCGGTAAAATACGGATGTGATCTAAAATGAGTGTATTGCAGGCAATACTCGGGTGCTGGCAAGATAGTCAAAGTAGCGTTCAATCACAGGGTGAGACGTAATATGAAACCAATCATTACTATTGAATTTAGCGCAAAAGCGGATGGCATTAGTTTCAAGGAAGAGAGCCTGGCGATTCACAATCCGGAAGAGCTGTTTGCTTTTGTTGCACCAGGCGGGGGTTGTGAAACCATTCCGGACGAGGTAGATGAGATTCAGATTGTATTTCTGGCACCGGAACATCCAAATACGCAGAACCCGATTGCAGACAAACCAGTGACATTACAACTGGGTATGGTATTCATGACCGGGCCACTATCGGAAATCGGGCAGGCCATTGAAATGCTGATAGACAGGGCAGGCCGCGGAGAACTGTCTGATTCGTTTCTGAAGGTAACCGGTATTAAGGCCTGATAAGGCATGGCGCATCCGGTGGAACCCCCTTTCCTGACGGCAGAGCAAGCTGAACAAGCGTTTTATAGTGCGTTTCGGCGTTGTGATAGCCGTGCCATGGCTTCGGTCTGGGCCGATGATGACGTGATCTGCATTCATCCGGGCTCACCTGTAATTGTGGGATATGACGCGGTGATACGCAGCTGGACAAATATCTTTGCCAATGATGGTTTGCCGGAAATACAGATCAACTTACTGGAGAGTACTACCACGCAACAGCTTATCGTTCATACCGTGGAGGAGGTCATTGCTACTGGCGATGATACCTTTGCATCGGTGCTAGCAACCAATGTATACCGTAAATATGCTGAGGGCTGGCTGATGGTCAAGCATCATGGTTCTCTGGTCAAGGCGCCCTCAGAGTCGCATACGATTCAATAATTAGAAAGGTGTGTTTCTGAATGGATACAACGGCTGAAGTGATCTGGGGGATGTTTTTTGCTGCTATCGGACTTGGCTATGTAACTTACAGCAGGCGACAAAGAGCAGCGATGCCACTGCTATGTGGTATCGGCCTGTTTGTTTTTCCCTATTTCATGCCCAATGTTTATGTGCTGGTGCTAACCGGCGCTGTGATTATGGCCCTGCCGTATTTCATAAAGATTTGAATAACATTTTTCGGCTGGCTTCTGCGGAGGATTATTAGTATGAAACGCAAAAATATTCATTTCATCGTGGATGTGCTGGCGTTTATTGCCTTTACACTGATGACCAGCAGCGGCGTGCTGTTGCGATACATGTTACCGCCAGGTAGTGGTCGTTTTAGCAGCCTGTGGGATATGAATCGCCATGACTGGGGTGATGTGCATTACTGGATATCGATTGCTCTGTTCTTATTGCTGACTTTTCACCTGCTACTGAACTGGCAATGGATTGCAGGGATAATGCGCGGTCAGAAAAAGCAGGGCTCCGGTTATCGTGCTGCATTGGGAATCGTCGGACTGATTGCCCTGCTTCTGCTTGCGTTGGCACCGTTTTTCTCACCGATAGAAACGACTGACAGACCAGGTGGTGGTCATGGTGGTGGTTATATGCAACACCGTTAGTCTCTGGTGAAGTAAAAAAAGGTTAAATTTGACAACTGTCACACGATAAAGCTACTTGTTACCGGGCACAGAGTGATTTTCTGACTATACTTTATTTTTATTTGCCAATAGAAAGAGCTGGCCAGTACCAGGAGACAATAATGAGAAAACTGATTTTTATCGTTCTTGCGTGTTGCATGGCAGGCCCTGCGAGCGCAGGTGTGTCTGACAGTGAACTGCAGAAAATTGCCGATGAGATAAACAAGCGCGCACCCATGATGGTGGATGATCAAACACAGTTGACCGGTGCTACCGGTAAAAGCAATACGCTGACCTACAATTACAAGATGCTCAACTATACAGCGGCTCAACTGGATAAAGGCAAGTTCATCTCGATATTAAAGCCGCAACTGGTCAAGGCGGCATGTCCCAAGATCAAGATCATGCTCGATGCCGGTATTCGAACGGTTTATACCTATAACGATAAGAATGACGCGCTGATTGCCGCCATAACGCTTGACAAAAACACCTGTAACTAATTCCCGTGTTTAACCGGTTGCAGATTTTTCTGCACCGGTTTATAAAGGCGGCATGAAAACCAATAACCTGTACCTACCAGTTGTGTTCCTGCTGGTTATCTTTGCCGCGATTTACTTGATGTACAGTGATAGCTTCTCTACCCGGCAGGTTGACCTGGGCAAGTACCTGGAGCTTTGCCAGCAATACCAGTCAGCAGCAAACAGTCAGTACAGTGCCGATGAGATCAATATGCTGGTCGCAGAGGTTAATTACTTGTTGCCGGATGATTCGCAGGAAATCAGTGGTGAGCAGCAACGAGCTTTAAAGACCTGTATCAATAAACTTGCTGCCAAAAACGCATCAAGCAACTAGGCCAGTAGTGTGAAATATAATTTACCTGGAAGGGGCAGGATTACACCACTTACCCTGACATTAATTGTCATTTGCGTCATCATTGCCCTGGCATCTTCATTTGGTGGGAATATCGAAGCCATTTTCCCGTTTCTGATATCGCAGGTACCTGGTACTCAGTTGCCAGAGATACGCACCGGCGAGATCTGGCGACTGATTACACCCATTTTTATACATTTTGGAATTATCCATATCCTGTTTAACTCACTCTGGTTGTACGATCTTGGCGGTGCGATTGAACAGCTTAAGGGATCCCCGCACCTTGGTATGCTGATTGGAATCATTGGAGTTTGCAGTAACCTGGCAGAGTATTACTGGTCAGGCCCGCTATTTGGCGGTATGTCTGGTGTTGTCTATGGTTTGCTGGGTTATGTATGGATTCTTGGTCGTCTGAACCCACGAGGTCCTCTACAGTTACATCCACAAATCGCGATCATGATGATGATATGGTTCGTGTTATGCTGGAGTGGCCTGATCGGAAGCATTGCTAACATGGCACATACCGTCGGCCTGGTAAGTGGTTTGCTGCTCGGCTATGTTTTCTCGCCAAACAAGAAACTGTTTCGTTAACAGCATGCCTTCAAATCCGGACAAGCTGCTGAAGAAACACCAGCAACTCACGCACTCCGAGATGCTAAAAGTGACGTCACATGTGCAGCGCTCAGCGGGAGAATGGATCATTAACACATTGATGATCGACGGTTACGACGTGCCGTTTCGTTTTAAACGCAAAAAGGCATATCGAAACGTCACTGGCCAGCGCGTCAATATGACATATTATCCTGTCGTGGAGTCAGTGGGTGGTATCGATATGGAAATCATGAACGTGGTCAGGATCAAGATTGCTTGATATATACAATACGGGCTCTGCTATGAATTGTTACCAATCAAAATACTGGCAGGTTGACCTGCCTGCAGAATGGCAGGCCGAGCAGGAGGACGATGCCGTGGTGTTGTATCACCCTGATAATGACGGTGCGCTGCTAATCAGCACTATGCAGGAGGATGAGGATATTACCGATGAATACCTGGCTGAACTGGTCGATGAGCACGTCGCAGCAGATGCTGAGCTTGAACAGGTTGAGTTTGGCCCATTTGACGGCTTGAGCGTTTGTTATGAGAGTGAAGGTGAGTACTGGTGTGAATGGTACTTACGCGCCAGGCAAATGTTGTTATTCATTACCTACAATTGCCCACTCGACCAGGAGGCGATGCAGGATGATGTAGTCGAAAGTATCCTGGAATCCTTGCAACTGCCCAGCGAAAATCAACTGCACTAAGAGCCAGTTTTGATCAAATATTGATCATGCCGATCATAAAGCGGTATGCATTTACTGATCAGTGTGGTAAAAAAGCACTGCTAACGCATCACCAAGAGGCTGCGATATGTATTGTGAATATTTTGGATTACGCGATTATCCATTTTTATCCACAGCAGACCGCCGATTTTTCTACATCAGTGAAGGCCAGTCCCAGGCCAAAAATTATCTTCAATACCTGCTGGAAATTCGTGACGGAATAGTCGTCCTGACTGGTATGCCGGGTTCCGGCAAGTCTGTACTGCTTGAACAGTTATTACATGATATACCCGGTAGTGTTTCTACTGCTCGTATTCGGCATACGTTGCTCAATGACGAGGAGTTTCTGTTTTCGGTTTGCATGCAGCTTGAATGTATACCTGAAGAAACAGCTAAACCGCAGTTATTCAACGCAATTCGTGACTACGCGATGGATCAACACCTGGCAATGAAACCGGTATTGCTGGTAGTGGAAGATGCACAAAACCTGAACCCGCGTATTCTCGAAGAGATACGCCAACTGGCCAGCCTGGAGATGTTTGGTCGTAAACTGATCCAGGTGATTCTTGTTGGCCAGCCTGAGCTGGAAGACATTCTGGCAGCTATGCCAAATGAGGCGCTGGCCCAGCATATTCGTCTACAGCATCGCCTTATGCCACTGGGTAAACGTGAGTTGAGTGAATACATCGATTATCGTTTGTATGTCGCAGGGAATGACGGGCGTATAGTTTTTCCAAGCGAGCTTATGCAGGACATTCTTGCCTATACCGGTGGTATTCCCCGGCTTATCAATCAGTTGTGTGACATGATGCTGGTTACCGCGTTTATCAACCACACAGATCTGATTGATTCGCGTTGTTTACGCAGCTCGGTGCAAAAGCTTGGCTGGCCACTTTATGCAGAACGCCGGCACGATTCGGCCAGGCTGAACCGGGATGATGTTGATATGCGTCCTGTTCCCCTGCTTACCGTACATAATGGTGACAGCATAGTTGGTAAATATCTGTTAAATAAAAAACGCATGCTAATTGGACGTAGTGCGAACGCGGAAATCGTTATTGATGACCCGGCAGCGGGTCGCATTCATGCACAACTGGTTAATATGGATAAACAATTTTTCATTCATGACCTGAATAACAATGGAGAGACAAGCCTGAACGATCAGCCAGTGAAGTGGCGTGTACTATCTGATGGAGATGTGCTCCAAATAGGTAACTATACATTGGAGTACCAGCTTTCTGATAAACAACTTATGCCGGAAGATGAACAGGAATCGGCTGCGATCGCATGATTAGCCTGTGGAATACAATGAAAAGCCGGCGCTTGTGCCGGCTTTTTTATTTATAGAAGATATGCTTGCCAATGCGCGCCACGACGGTTCTTTTACGAGACCAACTAGGTTTGATGTAACGGGCATGATAAAAGATCGCGCCATTCACTCGGGACTCGACTTCGCTGGCAATGAACTCGGATGCTATGCGTTTTGCTCGTTGCCATGCCTTGGTGTTGCCATCAAACGCTGGCTCGATTTCGGTCCAGGAAAAGGCGCCAACGTAGCGTTCCCTGATACTATCCCAGCGTTTTTCGAACACTACCTCGCATATAGTATCCGGATAACGACTTGAAGCAACGCGGTTCATGGTTACCTCGGCGACGGCATATTGGCCATCAACAGGTTCGCCACGCGCCTCGTGATAGATATTTAATGCCAGGCAATGTAGTTGTTTGAGTTCTGCCTGGTGAGCCACGGCATAGCGTACCAACAGTCCGGCACCGAATAAAAAACAGATCAGCAAAAGTAACACCAGGAGGCGGCTTTGATCGCGCCGGTACCACCAGAATTTCAGATGTATTTTTAAGCCTGATAAACTGGCAGTCTGGGTGAGCAGGCGTAGCTTCTCGTTAAATGTATATCGCATAAGGTAAACGCAAGTAACGCTATAACCATATTATCGGTGACGTACTATGAAACTATAACAATTATACTCTTTTTTTATTAGAATAGGCAGAACCGCTTAATGGTATCGGGGTAGCTATGAACGACAGAATTGCCGAACTGGAGTCCCAGATTGCATTTCAGGATAACACGATCCAGGAGCTCAATGATGTTGTGGCAAAACAACAGGCACAGCTTGATGATTTATCAAGTGCTGTGAAGCTGTTGTTGAGCCAGGTAAAGCAGTTAAATGAAGTTGTTGCAGCGCCTGAAGGTGATGAGCCACCGCCCCCGCACTATTAAAAATGATGCAGGTTATCGATAAGATTAATATGCCGCATGTGCTTGCATATGTGCAGCACAAGCTGTCAGGTTTCGATACGCAGCTGGTTGAGTGGATAAAACTTTTACCACTTAATGGGCGTCATATATTACATGGTTGTTGTAGCTATCCTGTCAGAACACGGCCGCGTGCACGCACTTACAAAAGTGGTTATCGCCTGCGTGCCAGCGTCAATGTCGAACTGAGTCCACCGTATGTGTACCAGCACTGGGCTCGTATACCTTCCAGTAATTATCAACAAGGCTGGTACTCCGGCGAAAAAACATTTGTGTTTGATGACCTGGATAGTTGTGCCTTACACACACTTGCGCATGAGTGTTTTCATTTCCTGAGTCACTCAAAACAGGTGAAGTATAAAAATACCGAGGCCAATGCCAACTGGTGGGCTGATCAATGGACTGCCGAATTTAAAGCCCTGCATTCTTAGTCGGGATGGCGGACAAGACATCAAAAAACCGCAACTGGTCAGCCAAGGTGACTAGGGAAAGCAGGGCACTGGAGCTGGAGGAAGGGGTTTTTACCTGGCAGGATCCGGCTCGCATTGCCCACTCGCTGATGCAGTCGGCACTGGCCAGTAAGCGCCGCAAGGCAGAGCCATTCAGGTCGGCCATGTCGATGCTGGTTTTCTACATAAACCGAGCCGGGCGACGACTGGATCCCAAACAAAAGGCCGTACTTGAAAAAGCCAAGGAAGAATTACGCAAGTTACACGGAAATTGATCAGTGGCTGCGTTATACTTCAATTGTATTTAGAGAATTGAACGGTAGCAGGGAGGTTAGCATGGCAGAGGATATCAAAGAAAACCTGAAAGCAGGCAAGACATGGTTACGCGGGCTGTACATCATCATATTTGCGATCTTCTACAGCATCGCCGAGATCGTATTGTTCGCGGTGGTGATTTTTCAGTTTTTACTCACCTTGTTTACCGGACAGACCAACCAGCGGCTGTTAAAGCTTGGTCAGAGTCTTGGTACATACATATACCAGATCGTTATGTATATGACATTCAATAGCGAACACCAGCCCTATCCGTTTGGAGCCTGGCCCAAGGGCCCGCCTTCTGTCAAAAAAGAGGCCCTCGAAGAAAAAGAATAGCTACTTACGTTGTCGTATTACCCTGTTTGTTTGTGAGTAGTCATTCTTAGCAATTAGAGCACGCAGTCAAAATGGCAATGCAATAGCATGGCTGGTGCAGTCACTATAAATCCAATGAACTCGTCAGAGATTGCTGATGCTATCGATTTGATAGCGCGTGCTATGAATCAGGCAGAAGCTGACTGGGCCAAAAAAGCCTTTAATTATTATTTTGCCTGTGAGCATAAAGGTATCGACTCAACAAGAAATTACTACGTAGCCTTGAGTAATAATAAATTGTGTGGCTTGGTTGGTTTGCACCAATTCCGCTGGGGTCCTCCAGAAAATGTTTGGCTCTCATGGTTCGCCGTACATCCTGATTATCAGCGCAAAGGTATTGGTGCCCAGATGATCAATTACATACAGGTCCAAGCTGAAAAACAGGGGTACAACAAACTACTAGTTGAAACCTATGGTAGCGAGGAATTTTCTGTCGCACGTAGCTTTTATGCAAAGCAGGGTTTTACGCCGACTGGCAAGATTGAGCGATACATTGATGACAAGGTTGCCATGCTGGTCTATGGCAAACGGCTATAGATATGTGTGGACGCTATACACTCGGGCGTGAACCGGATTCGTTGCTTGATTACTTTCATCTGCATGGTGAAGTTCCTGTCTACCATCTGTCTTATAATATTGCACCGTCACAGACCGTGCCGGTGATCGTTCAGGATGTGAATCATAATCGAGAATGCAGGCTGATGCGTTGGGGGCTGGTGCCACACTGGGCAAAACAGGTGGACACCCGCTTTCGAATGATTAACGCACGCTGTGAAACAGTGGCACAAAAGCCTGCATACCGTGATGCATTTCGTTCATCACGTTGCCTGGTACCGGCAGACGGATTTTATGAATGGCAGCAAACTGCGGATGGCAAGCAGCCATTCTATATATATAAGTCTGATAACGCTTTGTTTGCTATGGCGGGTGTGTGGTCGAAATGGCAATCCACAGACAATCAACTATTAACCTTTTCGATATTAACGACACCGGCAAATACCTTCATGCAAAGCATTCATGAACGCATGCCGGTGATACTGTCTGAACCTGATTATGATGCCTGGCTGGATCCACAGACGAATCAACAGGTACTGCTGGACATGCTGCAAGCGCATAAACAGGTTGAACTTGCCATGCACCCGGTCAGCAAGGCGGTGAATAGTCCAGATAATGATACAAAAAGTCTCATCAAGGCGGTCGGATAATGTCAGATTGCTGATATTTTCAAATAATCATTAAAATCAGTAAGTTATATGTCTAGCAACTGCAGGCCTGCTCCATGCATAAGAATTTCTTAATAAATCCACTATTGTGCCGAAATTACTTTGAGTAAGTGTATTTTTGAGAACAAGTTGGCAAAATGAAAAAATCGATAGGACTGGAGCTGCCCGAGCGCAAGAAACCTGCCAAGGACTCTTTTGATTGTCGTCCGCGGGCGGTTGAGAAATGGATTGAAGAGTTACCGCGTGCCAGCGTAGGTCGTTGTGCGCAGCTGATCTATTCCACTCTCAAGGAAACTAACGGGCTGGATATTCGACACAAGGATCGTGTGCGTATGCTGGAGGCACTGCGCGAGCCTGTTCAATACGTTGCCCAGTCAATGAAAAAACACTTCGTCGGTTCCGCAATTCCGTTGCCGGAAAAAAACCAGAAGATAGCCTATGCCAGCCGCGAGATACAATTGCTGATGGCGATGGGCTACAAGATTGCTATCGAGGATACCCTGTCAGGCAGCCTGTTCCTCGATAAGCGACACCTTACTACACTGGTTCACCGTGCGATTTCATACCTGAGTCGTATGCTACTCACGACATACCAGATTTATGAGCCGATTCCGCAGAATGTCTGGTTAAATCTCTACAAACTGTATGCACATGCCGAGATGCTTGGATTACACAGGACAGCCATTTCGGACAATCAACATCAGTACATAAACAAGACTACCATCCAGGGTGAATTTTCCCGCATCATGCTACTGTCGTTGACATCACCTTATCATCTGCGGCGCGGTGAAGTTGGACATGTCTATGTCAACCTGGAACGCTGGATGAACCTGGCCGGTTTACACAAGTTGAATGACGAAAAACAACCAGAAGGAGATTTTGTCGCTGATCTAAATACGGACAATCCTCCTTGTTACCAAGCGCTGATCAACCAGGAAGAGCTTAGTGACAATGTAATAGCCATCGATACATATCGGTTGATTGACACGATCTATGGTGAATTACAGAAAAGTGAGGAGTTGTTTTCAAATACGCTTGTCAGGGTAAACATGGAAGATGCCAACCTGTCTCATGATTTGCTAAAAAGACTCGCATCATCATGGGGACCAATACATAAACGTGCGCATAAACGAGTTGAATGCAAGGCTGACATGAGGATTGCGGTTGGTCTGAGCGCGACGCACCAGGCTATTCTGCATTATGCGCATGCACACGATAATTTCGAGCAGAGCGTAGCCGAGGCTGATAGCCAGATCATGCACGTGATTAAAATGCAGAGCCACTACAATGCAAGGGACGTGTCGCATGTTTCCGACAAAAGTTCTAGCGATGTTTGGGAAATGATTTACGATCATGGGCGACTTTCGCTGGTGAATGCAAAAGCAATGGAGTCAGTGCTGGATAATTTGCCCACTAATGAGCATTGCACGATGGATGGCTGGAGCCTGTTAAACCAGAGTTCACAGGGATTTTGTCTGCAATGCACCGATGAGTGCGGACATTGTTTGCAGGTTGGAGAAATTATTGGTGTCAGTCCGTCTGGTGGTACGTCACCCGAGCACTGGACCGTCGGCGTGATTCAATGGATGAAGACCGAAGCAGGCAAGGGTATTACCATCGGTGGCCAGTTGCTGGGTAAGGCAGCCATTCCAGTCGGGATTACCAGCGCAGCGGACATTGATAACCGCGATCGGATACAACGTGCGTTGTTGATTCCAGCGGTCAAACAATTGGAGAAACCCAGCACCTTGATTACTCATACCGGTAGCTTCCGAGAAGGTGCGGTAGTGCATGTCTATTTGCCGGCCGGCACTATCGAAATGAAATTACATCATGAATTTGACAGAGTCGGGCTGTACAGCGAGTTCCAGTACAAACAAATTTCCAGCATAAATATTAACAAGCAGTCAAAAACCGGTACCACCGATGACAGTGAAGATTTCGGCGAGGTCTGGTCAACTCTTTGAGCATCGTGTGAGAATGCTTTTTTACCGCTGGTAGTATTACCTGCAGATCCAACTCCTGATAATATATAAATAATTGTCTGTTTTAATGACGTTGCAGGTGTGTTGACACGGATCTGTTCATGGATATTTCTTATTCCTCAATGATTATTCAGGTGCTTGGTGGGCTTGGCCTGTTCCTGCTTGGTATGGTCGTTATGACAGAAGGTCTGCGCGCCCTGGCAGGCGATACCATGCGCTATATCCTGATGCGTTTTACCCATACGCCACTCAGTGGTGCCATGACCGGCGCAGTTACAACCGCTATTCTGCAATCTTCAAGCGCAACTACCGTTGCCGCGGTGGGTTTTGTCGGTGCCGGCTTAATGGGGTTTTCCGAGTCGCTGGGCATTATATTTGGCGCGAATATTGGAACGACCCTGAAGGGATGGCTAATCGCCCTGATCGGTTTTCGATTCCAGATCGGAACAGCACTTTTACCATTGATCTTTGTAGGTGCCCTGATGCGCTTGTTCAACAAAGGCAAGTTGGGCAACGCAGGTTATGCTATTGCAGGATTTGGGTTGATATTTGTCGGTATTGACCTTTTGCAGTCAGGTATGACTGGCGTAGACAAGATTATCACGCCGGACAGCTTTCCTTCTGATTCCTGGTTGGGTCGCATTCAGCTGGTGTTGCTCGGTATTCTTATAACCGTTATCACCCAGTCATCCAGTGCCGGCGTTGCCACCACGTTGACAGCACTTTATGCCGGCGCCATAAACTTTCCACAGGCTGCGGCATTAGTGATTGGTATGGATATGGGCACGACGGTAACAGCGGCGATGGCAACGATTGGTGGATCAACCAATGTGCGGCGCACCGGTTTTTCGCATGTAATCTATAACTGTTTTACTGGTATCGGTGCGTTGTTACTGATTTCACCCTATATCTACCTGTGGGAACTGGCGGGGCCGCAAACCTTGCATGACAATGCCGAGATCGCACTGGTTGCGTTCCATAGCGGTTTCAATACACTCGGTGTAATTGTCGTGCTGCCATTTACCCATGCATTTGCCCGTTTCATGGAGCGCATCATTCCGGAAAAATATCCGCTATATGCCAAGCGGCTGGACAAGGCACTATTGACCGAACCCGGGATTGCCTTGCTAACGGCCCAGACTGTAATACAGGATGAGCTGGTAGCCCTGTTTAAACATAGCCGTGCGATTATGTATGGAGAATCATGGAAACGTATCGATATGGAGGAGTTGAAACGCTCCATCGAGCATGCATCATCCTACCTGGATCGCATTCATATCACAGATTCTGGTGATATCAAGTCTGTCCAGTTAATCGAGTTATTACATACCATGGATCATATGCAACGGCTATTTGAGCGCTGCGAGGAAGAAGAAGACCGCATCATCGTGGCGCGCGATTCAAAGTTGTTTGTGGAGCAGATTGAGACGGTGATGTCGATGATCAAGCATGTGCTTGAAAATATTGAGCTGGGTAACTGGACCAATGCGCGGAAGATTTCCAGTGATATTTACCAGGAGATGGAGAAATCCGAGACACTGAATAGAAAAATAATAATCGAGAAAATGGGACAGGGCGAAATTAAATTGCAAACAGGATCACAGTATCTTGAATCGTTGCGCTGGTTGACAAGAGTATGTCGGCATATTACACAGATTACAACGCATTTTGGTAATGCAGTAGTTGCAGTGGCCCGGTAGGTTCGTGCCAGTATTTAAGCTGTTTCATGGATTAAAGAATTACATTATTATTAAAGTATGAAAAATTTAGGTATAAGTTTTCTGAAAGCCCTGCCGAGTATTATCGCGGCACTTGGCATGTCATCACTGTTTTTGAACCAGTGGGCATATGCGTCTGATATTGGTGCAGAACTGTATGAACAGCATTGTGCTGCCTGCCATGGAATACGCGGGCAGGGTGGAACAGGTGTGCCACTGGCACTGGATGATTTTCAACGCGAAGTCACTGATCAATTCCTGTTTAATACTATCAAGCATGGTCGACCAGGTCGCGTGATGCCGTCGTACGCAATGCTTGGAGAGGAACAGATATCCGCAATCGTCAAGCATATTCGCGGTTTTTCTAATGTGAAGGCGCCGGCGTTTGACGATACACCAATCACCGGTGATACGAAGAATGGCAAAAGCCTTTTCATGCAACATTGTGCGGCCTGTCATGGAGAACAGGGACAGGGAGCGGCTGGCACAGGGGTTACCTTTTCGAGGCCTCGTGATTACCCCATTCTGGCACCTGCTTTAAACAATCCAGGTTTTCTGACAAGTGCCACTGATCAGGATATTAAGCGGACACTGGTTGGAGGTCGTAAAGGCACACCGATGCGGTCATTTATCGAAGCAGGCCTCAAGGAAAAAGAAATTAACGATATCGTCAGTTATATTAGAAGTTTTGAGAACAATCCTCTTAAACCGGTTCATGTGGATGAGCCGCTGGTGATCGAATATGAATCTGACGCCGATCTGACGACAGTTATTGATAACATAAAACGCGCGGCGCAAGGAAAGAATTTTCGCCTGATACGAGTACAAAATCTGGATTATGGTTTTGTTGATGAAAAAGCCGAGTCGGGCAAGGAAGTCATCATTTACTTCTGTAATTTCAAATTACTTAACCAGGCATTGAAAGTAGATTCACGGGTTGGTTTGTTTTTGCCTTGTCGTATCACCGCTTACGAACAGGATGGCAAGGTGAAGGTGATTGCCATCAACCCAAGGAGACTGAGTCACCTGTTTAACAATAATGAGCTTGATCGGCTGTGTAATGAAATGTACAAGACCTATGTTGAAATCCTAGAGGAGGCAACGTTTTGATCTTAGTTAACCGCCTCTTCATTATATTGATACTGGTTATTACCAGTGCATTCGCCAATGCTGCACATATCAACATGGTCAGGGTCAAGAATACATTTCCTGAAACCATGCTGCGGTTACAGGAAGTGATCAAGGAGCATGGTTACAAGCTGAGTCGTGTACAACGGGTTGATATTGGTCTTACCCAGAGTGGCTACCAGACAGATAAATACCGGGTAGTCTTTTTTGGCAAGCATGACGAGCTGCGCTGGATAATCCGAAATCATCCTGAACTGATACCGTATTTGCCGCTGAAGATAGCAATCTATGCTGAAAACCGGGATACCATCCTGGCAATCTATAACCCTAATATATTATTTGAGCCAAAAGACGGGAAATTGCAGGAAATTATTAGCCGTTGGGAGAAGGATCTGGAGAGTATTTTCAAGGCAATGCGGGAGTTCGAGACAGATTAATCGCCCTTTTCATACGGGAGTGGTTAGTTCATTACGCATTTCAGGGAATAGGTTCACAGTCGAGTGATAGCGTGCTTCAAGTAGCGAGATCGAGCTGCTAAACTGCCATGCAAACTACCATTATTATATAAGGAAAGCATCGTGACAAAACCGATCCACTATATTGCTGTGCTGGCACTACTTGGCAGCGCAATTGTATTGCCTGCGGCCATGGCGGCAGACAAGAAATATACCACTGAAAAAGAGCGTTTTAGTTACGCACTGGGCGTGCAGCTGGGCAGAAGTCTTCAGCAACAAGGCATTACAGATGTCGACTCAAAAGCATTAGCTCAGGCGATTGATGATATGGTCACCGGTAAGCAACCGAGAGTTTCTTCACAGGATATGCAGGCAGCCATGAATGCCTACCGTGAAAAGATCGTGGCAGAACAGCAGGCCAAGGGAAATGCAGCCTCGATGGCAGGCGAAAAGTTCCGCAGTGCTAATAAAAAGCGCAAGGGCGTTACCGAGTTGGCCAATGGTATCCAGTATGAAGTCATCAAGAAGGGCAAGGGCAAGAAGCCAACTATCAACGATACAGTGACCGTGCATTATCATGGCACGTTGATTTCCGGCAATGTTTTTGACAGTTCGGTCAAGCGTGGACAACCTGCTACTTTCCCGCTAAATGGTGTTATCAAGGGTTGGCAGGAAATTTTGCCGCTGATGCCGACTGGTTCAAAATGGAAAGTGGTTATTCCACCTAACCTGGCCTACGGTGAGCGCGGCGCAGGTTCCTCCATAGGACCAAATGAAACACTGATCTTCGAGATCGAACTGCTGGCAATCAAATAAAGTTTTTGGGCAGACGTATAACAGGGGCCTTCGGGCCCCTGTTTTATTTGCAACAGCATTTTTTAAATTAGATACCGGCATTGTTGGTCTCTAATGTTCGTTACTGGTTGTAATTTCGATAAAAAATTTGTTGCTTGCGATGCAGCAGGGCTTTTGCTTGAATGGATCGCCCGCCAGGGTCGTTACGCATCGGAGAGCAAAATGCCATCATCGTACTGGGAACGCGCTATTGTCTTTGTCGACATGGATGCCTTTTTTGCATCTGTCGAGCAAAAAGACAATCCCGCACTACGAGGCCATCCGGTTGCGGTAACTAATGGTCAGCAAGGTACCTGTATTATTACCTGTTCCTACGAGGCGCGTGCACGTGGTATCCACACCGGCATGCGAATCAGCGAGGCACAACAGCTGAGCCCCCAGCTAGTGCAGTGTCCGGCACGTCCACAACGTTATGCCTATTTTGCCGGCCTGATTGCTGAAACGTTGCGCCGGGAAATTTCACCGGAACTGGAAATATTTTCGGTGGATGAAGTTTTCATTGATGTCACGCGCAGCCAGAAAATGTTTGGTACACCGGAAAAAATTGCACAGCGTGTGCAGCAGATCATGGATGACGTTGTTCAGTTACCCTGCACCATTGGCATTAGTGGCGACAAGACCACGGCAAAATACGCAGCCAAGCTACACAAGCCAAAAGGTCTCGCTGTCGTGCCTCCCTGGCAAGCACGCAAATACCTGCATGATGTGCCGGTAAAAAAATTATGTGGCATTGCAGAGGGCATTGGCCGTTTCCTTGCCGCGCGCGGTGTTTACACCTGTGGTGATATGCAGCATTTGCCGATCGGTGTGCTGGGCAAACGTTTTGGTTACCCGGGGCGCCGTATCTGGCTGATGTGCCAGGGACAGGACCCGGATAAAATACATACCACGGTTGCGGCACCCAAATCCATGGGACATGGCAAGGTAATGCCACCGGACACACGCGACAGTAAAACCATTCGTATGTACCTGTTGCATATGAGTGAGAAGCTGGCAATGCGCATGCGTCACCATCAACTGGCGGCGAGTACATTTTCCATAGGTTTGCTGACACGTTATGGTTGGCTGGGCGATACGTATCGTGCCCCGACACCGACACATGATGGTAGTGCGATTACGCGCATGACACTTGAAATGCTGGATCAATACTGGCGTGGCGAAGGTGTCTCACAAGTTTCGATCACGGCGCTTGATCCACAACCGGTCGATGGACAGCTCGAGTTGTTTGACGGGTTGGCAACAGAGGAAAAACCAGCGCGCAATAAAGCCATGGACATCATTAATAATCGTTATGGTGAGCTGACGCTGGCGCCCGCACGTTTGCTAAATCGTTCAGAGATGCCGAACGTGATTTCTCCGGCCTGGAAACCGGCCGGACACCGCCAGTCAATCTAGCTACAACGCCAATAATCTTTGCTGGTTACGTCGTATACAGGTAAGATGGAAGCGCGTGGTTAGAGGGGAGCTGACCCGCCAGATAACTATTACGAACGTGGGTAGGTGCCATGCTGTCACCTGATGTAATCGAATTTTTAAATCGCGGGGGCGATTCAGCACGGCCTAGCTGGCTGGAAAAGAACCCTGTGCTTGCTAATTTTGTTACCTGCCCGATCATCATTATTCGTCCCACAGCTATCCCCCATGCCAAATGTATCGAAGCATTTGAACAGGCTGCGGGTCGTCATGTGCATATTCAATATAAGGATGGTAGTCATCGTCATTTACTACAGGTGAATCAGGATGCGACAGTTGATGCGATCATGAAACTGATTGAGCAGGTAGAGCATGTTGGTGGGACATGCCATGTCGAACGAACGTTTCTCATTTTGTTTATCCCTGCTGGTTACCACCTTTCGATAGGGAGTTCTATACAGAATTTTTACTCGGTAGTGGAGAACGGTGCAGCGCATTAAATGCCTGTGCCGAAGAAATAAAGAAATCAGTAATATAATTATTTAATGATAGTAAATGCTTTTATATTGGTCGGTTTCTTATGGAAAAGCAGATGTTGGCAGAATGTGAAGTTACTACGAGAGCGTTAACATAGTCACAAACTGTTAACTCGATTGACGGGAGCTGGATTCCGGTGTACTTGTAAATAATTGATTGCATGGGGATCGTTTTATGGCACAGACATATGGCAATGCATTGATGGAAAAGCGAAAGCACAAGCGAATTCAGTATGGTCGAACTGTCAATGTTGTGACCGACTCAGGTGACAAGCTGAAGCTCGAAGTGCTTGATTATTCCATGGGTGGCATGGGACTGGTCAGTTATGTCGAGTTTACACCCGGTAATGTGCTTGAGTTTGAGTCAATTATGACCCTGGATGGTCAGGAACGCCCGCTTGAGCTCAAAGGCGAAGTGGTACATGTCCAGGAGCAGTTTCAGGAGTACGCGCTTGGAGTGAGCTTCATGTGATTCCACCAGCACTTTGAGAGTAGCGTAAATATGCAAATTGTGATTGATATAGGGTTTTCATCAACAAGAATAGCTTATATTATTAAGCACTAATATAACTAAAATAGCTTTTGACCAACGCCAGATAACCGCATAAGGATGCTGGCTTGGATGAGGCAAAGCCAGTGGAAAAAGACATAACCGATCGCCGTAGTTTCCCGCGTTTTCCCGTAAAAGCGCGTGTCAGGGTCAGTCATTCCCTGATTGGAACAATAGAGGGCGAGTCCATGAATATTTCAGATACCGGCCTGTATCTGACCCTGGAGAATGTCCCCAGGGTGCCGCGCGGTGCACATATCGGTCTGCAAATGCTTGATTCGGTCAATCCGGGGATTATTTTTAATACTCGGGTTATTCATGTTTCAGACGCCGGGCTTGGTATAGCCATTGTTGATTATGAATTTGAAGGTGTACGTTACACGCTGGATGAATTGCGCAGACAATGGCAAATGGCCAGAAGCGANNCTTGAGTCGATTTCGGGAGGGTGAAGTTTGCTGTTTTCTCGGCTATATTTAGGCAGGCCAAAAACAGGTGAAAATTGGCATAGCCGGTTGAAGCAAGGTTTAAATTCATGGGAAAAACACAAAAACAAGACTACGAGCGCCGTGGTGGTGCTCGAATCCCGGTCAATGCCCGTGTCATGCTGGTCAACGGCACTATTGGCGAAATTATGGCTTATACCCGTGATGTCTCTGATAGCGGTGTATTTTTAGAAATACAGCCCGTACCTCGTCTACCCGTCGGTGCGCATATAAAAATGCACATGCTGGATTCAGCCATGCCAAACATCGCCTTTAACATGAAAGTTGCGCGCGTAATCAAAGAAGGTCTCGGGCTGATGTTCATTGATTTTGAAAAGGACGGTAATCGATATTCCATGGATATGCTCAAGGATCATTTCAGCAGCAATAAATAACCGCGCGTGACAACATGACAACGATTAATATCCGCGTCCTGCGGCATTCCGCTTTTTACACACCATTATTATTGACTATCCAGGCAGGTTATCTTGAGCAGCAAGGACTGCAGGCTCAATATGACATTGCATCTGCAGAAAAACCGGTTGAAGAAACTTTGTTGGCGGGTGAAATCCATGTGGCACAGTCTGCTATCGCGACCAGCTTCGCGATGTGTGAACGTGGTGAGGACAATGGTCTGCGACATTTTGCCCAGATAAATAATCGTGACGGTTTTTTTATCGTACAGCGTAACGCTGGGGCATCCTTTGACTGGCATGACCTGATTGGTCAGCAGGTGCTGGTAGACCATTTTTTTCAGCCACTTGCCATGTTCAGATACGCGCTGCATCTACTGCATATCGATTATACAGCGCTGGATGCAATTGATGCGGGTGATGTAGAGAGTATGGATAGTGCTTACCGATCGGGACAGGGCCAGTTCGTACACCAGCAAGGTCCTTATGCACAACAGCTCGATGCAGACGGGCAGGGAAGAGTGGTTGCCGCAGTTGGTGATGTGATTGGCCCGGTTGCATTCAGCAGTTTGCTTGCTTCACAGGACTGGTTAACAACAGATATGGCGAAGGCCTTCATGTGTGCTTATCGTAAGGGGCAACAGGCATCACTTGCCATGCCGGCTGAAGAGATTGCTGCATTACTGGCAGATTTTTTTCCGCAGATAGATCAGACTGTTTTGACCACTACAATTGCCAGCTATCAGCGACTCGGTTGCTGGACCACAGAGCCGAGCATTCCACGTGCATCGTTTGAGCGGGCACTCGATGTGTTTGAATTCTCCGGACTGATCAGTCGGCGCTTTGCCTACAAGGAAATTATTAGTTCGCCACCGAATTGCACTGTCTGACGATGCAAAACGATATGTTAAAGACCAGTTAATATTCTGAGAGTTTATGCCAAGCAGCTACGATCTTTTTTGTTATGGAACACTCTGCTTTCCGGAGATAATGTACTCGGTAATTGGCCGCGTACCGGATATGGTTGAAGCCAGGTTGCCCGGTTTTATATGTTATGAACTACACGGTGCCAGTTATCCTGCAATCGTTCCCGAACGGCAGGGTTCAGTGAATGGTTTGCTGTATACCGGGCTTGGTGTAAAAGAGCTACGTTGTATCGATAAGTATGAGGGCAAGCAGTACCTGAGGGCGCAGATTGATGTTATGGATGGAGAAGGCAAAACACAAACTGCATGGGGTTATATACTTGCTCCGGGGCAATACCATAGACTTAAGAAGCAGCCATGGTGCCGTCACAAATTTGCAAAATATGAGCTGGATAAATATATTATTCGACATGGCTGGCGTTCGCGCGGCCATCGTTAAACAGGATTCAGAGCAATGATTGAAACCAGACTACAGTCGTTGGAATCAGGGCATATTATCCTTAGCCCAAACCTTTCTGCGCGCTGGCAAACGAATGTCAGGTTTCTTTATATTGCAGTGTTTTTTGCGCTGGTGATCGGTTTTGGTTTTGCATCTGTCGGCCTGTGGCTGGTTCTGCCTTTTACCGGGCTAGAAATTGCGGCGCTGGTTTCCCTAATTTACTATGTGGCGCATAAGTGTCATCGAATCGAAGTCATTTATTTTGATCAACATCGAATTCGCGTTGAGCGGGGCTACCGCGCACCCAAATCGCGTTGGTCAAGCGACAAGTTCTGGACCAGGTTGATTATCGGAAAACCGACATTGGGCCATCCATTACGCCTGTTTCTGCGTGGTCGTGATGAACAGATCGAAATTGGCGCATTTCTGAATAATAACGATAAACAAAAACTGCTGGACGAGCTTCGCCAGCATGTTCACGTCATCTAAAGGAATCAGGAATTGGGTAGTATCGCAGGTTTTTTTTCAGGATTATCTTCTGCAGCATCTGCAGCAAAAATAATTCAGTCATTACTCAAGGATACGCGCGGCACCCGTCGTGCTATTTTACTTGAGCTAAGAAAGAACATCGATCTGTTGTTTCTTTTCCTGGATGATGAGAGCAAGTATCAGAGTGTCATCAACAGGCTGGAGACACGAGCTTATACATCGGCAAACGAGAGTGGTTTTGACTTCAACACGATTAAGAAGGGTAAGGTCAGTAAACGTATACTGGGTGAAGTAAAACAATTACAACCTTATGCTGGCTGGACAACTGAAGAGTTGTTTGAAAATATCTATTTGCGCATTAACCAGTTGAAAAATATTATCGAGATTGCACCGGAAAGCAGGAAGTTTCGTCTCAATGTCAGGCTAAAAAATCTGCATAAAATGATGGTGCTGTTGATCAAGCATATCAAAGCTTGAACATTTCTATACCAGCAAAAGGTTTTTGCTATACGTTTGGTGTGTGCTGACTGTGAAAAAAAAGCCCGGTTAAACCGGGCTTTGCTTTTTATGGATAAAAAGGTCAGGCGGCTACGACGCCACTGTCAGTTACATTCATGCGTGCAACGGTTTCTTCCTGCAGTGCAGCGAGCGTAATGCCGTCCAGATGATTCTGTACCTTGTTCTCAAGCACGCCCCAAGCTAACAGGGTTGCTGATTGTGGTTCCCCTTTGAAATCTGCGGCAGTCTTGCGATTGATGTCGATGGCGGAAACAATGTCTGAAACCGTGATGACTTCGGTGGGTTTACCCAGCACATAGCCGCCGCCTGGTCCACGGACCCCCTTGACCAGGTCGTTTTTACGCAGTAGCGCGAAAATTTGCTCGAGATAAGACAAAGAAATGTCGAGTTTCTTGGCCAGTGATGTTAATGAAACCGGGTTTGGCATCTGGAAAGCCAGGTTCAACATTGCTTTGATAGCATAGTGAGCACGAGATGAAATAGTCATAGCCTACATTCCTGTATGTTAATCTTCTGCATGAAACATTCCGTGGAGATTGACTTCTTCCTGGCCGCTTCCATACGGTCTCTCAGGCCAATTTGTTTCCACGGATACCCTGATAACTAAAGTAGAAATTAAACCCTAATTCCACAATGTCTTTTTTGTAAAAAATTGTAAATATCCATATATAAATTAAGGTAATAGGGTATATTTGTAAACACTCTATATCCTTAAAAATAGCAGTGAATTAAGAATTCGCCATGCCCTTGAAGCGTTTATTCACCAGGATACTGCCACGATTATTTGAGCGTTTCTAATATCGCATTGGCAAGCCACTGATTGAGCTAGCATTATAAGCCGCGTTAGTGGCATGCTGTGGTGAATAAACGGGAAATATTGAATGATGGGATCAGTTCGCCGCGCCTGTATGGCCATTTCTAGCCTGCTAGTCGTTGGAGGTTGTGCTATCGATCAGGCGGCCAGCCAAAAGTACAGTCCGTCACGATCACCACAAGAGATACAGCAGATACTGTCACAGGGCAAAGTCATCCCTGTGCAGATAAGGAAGAACATCCTCATGCTATATGCCCCTGAACCCCTTGAGCGGGCCAGGGCAGCATACGAGCTTGGCAAGGTTGGACGTGGTGCGGCACCTGCCATTCCCTACCTTGTTGAATTGTTGGGTGACCAGTCACCGGTACTGTTCTCGCGTTATCTCGGGGGTGGTTATCACTCCAGCTTTGACACTACACCTGCTGATGAGGCCTCAAATGCGTTGGCGAACATCGGCGAGGATGCCAATCTTGCCCTGGTGGAAGTAACGCAATCGAAGCAAGCGAACAAACGACGCCTTGCAGCCACGGCTCTGGGGCAAATTGGCGGGTTAGCTTCAATACCGCGGCTGGTAGAGCTACTGGATGACCGAGATGAGACTGTACGAAGTGCCGCGGCTAATGCACTGGGTAATTACCGTCATCCGCGTGCAGCACAGATGTTGATGGATGCGATTCGAGTAGCAAGCGCGTCAGCCAGAGCGGATATGATTTACGCACTTGCGCAAATCAACGACATCACCACAGTCCCATTTCTGATAGAACGCTTGCCCAGCGAGGAACCAAAGGTACATGCAGCAATTCTGTATGCACTGGGCGAATTACGCGATGCACGCGCCCTTGATGTATTGCTAAAAAGTTTGGCGCATAAGGACGCGACGATACGCGCCACTGGTGCACAAGCGCTTGCCAATTATTATTCACAGGATGTCATAGAGGCATTACTGGTTCTACTGGATGATCCGGCCCAGCAGGTGCGAGAAGCAGTGGTTGAGGCGCTCTTTACGCTGACCGGAAAAAATTACGGTCCGAACAAGGAAAAATGGCATCAGTGGTGGCAGCAGCAGAAGCAGGCCATTCAGGGTTAACTCGTGAATAAGTTTGTACTCCATTGTGAAAATATGGTGTAAAATTTATATGGTTTTTCATTCAACATATGGATTTGAATGCAGGAACGACGAGCACATAGCCGGGTATGCTTCCATCGCGATGTATCCCTGGTTGTCTCCAGGCAAAGAACATATTCCTGTGTAGCCTATGATTTTTGTATGCGCGGGATCGGTGTACACACTTCCGAGCAATTGCAGGCGGGCCAGACTATCAGCGTCGAATTCCAGATAATGTCCGATTCCCGCTGGCGTGATATCAATTTGCGTGGTCGGGTAGCCTACTCAAGACAGCAGGGCGACCATTACAGCACTGGTATCAGTTTCTATTAATTTTATCCCGAGAGATATATTTTACTCTGACGGGTAAAGATGTTTATATATCGATCAATTTAACAAGTATCGAAAACAGCAATGACCGCATTATTACTCGTCGCGCATGGTAGTCGACGCGCAGCATCCAACAACGAGGTCAGGCATCTCACTGACAAGCTACGTGAGGCGGCCTCTGATCGCTTTGAACAGATTGAATGTGCTTTTCTGGAACTTGCTGAACCATTGATTCCTGATGGCATAACCTGTTGTATTAATCAGGGTGCAGATGAAGTGGTTGTGCTGCCGTACTTTCTCTCCGCAGGCCGCCATGTCAGCGAAGATATTCCTGGCATCATCGCCGAGACACAGGCCCGCTATCCGAATACGACAATCAGAATTGCGCCCTACCTGGGTGAATCGTCCGATATCGTCAACACATTGTTAGATTTGGCTATTAAATAGCCAGCTATAGTGCCAGCCCAGAAAATTTTTCTGGCCGCAATCACCTATGTTCTCTATGGGAATACTTGGATCAGCATTGTGATCAGCAAGTTAGCCTGATCACATCATGCACTTTATGAAGATAACCTATTGGAATATATGGATAAAAGTAACAAAAATTACTCAATCTGATGCTTGCATCGTAATTTCAGGGAGTCTAAGGTTAACAGACCAGCCTCCCCTCCGAGGATCAGCTGGTAGAAAATTTCGCATTTTCTTTGTTGTTATATAACTAACCTTCCCCTGGTTAAAACCTCGGGAAGGTTTTTTTTTGCATGCCGCCATAATCCAATTCAGTACAAAATTACACCGGCGCGTAACGTATCACTTGTATCAGCCCGTCACGAGTTTGATGTCAACTTTGTTAGCAAGTTTGACAGTACGGATCGAATAACCCATTCTCATGGTTGTTGCGTTTCAATACCAATAACAATATTCGAGTACACAGCAACCATGAATGATGCGCATGACCTTGAACTGGTTCTGAAATCTCATATTCCCATTGTCGTCATTGAGACCCGGGAAGAACAACGTGCTGTTGAACTGATCAGCCGCATGCAATTTCGCCTTAGCCAACCAATCTACAAGTGGACCGTTACAGAAGGATTGCAACGCCTAGATGTAAATTTTGAAGCGCAGAAATTTAGCGCAAAGCCCGGTGATGTTCTCGGTAACATCAAGGCCGGTGCAAATACCGGGATTTTTCTATTACTGGATTTTCATCCATACCTGGATGACCCGGTGCATGTGCGTTTATTGAAAGACATTGCATTGGTGCATGATCGGACACAGCAGACAATCGTGCTGATCAGCCATGACATACAGATACCTCCAGAGCTTAAAAATTTCTGCGCCATGGTGGAACTGGATTTACCCGATGAGTCCTCGTTAAAGAAGCTTGTCAAGGAAACGGCCAGGTCATGGCAGACCCGTTACAAAGAAAAGGTCAGGGCAGATGAAAAATCGCTGGGCCTACTGGTAAAAAACCTCAGCGGGCTGACCCACTCCGAGGCAAAGCGATTGGCGCATACGGCTATCTATGATGACGGCGCTATCACGCCAGACGATTTACCCGAGGTAATGAAAGCGAAGTATGCCTTGCTTAACAAGGAAGGCATGCTGCATTTTGAGCTAAACACTGAAAAATTCTCCAACGTTGGTGGTTTTAACCGCCTCAAAACATGGTTACGCCAGCGGCAGCCGGCATTTGAAGGTGAACTTAAAGGACTTGATAAACCCAAAGGTGTTTTACTGTTGGGGGTACAGGGTTGCGGCAAGAGTCTTGCCGCAAAGGCCGTGGCCGGTGTACTGGGGATTCCACTGTTAAGGCTGGAATTTGCTGCCTTGTTTAACAAGTATCATGGCGAAACCGAACGTAATTTGCGCGAGTCACTCAAGGCAGCCGAGGTTATGGCGCCGTGTGTCCTCTGGATAGACGAACTGGAAAAGGGGTTGTCGGTTGGTAACAACGATGGCGGCACCTCGAAGCGTGTACTGGGTACTTTCCTGACCTGGATGGCAGAGAAAGATGCGGCAGTATTTATTGTTGCCACCGCTAATGAAATCGATAGCCTGCCACCAGAGTTGGTGCGTAAGGGCCGCTTTGATGAAATCTTTTTTGTCGACCTGCCCGATCAGGCAACCCGTGAAATTATCTTTGGCATACATTTGCATCGCCGCGATTATGATAAATCCAGTTTCGATCTTACCCGCCTTGCCGAAGCGACCGACGGTTTTTCCGGTGCAGAAATTGAGCAGTCGGTTGTCTCGGCAATCTATGCTGCACATGCCCAGCAGACCACGCTCAACAACAATCATGTCATGCAGGAGATCAGGCAAACCAAACCGTTGTCTATCGTCATGTCAGAACGTATCGCGGCGCTGCGTACCTGGGCGCGTGATCGCACGGTCCCCGTTGACTAAGAATACTTGCCATTGATGAGCATGTTGTGTCCAACCAAGTCACCCACAAACTACTCGTCGCAAGCCGACAAGAATTATTTGTAATAAAGAAAATAAACACGTTACTATGTAAATACTTACTAACCCAGTAAACGTTACCAACTATGAGTATTAATGCACAGCAAGCCAAGAATATCGCCAAGGTTTTGAGTGATGCGTTGCCATATATTCAGCAGTTTTCGGGCAAGACCATGGTTATCAAATATGGCGGTAATGCCATGGTGGACGATGAATTAAAACGTGGTTTTGCGCGGGATATCGTACTGATGAAACTGGTCGGCATGAACCCGGTTGTGGTGCATGGTGGTGGGCCACAGATTGGCAACATGCTCAAGCAGATTGGCAAGGAAACGGAATTCATACAAGGTATGCGGGTCACTGACAGTGAAACCATGAGTATCGTGGAGATGGTACTTGGTGGCCTGGTTAACAAGGAAATTGTCAGCATGATTAATCGTCATGGCGGCAGGGCAGTGGGGCTCACTGGCAAGGATGGCGACCTGATTCGTGCGCGCAAGATGGTGGTGAGTAAGCACGATCCTGGAATGGATGCGCCTGAGATAATTGATATTGGTCATGTCGGTGAAGTGGAAAGCATAGATGCCAGCGTTGCGGAAATGCTGGTGTTTGACGGTTTCATTCCAGTTATTGCACCGATTGGTGTGGGCAGTGACGGGCAGGCATATAACATCAACGCCGACCTGGTGGCCGGTAAACTGGCTATAACCCTGAATGCAGAAAAACTTATTTTATTGACCAATACGCCGGGGGTACTCGATCAGGACGGCAATTTGTTAACCGGATTGAAGGCGGAGCAGGTCGATCAATTGATCAAGGACGGTGTTATTCATGGTGGCATGTTACCGAAAATAAACTGTGCACTAGACGCAGTGCGTTCCGGTGTGCGTACGGCACAAATTATTGATGGGCGGGTAGAGCATGCCGTGCTACTCGAGATATTGACCAGCGAAGGTGTCGGCACCTTGATCAAGGGCTAACTTAATGTCTGAACAGTCATCACGCAGGCAACAAATTCTGGAAACGCTGGCAATGGAGCTGGAAAAATCGCCCGGTGTTCCTATCACCACCGCTGGCCTGGCGCGTGCGGTTGGAGTATCAGAGGCTGCGCTTTATCGTCACTTCGCCAGCAAGGCAAAGATGTTTGAAGCACTGATCGAGTTTATCGAAGACAGTGTCTTTGGTTTGGTAAACAGGATTCTTGAGGATGAAAAGAGTGCCTTGATTCGCTGTGAGAAGATCATTGCCATGGTGCTCAGGTTTGCAGAGAAAAACCCTGGAATCACTCGCCTGTTAACCGGTGATGTACTTGTTGGTGAGCCGGAACGCCTGCGTCGCCGAATCGACAAGTTTTATGAACGACTGGAAACGCAAATTAAGCAGGTATTGCGCGAAGGTGAAGCCAACGAAGAGATTAAACCATTGTCACCAATACAGGCACAGGCAAATATTCTGTGTAGTGTAGCGGAAGGGCGTATGCAGCAGTTTGTGCGTAGTGAGTTCAGGGTACAGCCGGCTGAATTATGGGAACAACAGTGGAAGTTGCTTGTCAGTTGTTTTGACTAGGATATTACTCGCCTTTTAACTCGCGAAAACGTTTCAAATCTTTTTCATACCGCGCCTGCATTTTGTCTTTTTCTTTCTCTTTTATGTCGACGTAATTTTGCTTGGTCTGTATCTGTACTTTGGTTTCCTCGATGTTCTTGAGTAGTTTTTCCGGCGGTTTTTTACCGCTGCGCTCATAGTTAGCCGCCTCTTTTTGTAACTGGGCCAGGTTATCCTTGAGCACGCGCAGGTTACCACGGGATATTTCAATCTGGCCTTCTACCGCTTTCAGATTATTGTCTCTTGCCAGGATAAGATCACGCTCGGTTGTATAGGCATTTAACAAAATGGCATCCTGCCTCGCCCGTTCTTTGCGTTGTTCTTCCAGCTCTTTTTGAATGCGCGCCGCTTCACGTTCTTCAGCCAGTTGTTCCTTGGTTTTGGCTGCCGGTATTACCTTAACGACCAGGCCACGCTCGTTAACAATTTCGATACGTTTCTGCGAATGCTCGGGAGGTACACTGGTACCACATTCACGTATACCGTTGTCGTTGGTCCAGCAACTAATCAGGCGTGCATCAGCGACTACTGGCACAACAGCGCTGCCAGCCACAGCAGACAGAAGAATCGTTTTTAATGCGTGCATATATCTAGCCATATCTTTATTTACCTGACGTACATTTGCTTACCGGCTACAATCAGGTGACTTTTCCTCATCATATCGGTTCTGCGTGATAGATCAAATATTACTGTTTATCATCTCGTTCCTGGCCAACGCCTTTTCAGCATTTGCCGGGGGCGGCGCCGGTTTGTTGCAATTGCCTGCCCTGATATTTCTCGGCCTGCCTTTTGGTGCAGCACTGGCGACACACAAGATTGCAACGGTTGCGCTGGGGGTGGGGGCGACGTTGCGCCATTACCGTGAACATAATCTTGAGCGCTATTTTATCCTAACTATGCTGCTTTCCGGTATCCCTGGAGTAGTTATCGGCGCACGAATCATATTGTTTATTCCTGATCGTGGCGCCGAGATTGCACTCGGGATACTGACCATTGGCCTTGCGGTCTATTCATTCCTGAAACCGCAGCTCGGCCAGCAAAATCTGCCTCAAAACAGGAATCTGGCCGGGTTCCTGATTGGTTCTGTTGTCCTTTTTATCATCGGGGTGCTGAATGGATCCTTAACGTCAGGTACCGGGCTGTTTGTGACAATCTGGTTGGTCCGCTGGTTTGGCCTGGATTACAAACGTGCTGTGGCACATACCCTCGTATTGGTAGGCCTGTTCTGGAATGGCAGCGGGGCGCTAACGCTGGGGCTGTATGGAGTGATTCAGTGGCAGTGGTTGCCGGTGCTGTTACTGGGTTCGCTGCTTGGCGGTTATGTCGGTGCACACTGGTCAATTATTAAAGGTAATCGCTGGATCAAGCGTGCCTACGAACAGGTGACCTTGCTGGTCGGTCTGGGGCTGATATTTGGTTAATGATCAGACACCATATTGTTCACGATAACTGTTTATCGCTGCCAGGTATTGATGGTATTTCTCGGTTTCACCAATATAAGTGGTTAACTCGGCCAGGCTGACAATACTGATGACGGGAATATTGTAATTAGCCTCGATTTCCTGAATAGCTGACAACTCTCCCTGACCCCGCTCCATGCGATTAAGCGCTATAACAACACCCGCTGCTTTGGCACCGGCCTGCTCGATGATATCCATGGATTCGCGTATCGCGGTGCCAGCTGTGATAACGTCATCGATAATCAGAATTCGTCCCTGTAACGGTGCCCCAATCAGGTTACCGCCCTCACCATGGGTTTTGGCTTCCTTGCGATTGAAGCAGTAGGGAACATTTCGCGCGTGATGCTCTGACAAAGCAATCGCACAACCAGCCGCCAGCGGAATACCCTTATAGGCTGGGCCGAACAGCGTATCAAACTGGACGCCACTATCAACGATTGTCCTGGCGTAAAATTGTCCCAGCTTCGCCAGTGCTTGCCCGGTATTGAAAAGACCCGCGTTAAAAAAATACGGACTGGTTCGCCCTGACTTGAGGGTGAATTCACCAAAGCGTAGTACATCCGACGCCAGTGCCAGTTCAATAAATGCGCGTTGATAATCTTGCATGCAGCTACCCGTAATTCTCAATCCCTGCCGTGAGGGTGGTATGATACACAGAATTTATTCACGGTTTAAGAGAATACAGGAATTTCATGAGAGTCATCAGCGTCAATGTTAACGGTATACGTGCTGCCGAGAAAAAAGGCTTCTATCAATGGCTGGCCAGGCAACGCGCGGATGTGGTCTGTGTACAGGAAACCAAGGCACAGGAGCACCAGCTGGATGACAGTATTTTTTGTCCAAAGAATTATCATTGCTATTATTTCGATGCGCAAAAGAAAGGCTATAGTGGTGTTGCAATTTATAGTCGGCATGAACCGGACGAAGTGTTGGCCGGTCTTGGCTGGGATCACTGTGATACAGAAGGCCGATACCTGCAGGCAGACTTTGGCAAGCTGAGTATCGCTTCCCTGTATCTACCATCAGGTTCTTCCAGTGAAGAGCGTCATGCAAACAAGTTACGTTTCATGGACAAGTTTTACGATGAAATGAAACTTATGCGACGCAAGCGCCGTGAATACGTTATCTGTGGTGACTGGAACACGGTGCATAAGCAGATTGATATTCGCAATTTCCAGAGCAACCGTAAAAATTCCGGTTGTACCGATGAAGAACGCGCCTGGGTTGACAAGGTGATCAACGAAGGTGGCTGGGTCGATGCTTTCCGTGAAGTTGAAAAGGGTGAAGGGCAATATACCTGGTGGTCAAACCGCGGTAACGCACGTGCCAACAATGTGGGTTGGCGTATCGATTACCAGTTCATCACGCCGGGACTGAAAGGTTCGGTTCAAAAAGCCTGGGTATACAAGGACAAATGGTTTTCGGATCATGCCCCCTTGATCATTGACTACGATTACGAAATCTAGCAGGTAACTTGATTGCCATTGAAAGCGATTCACTCCTGGCAGGAAGCATTACTGGTTTATACAAAGCCGCGTGTTATCGGTATGTTGTTTCTTGGCTTTTCTGCAGGCTTGCCCTTTTTACTTGTATTTTCAACTCTGAGCGCCTGGCTAAAGGAAGAAGGTATTTCGCGTAGCGTGATAGGTTTTTTTGCCTGGGTTGGTATTACCTACTCGATCAAGTTTTTCTGGGCGCCGATTATCGATCGCATTAATCTACCATGGCTTGAAAGAAAACTGGGTCATCGTCGTAGCTGGATGCTGGTCGCACAGCTTGGTATCGCCAGTGGCTTGGTTTTTCTATCAGGCCTGAATCCACAGGAGCAGGTCACGGTAGTTGCACTGGCCGCAGTCTGGGTGGCCTTTAGTTCCGCAACACAAGATATTGTCATCGATGCCTATCGGATTGAAGCGTTGGATGTTGAATACCAGGCCGCAATGGCAGGTGCCTACCAGGCTGGCTGGCGAATCGGTGCGGCACTGGTTGGAGGTGCTGCCTGTTTATATTTAGCTGAATTTTTCAGTTGGCAGATTGCTTACATGGTGATGGCGGCCTGTGTCAGTGTTGGTATCGTGACCGTGTTGATTATCAGTGAACCGGAAAAGCAGGTGAGTAACAAGACCTGGCTGGAAGAACAACGTGTTATTAATTTCCTTGCTGATAGCGAGCATTGGCCAGAGAAACCTAGAAAGCTTTTCGCATGGATCATAGGTGCCGTCATTTGTCCCTTCGTTGATTTTTTTGTACGTAATGGAAAACTGGCACTCGCGATTCTTTTATTTATCGGACTTTATCGTATTAGTGATATAACACTCGCGATCATGGCCAATCCTTTTTATCTTGATATGGGGTTCAGTAAAACAGAAATAGCTAATGTTACAAAAATCTATGGCGTGGTATTGACGATAACGGGTGCGGCAGTTGGTGGCATTTTTGTTCTGCGTTATGGTGTTATGCGGATGTTGCTGATCGGCGCTGTGCTCGTCGCTATCACGAATCTTTTGTATATGGCGATGGTGCCGCGTGGTCATGATATGCTGTGGTTTATTTTGATCATCTGCGCTGATAATTTCAGCGGCGGGTTTGCCAGCTCTGCCTTCATTGCCTATTTGTCGGGGCTGACCAACAAGGCTTACACGGCAACGCAATATGCCTTGTTCAGTTCATTGATGACTTTACCTGCCAAGTTTATTTCGGGCTTTTCAGGCGTCGTGGTGGACAACTCCGGTTACACATTTTTCTTTATCTATGCAGCATGTTTGGGTATTCCGGCAATTCTCATGGTGTTGTTCCTCATGCACCGGACACGTTTTCATGTAAATGACAAAGGCAACTTATGAGTGAAAATATAAGTTATCTCTCTGTTTTTATAATTGGGTTGCTATCCGGCGTACATTGTATCGGTATGTGCGGTGGTATCGTTGGTGTATTAAGTCTTGGACTCGATCAGAAGTCCGGCAGGGTGAAGAATTTTTTCTCGCAGCTTTTTTATAACCTGGGTCGTATCTCTACCTATACATTGGCGGGATTATTGTTTGGCTGGATAGGACAGGTCAGTATCGAAGGTCTCGCTTCTCACCAGTTACACCAGATACTGCAAACTTTTTCCGGCGTGTTTATGATCCTGATGGGGCTATACCTGGCAGGCTGGTGGCGTGTACTGACTCGGGTGGAGCAGGCTGGCGCGATTATCTGGAAACGCATTGAGCCATTTGCCCGCAGGTTGATTCCTGTCAAAAAGATACACCATGCATATTTTGTTGGCATGGTCTGGGGCTGGNNCGCAAACCGGCAGTGCGCTATATTGCCGGAATCATGGTGATTGGTTTTGGTGCATGGTTGCTATGGGCGGCATGGGCTCCAATGGATGTTGATCCACACGCCGGACACCAACATCATCACCACTAAATAAAAACGCCCTCGGAAGAGGGCGCGTTGCGGTTTAGGATTTTGTATCAGGCGACCGCTGCCGCCTTATCCACGAATTTTTCCAGCGGCTGGTTGAGCGTTGATAGCAACTGGTTCAGATCTGAAAGTTGCTTGTTCAGGTTCTGGGTTGCTCGCTCAAGTTCGGCAATGCGTGCCTGCAGGGTGTCGCGGGACTCATTGATCTTGCGCAGGCTCTCCAGGCGCTTCTCCATCTGGTCCTTGTGTTCTTTGATGCGTCCAACCAGTGGCGCCATGGCCGCCTTGCCCCATGCTTCAGCTTCCTGGTGTGCATTGAAGAAGGTGTTACGCGCATGACTCACCATGGAGATAAAAAACTTTTTGATAACGAAACTTTGCTCCGTCATGGTAGTGACCGGGCTTTTACGGTATGCATCGGCTTCATGATACAGGCGTTCCATTTCGCGCTTGTACTTGGTCATGCTGAACATCCTGGGTTTACTATCACCCAGACCATGCTCGGCATTGAAGTTACGGTAGATGGTCTGGATAAGCATGTTGACCTTGTCAGCCTGTGAAGA
>DJMK01000144.1 GCA_002436485.1 Proteobacteria bacterium UBA6492
TCAAAGCCTGTCACCTGTCGATGATACTGGTGATTAAAATCAGTGATGAACTTCTGAATCAATAGCGGAATGTCATCACCCCGCTCACGTAGTGGTGGCATGTGTATCTTGACCACGTTGAGACGATGATAAAGGTCATGCCGGAATGCTCCCTCCGCGACACGCTTTTCCAGATCCTGGTTGGTGGCAACAATAAAACGCACATCGATTTCAATGGGTTTGACGTCGCCCACACGCGTTACCTGTTGCTCCTGCACCACGCGTAATAACTTAACCTGCATGGAATCGGAAATATTACCAATCTCATCGAGAAACACCGTACCGCCTGTTGCCGCTTCCAACAGGCCCGGCTTTGATGACACGGCACCGGTAAACGCGCCCTTCTTGTGCCCGAATAGTTCACTTTCCAGCAAGGTGTCGGTCAATGCGCCACAATCAATCACAATAAATGCTTTGCCGGCAAATTGCCCTTGCATATGTATTGCGCGTGCAGCCAGTTCCTTGCCAGTACCGGATTCACCTTCAATAATGACGTTACAACGTACATCTGACAGTTTTTCAATAATCGAATATATTTTATGTATCGCTGGTGAATGCCCCACCATACCAAAACGGGTCTGTTCATCCTTGAGCTGTCTTTTCAATAACCGGTTTTCATTGACCAGCGCCTGGTGCTGTAACGTTTTTTCAATCTGCAGGCGCAGTTCATCCATATCAAATGGTTTCTTGATAAAGTCACTCGCGCCCAAGCGCATCGCCTCGATGGCATTTTCCACGTCGGCATAACCGGTAATAATAATGAAGGGAATTTTTTCATCCAACTGACGTATTGCGCGCAACAGTTCAATGCCGGTAATTTTTGGCATGCGCAGGTCGCTGATAACCAGGTCGACCCTGTCACTTTTGAAAAACTGCAGTGCCGCTTCCGGGTCCTGGAAGACTTTGCAGCTATAGCTGGCACCCTCACTAAAGCGCACCATCAATTCTCCTGCCTTCGGATCATCGTCAATGAAGAGTATGACTGGCTGACTACTCATGATGGCGCAACCGACTGTTTTAACGGTATGGTCATGACTGCCGTAACTCCCGGCCCGGTATTGTTAGTGATTTGAAGTGTACCATTATGCCTTTCGATAATCCCGAGACAAACAGACAGACCAAGCCCATGGCCTTCGCCTTCCGGCTTGGTAGTAAAGAAAGGATCATAAATAGAATCAAGAGTATCCTCGCTAATCCCCGTGCCGGTATCAATAACACTGATTGATACTTCGTTTTCATCATTAGTAACAAACACCTTTACTTCGCCATCACGCTCACTTGCATGTACCGCATTAATTAACAGGTTGATTAATGCCTGTTGCAGCTGTGCACGGTCCCCCTCAACAACAAGCTCCTCATCACACTCATATGCAATGTATATGCCGGCGGTTTTTGCGGTCTGTCGCACCAGGTTGATTGTATCTTGCAACCATTTACCCATTTCAAACGGTGCATATTGCGGTGGTACCTGGCGTGCAAAGTTAAGAATACCTTTTACGATATCACTGGCACGCAATGCCTCTTCTTTTAATGACTTGAGATCAGACTGTAATCGAGGGTCCTTATCGTCAGAACTTCGTTCCAGTAACTTGGCATAGGACAGAATGTTGTTTAACGGGTTATTCAGTTCGTGACCTATACCGGCGGCCATTTGCCCGATACTTGCAAGCTTGGCACTCTGTAGCATCATATGCTGTGCCTTGTCTCGTTCCTTGCTAGCCTGCTCCAGCGAATCCGCCATGGTATTAAAGGCTTGTTCGAGCTTGCGGACCTCATCAATTGGTGTCCGGGTAGTTGCGCGTTGTGATGCTTCACCTTTTGCATAGGACAAAAGGTTTGCCGACAATTCACGAATGGGTCGCGCAATGGTCCGCACGCCAAAGTCACTCAACAACAAACTAATACCCAGGGCAATAACCGCAATGGCCCAGATAACCAGTCGAATCTTGTTAAACGGTGCATTGATCTTTTCATTATCAACCTGCATAACGACAATCCAGCTGGTCAACTGGCTTACATAGGGATACAGCTCGGCAAAATAGATATTCTGGTTACTTTCACCATACACAGCATCGCCAAATGGTTTGTGCGTCACCAGTTCCAGCAGTTCTTCGCCATAGAGCTTCTGTACAGTATTCATTTCATCGCGGACCTGGGCAAAACGTATTTCCTGCTTGTCGTCATACAAAACCATGCCATGACGGTTCGGGTTCTCCGGATTATTTTCAGTAACCGTAATAGTTGCGTTATACAGGCGCGGTGAATGATTAAGAATTCTGTCTATCGGCTCACCAAAAAGTGTCAGGCTAAGCGCGCCAACCAGCTTGTCGTCGACGTACAATGGTACGATATAGTCCAGTAGCGACAGTGTCGACATGAGTTCTGACTGTTGTGCATTATGTGGTAACACGATCATGCTGACTTCATCCCTGGGCAGCTTTTGCAGCATTGCATGAAACTCATACGCGTCCACTTCCTGCTCCACGAACATTACGCCACTGATACTTTCATACACGGGAGTGCTACGACGATTATGACTGACCTTGATAAAACTGTTTCCAAACTTGTCCATTAACCGCATGGTATACATACCCTGCAAAATAGTTTGAAAGCCTTCGAAGTAATGATTTATACGGCTTCGGTGCACATTGAACATCGTGCCAATATTGCCGGTTTCGGATGCCTTTATTACCGGCAGGAATTCGCGAATAGCATTTGATCTTGCCAGGCCCAGCGCAAGATTTCGATGTGACTGTACATGCCGCTTTACTTCTTCCGAGATGGTATTGATATTGGTGTTAATCGACTCATTAACACCGTGCTTGTAGTCATACTCGATATAGTAGGTAGCGGAAATTGCCAACGCAGTGAGTGGCACAATGGTTGCGAGAAATACCCAGGAGAAAATATGTGTGCGAATACGCAAGTTAAAAACCTATCGCCAGTTTTCAATCGCTCGCTGTGCAATACCATTGTCTGCGCGCACGACAAGACCAGTATGGGACATGCTTACCCGGAATATACCCTTGTCAACCATCGGCACATAGGCTGCACTGCCATAGACTGCATCAAGCCAGGGTATTTTCTTCTTGTGTTCACTGGCGAGCAACCACAAATCAATTCCCCTTGTATCCTCCAGCTCGTGCACTGTTCTGACAGCACGACGTTCCTGCTGTACATCATGGTATCGCCCACTAATGCGCTCGAGCCGGTAGGAAGTTTTCATGCCGAGTAAATTCGCCAGCCCATGCCATTTCAAAATGCGGGTATCCAGTTGCCATTCATCGCCTCGCAGTTCCAGCACACGCGAGCTGCTACCTTCCGGAATCAGGTAGACACGAAAATATTGTGGACCAAGAGCTTCGAAACGCACCTCTGCAACCGGCTGCTCCTGGTTAAATACCTGGTAGGTATAAAGGTTGATCGCAATGGCGACAAACAGCGCGGCACACGCCAGGAACAGTAGTCCGGTCAATCCCTGCATACTCCCCGTCATGGGACGCCGCCGCCAGACACGCCGTACCCCGGCCCAGCATAACCAGGCGCCAAGAAACAGGAAAAAGGCTATCAAAACATAAAATACAGTCATTGCTCAGGTTGCCGCTCGCTTTTGGTGATCCATACTGTTTATATTAGGAATATACGGGAAGCTTGCCAACTCAAAAGTTGGGACTGTGAAACAAGTCTGCGTATAATGCACAGCATTATCATGCACAGGGAAATTATGTCAGCACGTACCATAACAATGCTACTGGTACTGGCCATCTGCCTCGGCAGCATTGGCAGTATCACGGCGTGCGGTAAAAAAGGCCCGCTGTATATACCTGATAAAGAACAAACCCGTTAACACTCAACCACGTAAAACCGATGGATTATTTTGAATACCGCAATAACGCGTTATTTGCCGAAGATGTCGCGGTTGCAGATATCGCTGGCAAGTATGGTACGCCCTGTTATGTCTACTCGCGAGCCACGCTTGAGCGGCACTGGCGTGCCTTTGATAGCGCGTTGGCTGGTACCGATCACCTGGTTTGTTACGCAGTCAAGGCCAACTCCAACCTGGCCGTGCTAAACATACTTGCCCGGCTTGGCTCTGGTTTTGATATTGTGTCCGTTGGTGAACTGGAGCGGGTACTCGCCGCCGGTGGCGATGCCGACAAGGTCGTGTTTTCCGGTGTTGCGAAGCGCGCCGATGAAATGCAGCGTGCCCTGGAAGTCGGGATTTACTGCTTTAACGTCGAGTCCGAAGCAGAATTACACCGGCTGAATGAAGTCGCTGCCGGCATGGGCAAAATCGCCAATATCTCGCTACGCGTGAATCCGGATGTCGATGCGCAAACCCATCCATATATTTCCACTGGTCTGAAAGAAAACAAGTTCGGTATCGCTATCGAGGACGCGCAGCGTGTATACCAGATAGCAACTTCACTCAAAAACTTAAACGTTACCGGGGTTGACTGTCATATCGGATCGCAGCTGGTATCCACTGCACCATTTGTCGATGCACTGGCACGTGTGCTGGAACTTTTGGACAAGCTGGCTGCCGATGGAATTGAAATTAAGCATATAGATATTGGCGGTGGACTGGGTATTCGATATCGTGACGAAGCCCCACCGGAGCCGAGCATGTATGCCTCGGCTATTCGCGAGGCTTTGGGTGATCGTAAACTCAAGATCATCATGGAACCAGGGCGCGCCATTGCCGGCAATGCAGGCATACTGGTAACCCGGGTCGAGTACCTGAAACATAATGAAGATCGCCACTTTGCCATCGTGGATGCGGCCATGAATGACCTGATGCGCCCGGCCCTCTATAACGCCTGGCAAGAAATCATTCCGGTGATCCTGTCAGCTGAAGGTGAAACACATCACTATGATATTGTCGGCCCGGTGTGTGAGACCGGTGATTTTCTAGGTAAAGAACGTGAACTGCAACTGGCTATTGGTGACCTGCTGGCCGTTCGCTCTGCCGGTGCCTATGGTTTTAGCATGAGTTCAAACTACAATACACGGCCACGCGCTACTGAACTTATTGTTGACGGTGCACACGTGCATGTGGCGCGTGAACGCGAAACCCTGACTTCACTCTATGCCGGTGAACACCTGTTGCCCAATAACTGATACAAACAGCAAACTTCACTTGAGTGTCTTGGTCAGTAATCTATTGCATGGACTGTATCAATACCCCCCAGTCCTGCTAAGATGCCTGTAAGCTGAACAAACAGGACGACACGCTGAGATCATTGTCCATGACAGTTCGATTCACAAAAATGCATGGCCTTGGTAATGACTTCATGGTCATTGATAATACCGCTCAGCAGTTCGCACCGGGTCCTGAGCTTATCCGTCAGCTATCTGATCGTCATTTTGGCGTTGGCTTTGACCAGCTGTTACTGGTGGAAGCTACCAAAAACCCCGCAGTGGATTTTCGTTACCGTATTTTCAATGCCGATGGTGGCGAAGTTGAACAATGTGGTAATGGTGCGCGCTGTTTCGCCCGCTTTGTCACTACAAAAGGCCTGACCGACAAGCAAACCATTCGTGTTGAAACCCTCAAGGGCATTCTCGAGTTACAACTGTCAGAAAATGATCAGGTCACGGTCAATATGGGTATACCCGTGTTTGAACCCGTGAAAATTCCTTTTCTGACCGACCGCCAATGCAATGAATATGATATCCAACCCGGGGGCCGTTCCATCGTGATTGGTGCCTTATCCATGGGAAACCCGCATGCCGTCACGCTGGTGGAAGACATCAATGAAGCGCCTGTGCTTACACTGGGGCCGCAAATTGAAGCCTATGAGCAGTTTCCAGAGCGCGTTAATGCTGGCTTCATGCAGGTTATTTCGCGATCAGAAATCCGTGTACGGGTATATGAACGGGGTGCGGGTGAAACACTGGCGTGTGGTTCTGGTGCCTGCGCAGCTGTTGTTGTTGGCCGATTATGGGATTTACTGGATGAAAAGGTTCAAGTCCACCTCACAGGTGGTACACTTAATATAGAATGGCAAGGGGAAGGGCGGCCTGTGATGATGACCGGTCCGGCAGTAACAGTCTACGAAGGTGAGATTGCTATATGACAACGCAACACAAGAAAACCAATAAACCAGTCCTGGATGAAAACGAAAAAGCGGTTGTTAAATATTTGCGTGACAACCCGGACTTTTTTGAACGCCATATGGACCTGCTGGCTGATATGACCTTACCGCATGATAGCGGCGCCATTTCGCTCATTGAGCGGCAGGTACAGATCCTGCGCGAACAAAAGGATGCCAACAAGAAGAAACTCAACACCCTGATCCAGAATGCACAGCTCAATGAACGGCTCAGTGAGCGCATCAATAAATTTATTCTGGCCTTACTGGACGCAGATGATCTGGATGCTGTACTGGATATCGTGCAAACCAGGCTGACCAAGGATTTTGATGCCGACGCAGTCGTGGTACGCCTGTTTGATACAGGCCATCCTGCCATGGCGGCACGCCCTGAGATCGTTGACTGGAGTGAGCCGGTGATGGGTGCATTTGAGAAAGTCATCAAGGACAAAAAACCGGTATGCGGGCGACTCAAGCATGGGCAGCTCGAATCGTTGTTCAGTGACGAAGCCGGCCAGATTGCCTCGGCTGCATTAATTCCGCTGGTTGCCAATGAAGACAGCACAACCTGCTACGGCTTGCTGGCCATAGGCAGCCACCAGTCTGATCGTTTTCGTGCTGACATGGGTACCCTGTTCCTGTCACAGATCGGAAAAATTCTTTCGCGTGTGTTAAAGCAGCAGCTTGAGAAGGTTTGATGCAAGCAGTCGATCACAAGCTCGTTGATCAATTTTTCAAAAAACTGCAACACGAACGACAACTGTCTTCGCACACCATTACCAACTACCAACGCGATCTAAACAGGTTCATCAGCTACCTGGATAACCAGTCAATTACTGGTTGGTCAAACGTCAGTGAAACCAATGTCCGGAGCTATGTATCGTCGCGTCATCGCCAGCAACTTGCCGCACGCAGCCTGCAACGTGAACTCAGCGCAATACGCAGTTTTTTCAATTACCTGATTACCGAACAGGTCATTCGGTATAACCCGGCCAAATCAGTTCAGGCACCCAAAGCAAAACAACCGTTACCAAAGACGCTGGATGTCGACCAGCTGCAACGGCTACTGGAAATTACTGATAACGAACCGCTAGCCATTCGTGATCGTGCCATCCTTGAACTGTTTTATTCTTCCGGTTTGCGACTGGCGGAACTGGTCAGCCTGGATCTTGATCAACTTGATCTCAGCCAGGCCATGTTGAGTGTTACTGGTAAGGGTAACAAAACCCGCCGCCTGCCCGTTGGCCGCAAAGCGATTGAGGCATTACAACAGTGGTTAAACATTCGAAAGGATTTTACAAGAACAGACAACAACGCGGTCTTTCTTAGTCAACAGGGAGCTCGGCTATCAGCACGCAGTGTGCAACAACGCATGCGACACTGGGCGCAAAAACAGGGGCTGAACAGTCATGTTCACCCACACATGCTGCGCCACTCCTTTGCCAGCCATGTGCTTGAATCCAGCGGCGACCTGCGCGCAGTGCAGGAACTACTGGGGCATAGTGATATTAACACCACCCAGATTTATACCCACCTCGACTTTCAACACCTCGCCAGTGTTTATGACAAGGCTCACCCAAGGGCAAACAAAAAATAATTACGTAAATCAGGCTGGCGTCTTCAAGCGGATGGTAGCAAGGCGAAATACGAAGATTATTTTAACGCAGCCAACGCTGCTTTAAGGCGCCAGTTAATGGCCACAACCACCGCCACCGCAACACGGCCCGCTCACACAGGGTGGTTCCGAACCCATGCTATTGCTTTTGACGATGCCACCACCGGTAATCAGTTTTTCAACCGGTGTTTCCGCAGGCGTATCACCTGGTTCGATACCAGCGAGCTGACAAAGCTCGCCCCAGCTGCTCACCGATTCAGAGATTCGATGTTTGACCTCGACAACCTTGTCGTTAACCGGACAGTGATAATCATAGGTAGGCATAATTGATATCCTTCATTCAATACATTCATACACAAAGCAAACAGACAATAAATCAAACAGCATTGTTTTTGTAGTTACAAATGACAATAAACACCAGCGTTGCCAGGAATAGTGTCCAAACAATCATAGGGCCAGTCGGATAATCCCACCACGCCGATAGTAAAATACCTGCCAGATAACCCGTTGCCCCGATAAGGTATCCAATCAGTAATGCTCTGGACTTCATATTCCTGACTGCCAGCGCAGGTAAAATCAGGCTGGCAAAAACCAGGAATATTCCAACCAGCTGAACAGAAGCAGTTACCGCAAGCGCGAACAGGATGTAAAACTTTAACCGTTGAGATGGCCACCAGGGCGTAAACCATAGTAGTAAAACAAATGCATACAAGATTCCAACCGGCCAGAGTTGTGAAAAGTTAACCCAAAGGATCTGACCACTGAGCAGGTCGCTGATTGCGTGGGCACCTTGTGGCTGTCTGGCAACTATCAGCAGGGATAGCGTGGCCGCCAGAATAAACACGGTACCAATGATTGCCTCCTGGATTTCAGGCCATCGCTTTTCAGTCAAATAGAATGCAAATGCGCCCAGCAAGGCACTGGCGACAGCAATGACTTGCATGCCAATGCCATGTGACTCAAAGCCGCCGGCACTAGCTATAATAAGCCCCAGGCCTGCGATCTGTGCCAGTGCAAGATCTATAAAAATAATATTGCGCTGCAGGACACGCTGACCTAATGGCACATGGGTCAGTAATACAAGCAGACCGGTTAAAAATGCCGGTATGACAATGCCCCATTCGATCATGCTTCTAACGCCCGTAGCAATCGCTCAATAGTCACATCAAATAAACTGAATAGATCAACAACATTGTCAGCACCATCAACCGTATATGGTAGCTGCACAACAGGAATATTCATTTCTTTACCTAACCAGATAGCAGCACGGTCATTCTGATATGCGGCATAAATTACCATTTTTACCGGGACGTCAGCCAGGCGATGCTTCAGTTGAGCCAGATAACTTGCGCTTACAGGGATGCCCGGCCTGGACTCCAGTACTGCGACTTGCTGTATTCCCAACCACTCAAACAGGTAGACCCACGAATTGTGATTGACCGCGATGGAAACACCCTCCAGTAATCTGGCCTGCTGTTGCCACTTCACAATTGCTGTTTTCCACTTTGCAAGAAAATCTTTACGCCGCTGTTCATAAAAAATCTTGTTTATGGGATCAAGCTGAACCAGGCGTTTACTTAAAGCTTCTGCAATAACGGCAATGCGATTTGGATCCAGGTGAACATGCGGGTTACCTTCCGCATGAACATCACCCATACTTCGATCTACTTTCTCGGGAATTTCCAGACGAACAACCTGATCACCTGCCAGGAAATAACCAGCCTGTCCGGGTTGGACTTTCGGGTTAGCCGATTGACGTAACAGTAATGGCAGCCAGCCAACTTCAAGTCCTGAACCGGTACAGACGATTAAGTCAGCACGCCTGACCTTGGCAATCAAACTCGGACGTGCCTCGATATGATGCGGGTCCTGAAAGGCTGTCGTCGCGGTATAAATGTTGGCTTTATCTCCTGCCAGTTCCTGAACCAGCGAAGCCCATTCCGGCTCGCAGGCAAACACATTGATTTGTTGCTGAGCGTAACTGTAACCAGACACCAGCAACAAGGCTATGAACATAATCCATTTCATCCCTGACTCCTAAAAGCTATGTGCCCCGTGTGAACCAAGACTCATCACGTACTGCAAATATAGCTGGCTGTCTGACTCGGTACCGGAATCATCAGCATTATATTGCAAGCGCAGGCGTGAGTATTCGGTGCGGGACCAGTCCAGCATCACAGACCAGCGCTCAGGATCATGTCCCTGGGTATCCAGTGCGGTACCAGCAAATGCAAGGCCCGGATCATCTGCGCTTAGTGAGTCATAACGAAGTCCGACACGCCAACGGGGTATAAACTGATAGATGGCCTGGATATAGTAGCCATCCTGATCTGCATCATAGGGATTACCCTGATAGGTTCCATTTTCCGAGCGCATGAAGTATTCGACTTGCAGCTTGAAGTTGGTTTGCTTCGGGTTTCCGTTGGGTGCCCACTTCCAGACAAAATCAGCGATGACCAATTCACTGTCACCGGTAAAGATCTCGGCAGGATCGCCGGTTTCACGGTCTAGCGCTTCGGCGTTTACCAGTGATAATCCAGCCAGCCAACTGTTACTCTGGTTGTAATCACCGCCAGTATGCACAAACAGCGTTGTGCTACCCTTACCGTCGCTAGCGGCACCACCGGCCGGAAAACCCTCACCTCGATAACCCTCGATACCAAACTCCAGGTAAAACTCGGTTGGTGCCAACCAACGCACCTGTAAGCCGTCATCTGCCAACTGGTTACCCAACATGGCCCGGTATACCAGTGGCTGATCTCTGAAGTCCCATGAATGCAGGTGTTTACTGTTCAGATAACCTATGCCGGAATAAAACCGTCCTGCCTTGATAGTTACCCCTTTACCAAGACCAACTGTTTCAATGTAAGCTTCTTCCACTTCAACACTGTCTTCCGCGGTCAATGCCGCGGTAAAACTACCGTAAAAAAGATCATCGATGTTGGCAGACATCGTCAGTTCCGATTCTCCCAGCGAAAAACCCTCTTCCCCTGGACCGGTTTCCTCAGCCAGTGCAAACCCTGGTATGACATAATCGTCCGGATCATTACTGAACTGGCTATATGTACCATTTAGAATAAGGCTGATCGCCGGGTTAAATTCGTTTGAAGTTACTTTCGCTGCGTGTACTGCCAACGATAACCATATCAACAGATTAACCAGCATTATCCTGGTCAAATTTTTCATATGACACATGTTTCTTCCTCCTGTACCGGCGCGCGCACTCAGCACGCCAGGTATAACTCGAAAGTATTAAATGAAAAGATTAGAGAGAATTAAATCAGGAAGAAGTAGGAGGAGCGCGCATATTAAATGAATATGCAGATTGCAGTTTTAAAACATCGCAGTAGTCAAAAGTATTACTAACGGATGAAATTGAAAAAAGAACCGGTATGTGACTGACCGAGGGAGGCGCATAACTGCTCGGCTTATGGTGGGTACACACTTCGCACGCACTATCATGCTGATGAGTGTCAACATCGTGATTGTGGGCCAAAACAATAGTCTGCGCAGACAACAATGCTGTTGCCATTAGCATCACAAATTTGAGATTTCGCAAACGCTTCATTCTGCCCATACCATTATCAGGTGATGAAGCTTACTTTATAACCTGAAAACTTGCGAATATTCAATACTCCCGTATCCAGAATAAGATACTGGCCCTTGATACCCATCAGTTTCCCTGCTATTTCCGGGGTCTTGTCCAGGTTAAGCGATTTCACTTTTGTGGGGTATTCCAGCACCGGGTAGTCAATCTCGATGACTTTCTCATCAAACAGGAATGTAATTGCATCATCCCCCAGTTGCTCAATCAGAGTAGTCAGCTGCTGGCTGCATTGCTCGTTCAATTGATCACGTCTGAGCTTTAAATCCAGCGGTTCCGATTCGTTTTTTAGCATACGTTGCCAGGCGGTTTTGTCAGCCACATGATTTTTCAATAATACCTCTACCTGTCCGGATACCAATCGATCACGTACCTTGTATATCGGTAATGCCTGGGTAGCACCCTGATCCATCCAGCGCGTAGGTACATTGGTCTGACGAGTAATGCCAACCTTGAGGCCAGATGTATTTGCCAGGTACACGAAGTGATCCTGAAAGCAGTGCTCTTCACCCCACTTCGGTTCACGGCATGTGCCTTCGTGGTAGTGACACAGCTCCGGCTTGATTAGACAACTGTCACATTCGGCCAGTGTCTGGAAACAGGGGTAGCAGTAACCTTGCTGAAAACTCTTACTGGTTTTGCGGCCACAATGGATACAATTAATCTCACCAAGATAGTTAAGCTGTAGGTTTGAGCCGATCAGATCATTCAGTTTAATCTGCTGATCACCTACTGGCATTGAGTAGGTCACCGGGCTGGTCAGTTCTGGTGATAGTTTTCTGAGGTTACCGGTAGTTGCCATCGTGGTTCTATATTACCTATGGTAAGGCTTACTGAGTTCATGCACAGCATCGACAAAAGCCTTTGCATGCTCGGGATTAACATGCTGGTGAATACCGTGTCCCAGGTTAAACACATGACCTTCTCCCTTACCATAACTATCAAGGATATAGGCAACCTCTTCACGTATTCGTTCCGGTGAAGCATACAGTACCGTCGGATCCATATTTCCCTGTAACGCCACTGTATTACCCACCCGATTGCGGGCAAGCCCGATATCAATGGTCCAGTCCAGTCCCAGCGCATCCGCACCCGCATTAGCCTGGTCTTCCAGCCACTGGCATCCGCCTTTACTGAACATGATCACTGGCACCTTGCGCCCTTCGTTTTCCCGTTTCAGGCCACTGATAATCTGTTGCATGTAAGCCAGCGAGAAGTTTTTGTAGTCCCGTGTTGTCAGTGCACCACCCCAGGTATCAAAAATCATCACTGCCTGTGCACCCGCATCTATTTGTGCATTCAGATACTGGGTTACTGACTGTGCTGTAATATCCAGTAACTTGTGCATGCTGTCGGGATCCTCATACAGCATGCCTTTGACCTTTGCGAAATCCTTGGAGGAGCTACCTTCCACCATGTAGGTCGCCAACGTCCACGGGCTACCGGAAAATCCAATCAAGGGAACGCGCCCGTTCAGTTCACGTCGAATAGTACGTACTGCGTCCATCACGTAACCCAGTTCCTGCTCCATGTCGGGCACAAACAACTTGTCGACTGACGCCCTGTTTTGCACCGGGTTTTTGAAGTTGGGTCCCTCACCTTCGGCAAAGTACAAACCGAGGCCCATGGCATCCGGAATAGTCAGAATGTCAGAGAAAAGAATAGCTGCATCGAGCTCAAAGCGTTCCAGTGGTTGAATAGTCACTTCGCATGCCAGTTCAGGGTTCTTGCACAGATCCATGAAACTGCCAGCTTTTTTGCGTGTCGCCTTGTATTCTGGAAGGTAACGGCCGGCCTGACGCATCATCCACACCGGTGTTACATCAACCGGTTCGCGCAACAAAGCTTTGAGAAAACGATCGTTTTTTAGTGTTGTCATCTGATCAGTGACGCTATTCATGATAGCGTTTAAGTGTTAAACGTTGAGGTAATCCAGAATGCCTTCTGCGGCCTCGCGACCTTCAAAAACTGCTGTAACTACCAGGTCCGAACCTCGCACCATGTCACCACCGGCAAAAATCTTTTCGTTGCTGGTCTGGTACTTGTTTTCTTGTGCAGCAGGCGCCTTGACGCGTCCACGCTCATCCAGCTCGATGCCAAAATCCTTGAACCAGTCCGCCGGGCTGGGGCGAAAACCAAACGCGATAATTACTGCATCTGCCGGAATGACTTCTTCTGAACCTTCGATTGGCTCCGGGCGACAACGACCACGCTCATCGGGCTCACCTAATTGTGTCGTTACCACCTTGATACCTTCAACCTTGTCATCACCGACGACCTCAACCGGTTGACGATTCCATAAAAACTTGACGCCCTCTTCCTTGGCATTGGCCACTTCACGTTTTGAACCCGGCATGTTTTCTTCATCACGCCGATAAGCACATGTCACAGAAGCAGCACCCTGTCGAATGGAAGTACGGTTACAGTCCATCGCAGTATCACCACCGCCAAGCACAACAACGCGTTTACCTTCCATGCTGATGTAATCTGCGGGATCTTTCTCATATTTCCAGCAATGGTTCACATTCGAGATAAGAAAATCCAGTGCGGCATAGACTCCCGGCAAATCTTCACCGGGGATACCGGCCTGCATGTATGTATAGGTACCCATGCCGAGGAACACGGCATCATAGTCATCAATGATGTCCTGGAATGCGATATCCTTGCCAACTTCAACACCTGTCTTGAACAGGATGCCCATATCTTCAAAGATCTTGCGCCTGTTTTTTACAACTTCCTTTTCCAGCTTGAACTCCGGAATACCGAACATTAACAAGCCACCGATCTCCGGCTGTTTTTCATATACCGTCACGTCTACACCATTGCGCGCCAATACATCAGCGCAGCCAAGCCCGGCCGGACCGGCACCAATGACAGCAACCTTCTTGCCAGTGCGTTCAACGCTTGACAGGTCAGGGCGCCAGCCCTGTGCGAATGCGGTATCCGATATAAAACGTTCCACTGCACCGATGGTAACGGCACCAAAGCCGTCATTCAGGGTACAGGAACCTTCACAGAGACGATCCTGCGGGCAAACACGGCCACAGATCTCCGGTAATGAATTGGTACGATGTGATAATTCTGCGGCCTCAAGGATATTGCCTTCCGCGACCAGCTTTAACCAGTTAGGAATGTAATTATGTACCGGACATTTCCACTCGCAATAGGGGTTACCACAGGCAAGACAGCGATCAGACTGTTGCGCCGCGCTTTCCTTACTGAACTGTCCATAAATCTCACGATATTCCTTGATACGCTCATCCGCCGGCTTTTTTACCGGGTCGATACGTGGAACATCGATGAATTGAAAATTGTTAGCCATGTTACTTTTGCTTCTTTATTTATGCCGCGGTGCGATGCATATCTTGAATAAGTGATTCCAGCGTTGCTGCTTTCGGCTTGATCAACCAGAACTTACCAACGGTATCGACAAAATTTTCCAACAGGTACTTGCCACGCTCACTACCTGTTTCGCGAACGAACTCTTCAATTAACTCCCGCAGGTAAACGCGGTGTGCTTCCATATGCTCCGGGGCAATTCGTACTATCTCAACATCATGATTGTAATTGTCACCAAAGGTATTTTGCTCATCATAGACGTAGGCAAAACCACCGGTCATACCGGCACCGAAGTTGACACCCGTTGAACCAAGCACGGCAACCACGCCACCGGTCATATATTCACAGCCATGATCACCAACGCCTTCAACAACAGTGGTACAACCTGAATTACGTACTGCGAAACGTTCGCCTGCCATACCCGCAGCAAACAGTTTGCCACCGGTAGCACCGTACAGGCAGGTATTACCGATGATCGCTGTTTCGTGCGATTTAAAGTTACTACCGCTTGGTGGATACAACACCAGCTTGCCACCCGCCATGCCCTTACCGACATAGTCATTGGCATCGCCTTCGAGGTACATGTGCAAGCCACCTGCGTTCCAAACACCAAAGCTTTGTCCGGCTGTACCCGTGAGCCTCACTACAATTGGATCTGATTCCATACCGGTATCGCCATGGCGTAAACCAATCTCGCCAGACAGGCGCGCACCAATGGAGCGATTAGTATTTTGGACTGTGTAACTGAACTCACCACCACTCTTGTTTTCTATAGCAGGCAATGCATCCCTGACCATTTGCTCCGCCAGTTCGCCTTTATCAAAAGGTTCGTTCTTGGGCTGAGTACAGTAACGTGGCTTGTCAGCCGCCACACCACCATCCGACAGAATAGCGGTCATATCCAGGTTCTGTTGCTTCCTGGTATAACCGTTAATGCGGCTCAACAAATCAGTGCGACCAATCAGGTCGGTCAAATTGCGACAACCGAGCTGTGCCAGTAACTCACGCACCTGCTGTGCAATGAAACGGAAGTAATTAATCACCCACTGCACTTCACCCTTGTAGTGTTGCATACGCAGGATGTTGTTTTGCGTGGCGACACCAGTAGCGCAGTTATTGAGATGACAAATACGCAGGTACTTACAACCCATGGCGATCATNNGCATATTTCACCGATGTTAACGGGGACGCACCGGTACCACCATCGTAACCGGAGATCGTAATTAAATCTGCATAGGCCTTGGCCACACCAGCCGCGATAGTACCCACACCGGCCTCAGCAACCAGTTTCACTGAAACCAGTCCATTCGGATTGACCTGTTTGAGGTCATAGATCAACTGCGCCAGGTCCTCGATTGAATAGATATCATGATGTGGCGGTGGCGAAATCAGCGAGACACCCGGCTTGCAAAAACGCAATTTCGCAATCGTGTCATTCACCTTGTGGCCAGGTAATTGTCCACCTTCGCCTGGCTTGGCGCCTTGGGCAATTTTAATTTGCATGACTTCCGCACTGCGCAAATACGCCGGTGTGACACCAAAGCGTCCGGAAGCAACCTGTTTAATCTTGGATTTTGTTTTCGGGTTATAACAACGCTCGGGGGCTTCACCACCCTCACCGGAATTAGAACGGCCACCCAATGCATTCATTGCTTCTGCCAGGTGCTGATGCGCTTCAGGTGACAGTGCACCCAGTGACATGGCCGCAGAGTCAAAACGTTTTACGATATCCTCGATCGGCTCGACTTCATCAAGCGGAATCGGTTTTACGTCTTCGCGTAAGGCAAGCATGTCACGCAATGCCAGCGGGCTACGCTGATCAACCAGCTTGGTGTATTCCTTAAACTTGTCATAGTCACCATTTTTCACCGCTTGCTGCAGGGTACCCACCACGTCCGGATTGTAGGCATGGTCTTCACCACCGTGAATAAATTTGAGTAAACCGCCCTGCGAGATAGACTTGCGCTTGTTCCATGCGAGTTTGCATAGCTTGCGCTGATCCAAATCAAAGTCAGTGAAGTGAATGCCGGAGACACGGTTAGTCGTGTTTTTAAAACACAGGTCGACCACATCCTGATGCAGCCCAACGGATTCAAACAACTGCGCACCACGATAACTGGCAATGGTTGATATACCCATCTTCGAGGTGACTTTGAACAAACCTTTGTTAATGCCTTTGCGATAGTTCTTTAACAGTGACCCGTTGTCCTGCTCGGTGATCTCGCCAGAGCGCTGCATTTGTTGAATAACTTCATAGGCGAGATAGGGATAGACAGCCGTGGCACCATAACCCAACAATACGGCAAAGTGATGCGGGTCACGAGCTGTTCCTGTTTCTACAACTATGTTGGCATCACAACGCAAGCCTTCCTGGATCAAACGGTGATGAACGGCACCGGTAGCGAACAGCGCATGCAATGGGATTTTATCCGGGCTGATATTGCGATCGGTTAATATCAAAAGTACTGTGCCAGATTTGACTGCCTGCACCGCACGATCACTCACCGCGCGAATTGCATCTTCCAATGTTGATTGCGCGTCATAATGCAGCTCGATTAATTCGTGCTTATAGTTTTTCTTATCCAGTTTTAGCAGTTGTTTAAACTTGCTGTTAGATAATACAGGTGAATCGACCAGTACACGCTGTGCATGTTCGGGCGATTCAATAAACATATTGCGTTCACGACCAAAGCAGGTCTCCAGCGACATTACAATCTGCTCACGAATGGGGTCGATCGGTGGATTGGTTACCTGGGCAAATTGCTGGCGGAAATTGTCATAAGGTGATCGCACATTCTTTGACAACACAGGAAACGGCGTGTCGTCACCCATGGAACCAACTGCCTCCTGACCATTCTCTGCCAGTACGCGAATTATCTGATCGCGTTCTTCAAAGGTGACCTGGTAAAGCTTCTGATAGGTATCCAGTGTCTCGTCTTCGAAAGTAGAGGCACTGGCATCTTCCTTGAGACGCGACTCGAGCCGCTTGGCATTGTCGCGCATCCATTCCTTGTAAGGTTGAGCAGACTTGAGCATCTCGTCGATATCTTGCGGTAATAACAACTCGCCGGTTTCGGTGTTGGCCGCAATCATCTGGCCCGGCTTCAAGCGTCCTTTACTAACTACGTCTTCAGGCTGGTAGTCATAAACACCAATTTCCGATGCCAAGGTGATGTGACGATCTTTGGTGATTACCCAGCGCGCTGGACGCAACCCATTGCGATCCATGCTGCAGGCGGCATGCTTGCCGTCAGTCAAAACAATGCCGGCCGGNNGCCTCCAGCATGTTGTCCAGGCTGTTGGAATCCGAACCGGTCATGGATACTAGTGGACGCACATCGGCCATCGGGAGATCCGGTGCCTCAAATTTATGCCCACGGGCAACTGACCAATTACGATTACCCTGAACGGTGTTGATTTCACCGTTATGGGCCAGGTAGCGGAACGGCTGAGCCAGTCGCCATTGCGGCCAGGTATTCGTCGAAAAGCGCTGGTGGAAGACGCACAGCGCCGATTCCAGGGCGTCGTTATTCAGATCCTGGTAAAACACCGGCAGGTTCTCTGGCATCACCAGGCCCTTGTAGGAAATCACGTTGCCCGACAGGGTCGGGACATAGAACATATTGTCATGCGGCTCAATCGCCTTCTCGCAACGGCGTCGAGCTATATATAGGTGCCGCTCAAAGGTGCTGTCATTCATACCTGCGGGGCAATTGACGAATAATTGTTCAATCTGAGGCAAAGTCCTGAGCGATTCAGCACCACAGGCATCCGGATTGATGGGAACAACGCGCCAGCCCACGACCTGTAAGCCTTCATCTATCAGTTCCTGCTGGAGCTTTTCACGGGCCGCCTCTGCCATGGCAGGCTCAGCATTGAGAAACACCATACCGGCTGCATAATGGTCTGCCAGCTTGTAACCGAGCTCCTCGGCCACGCCGCGCAGAAAACTGTCTGGCTTCTTCAGTAGCAGGCCACAACCATCGCCGGATTTACCGTCTGCAGCAATGGCGCCACGGTGCGTCAGGCGCTCAAGTGCATGAATAGCGGTCTTCACCAACCAGTGGCTGGGCTTACCATCCATATGCGCGATCAGACCAAAGCCACAATTTTCGCGTTCAAACGCGGGGCGATATAAACCGTTCTGTTCTAGTGTCTCAGTAATATGCTTCATGGAATCCACACCTACGTAAGCCCTGTCCAGCAATGTTTCTGTTATCCATAGCCCGGGCAAAATGGCTCCGCAGTATACAGTCCCATGATGGGGGCTTCAATGACTACAATGGGAGGGAAATCGTGGAAGTCACTGATTTTGCGGGGTTAATGAACAGCCCCATATGAATGTGGAATTATCGCGCAGATTCCCGGCGAAACGCCCAGGCCGCCTTATACAATTCGGAAGCCATTAACAGTACCAGCGCCAACCCCAACAGGCTAAACCACTGCGTCAGGGTCACAGGTGTGAGTTCCAGTACATCCTTGAGTCCAGGGGTGTACATCGCAAGGATATGAACTCCCTGTGCAGCAATGGTGCCAAAAAACAACAGCGGGTTACGCAAGGGATTATGCAAAAACACCGAGCGTGTTTCCGAACGTGAATTGAACGCGTGCACGTTCTCAAACAGTACCATTAACAGCAGGGTACCATTGCGTGCCTGTTCCTCGGTAAAGCCTTGTTCTAACAGGGTATAGAAGGTAAAGCACGCAACGATACCCATCACCAGCGCAGCAAGGATCACCCGCTCGATCATGACACGATTGAAAATCGGTTCCCGTGGATCACGTGGAGGTCTGTTTAATTCATCACCCTCACCAGGCTCAAAAGCCAGCGCCACATCCTGAATGCCATTGGTCACCAGGTTAAGCCATAACAACTGCACCGCGGTCAGGGGAATCGGTAAACCCATTAACAAGCTCAATGCAAAGAGCACAATTTCACCGGCACCCGTTGATATCAACAGGTGAATAACTTTGCGCACGTTACTGTATGCAATCCTGCCCTCTTCGATGCCCGCCACGATTGATGAGAAGTTATCGTCAGTCACAATCATGTCGGCTGTTTCACGGGCAACATCAGTTCCGGCCTTACCCATGGCAACGCCGACATGTGCAGCCCGTAAGGCAGGCGCATCATTCGCTCCGTCACCAGTAACTGCCACAAAATGGCCCTGCTGTTGTAATGCTTCGACAATATCCAGCTTTTGATGCGGTTCCATGCGCGCAAAGACACGTGCAGTTTTCAACAATTCGGCCCGCTTTATTGGGTCATCATGGGTAGCGTTAAATTCCTGGCTGGTGACGACCTGTGATTTGTCACTGACAAACTCGAGTTCCTTGCCAATGGCATAGGCCGTGAGTGGATGATCACCGGTTACCATGGCGACATCGATGCCGGCTTTGTAACAATTGGTGATCGCATCCTTTGATTCCGGACGCAGGGGATCGATCATACCAACCAGTCCGATGAAGCTAAGATCATGCAGGCTGGTTACATCCAGCTGTTGCAATTCGTTTTCAGGTTTACCCATGGCAGCAGCGAGCACACGGTAACCTTCTTCAGCAAGCTCATGTGCCTGTTGCAGGATTTCTTCTTGCAGTATCGGAACCGGCTCGCCGTTAACCAGCATAGTGCTACACATATTAACCAGTGATTCGACCGCACCTTTTATATAAATTTGTTGCTGTTGTTGGTCGAGCTTGTGCAAGCTTGCACTATAACGATTGCCCGACTCAAAAGGTATCATTCCCAACAGTGGAGTGTGTGTAAGGGTATCGGCGCGGTGATAGCCATACTGGTGACCCATCATTAACAATGCAATATCAACCGAATCTCCGTGACTCACCCAGGTGCCATTGCGATGACCTAAAAAAGCCTCGTTTGGCAAAATCATTGCTTTTATCAACTGATTGAACTGGCTGACACTTTCCACAGGTATATTGTGAAAATTCGGCGACTCGGTGTCATGTTGGTTTAGTGCTGAAATCGCCAGTGGAAATGGCTGTTTGCCCGGCAGAACGACTTTCTTTACGGATATCCTGTTTTGCGTCAACGTCCCAGTTTTATCCGATGCAATAAAGGTACACGACCCCAATGCCTCAACAGTAACAAGGCGCCTTGCTATCACATTGCGCTTGGCCATACGGCGCATGGAAATCGCCAGTGCCACTGTCATTGCCACGGGCAATCCCTCGGGAATCGCAGCGACGGCCAATGCAACCGCAAGTAAAAATACCTCGGCCCAGCCCATGCCCTGTAAAGCACTAATGATCGCAACCAGGCTTATCACCAGGCTCATAGCAATCGCCATACGAAAAGTAAAACGCTCCATTCTTTGCAGTAATGGTGGTTTTCTATGTTCGCGGCGCAAAACATCCCTGGCGATCTTACCGAGCACGGTATCCATTGCGGTTGCAATCACCACGCCGGTGGCACGGCCTCGCACCACCATGGTACCCGAGTACGCCATATTTACCCGATCGGCGGTAAGCGTATCCTTTGAAAGAACGGCATTGGCATCTTTCACAACTGGTAATGACTCACCAGATAACAATGACTCGTCAACGTGCATATCGAGCTGGTTAATCAGGCGAAGGTCGGCTGGCACCTTGTCACCGGACTCAAGCAACACGATATCACCCGGTACAAGATCAACGGCATTTATTTCATATTCCTCCCCATGCCGCAAAACCTTGGCATTAACAGTGACCAGTTGGCTGAGCGACTCCGCACTACTCTGTGCCGAACTTTCCTGTATCGCACCTATAAAGGCATTAACTAGCAACACGCCGAAAATAAAACCAGCATCGGGGTAATATCCAATAATCAACGATACCAGCGCGGCAAACAATAATATGTATATGAGGGGATCAAGAAACTGCTTGAGAAATATTACTACGAGCGGTGTCACCCGTGCCTTCGGTAGCTGATTGACACCATACTGTTCACGTCGCCTGTTTACTTCTTCATGCTGCAACCCGGCTCGCGTTGTTGCGAGCGAATCCAGCACCTGGCCAACACTCAGATGATGAAATATATCTGCTTCCTGCAAGGATTGATTGTTTGTCATACCTATTTAAATATAGCTATGACAGAGCATAGATCGAATACCGTCAGGCTAGCCCCTGAGGTGTTCTGGTAGATGGTTTCTGATGTCCTCTTCACTGTGTTGGGTCAAATCCTTGTCAATTTCTTCAATCACAAGCTTTTTTGTCTCGGTATTGAGAGCTTCGCGCAGGTGACCCAGCATGGCAGGGGCAGCGATGAACACCAGCTTATTGAACTGATTCTGGGTACGCGCATTATCCAGGTGACTGGCAATAGATTTTGCAAAATCAATGGTGGCGTGCTTCTTCGGATCAACCGCTTTACCCATGGCATGGCGACCTTCACCGGTACTGTCGAACGCACGACCTGGCAGGTCGCTGGTCATTTCCTGCTCATGCATGCGTCCTTCCGGATTGTTTAATGTTTCAATTTCTTTCATGCTGGAAGTATTTTGTCCAGATGAAAAAATACGTGCCCTCGCTGCATCAGCAACAACTATCCACGCCATCGACATCTCGATACTCCTGATTCGGTTAGATTATTTTATTAATATTAAAATGCCCTGCGTAAAAGACATTGATATTGATCAACTGAAATGCTTACTGTGTCCGGTCAAGCTCGGCATGAATACTGCCGAAACTGCGCACCCAGGGCGATGACGATTTCAGTTCCGCTGGCAGCCGATCGATCGCTCGTTTGGCCGCATCCTTATCGGCATAAACCCCGTAAACCACTGTATACCAGTCCTGCTGGTCATGGCGGGTATGAAAATATATCGCCTTACCCCCAAGTTCAGCGTACTTGAGCAAGAATTGCCGGACACTCTCTACCTGGCGTGCACCAAGTAACTGCAAGGTATATTTGCTAGGGTCCTGGCTCCAGAGCCAGGCTGCATACTCTTTCGCTGAGGCATTGGCTGACAATGGCGCTGCTGCTGGAAGCGGCTCCGGTTTGTTCTGTACGGTTTTAGCCAATTTGCTACTACTATTGATACTGGCATGTATATCATCAAAGCGTCGAATCCACGGTTTCAAATTTTTCAGCGATGCCGGGAGTGCCTTAATCGCATTACTGGCTGCCTGTTGATCCGAATATTCGCCATAGATGACGCTATACCAGTCCTGGCCGTCACGCAGATTATGAAAATAGGTTGCCTGTTTTTGAATCGCATGGTTCGCGATAAAACTTTCTGCATTAGTTTTGTGATTTGAACCAAATAACTGCAGAGTGAAGGCACCCGGCGACCTCGATAAAATCCATTTTTTCCCTTTTGCCGGCACCTGCCTGGCCGCTGCGACCTGAAAGGCGAGCAAGTTTGATTTGCCTTTTACCGGGTCGGTTACACGCAATGTCCAGTTATCCGCATTTTCACCGGTCGTAATACTAATTTTGAGCTGGGTATCGCTAATGACTGACACTTGTTTCTCGTTGAGTTTCTTTTCATTACCGCTCCAGCTGACAATAACATCACTGTCATCCGTAAAACCCTGTCCGTTAATTGTAATGGTTTGCGGTGCAGCACTACCGGTAATAGTTTCAGGTTCGATTCCGAATAATTGTAGCGACTGCGCCTGCTTCTCTACGTTACTTTCCTGTGGTTTTCTGAAATCAGCGGCAGTCTCATTTGCGTCAATAGGAGCTGTGGGCTCAGGAGTTTCTGTGACAACAGGTTGTGGTGCAGTATGAGTAATTTGTGGTGTTTCTGATTGTTCTGTAGCTTGTTGAGCTTTTTCCGCCATGGCCTGCGGATCCAAAGGAATGATCTTCTGTTTAACATCGGATGTACCTGTGGTTAGTTGCTCGTTATTTACTGCAACTGGCATATCATTATCTGTAGCGAGCGTTTCCGTCGCGATCTCATCAGGCGTTTTTATAGTGGTGTCTTCGTCTGCTTCAAACTGAAACAGCACGATGATAGCAATCAATACTACAGCAACAACCACATACACATATTGCCGAACAGGTTGTTTGTATTCATGTACTGTATGAGAACTACCTGTTTGTGCTTCGTTAAAGTCACCCTCCTCCAGTGTCTGGTGTGCCAGTTTATTTATTACACCGGGTAAACCATGTGATGTGTTATACATTCGCTTGACCATATCAGGCGTGAAGGGTGATCCACCGTCAAAGCCTGCCACCGCCATTCGATGCTTCAGATATTCTGCAGTTGCCTGTTCATCCAGTGGTGGGATCTGCATGGTATGCGTAATACGATCACGTAGTTCACTGATATCGCCGGCGCCGAGTATTTTCTCAATCTGAGGTTCGCAAAACAGTAAAATTCTCAACAGATGCTGTTCTTCTACATAAGCATCGGCCAGGTTGAAAATTGCTAACAAGGCATCTTTTGCCACCTCATGTGCGTCATCCACAATAAGAATGGGGATCTGGCCACTGCGATGCATCGAAGCGACGTGAGCATACAGCAGTTCCTGCAGCTGGGTAGCATCATGCGGTAAACGTTCCAGTCCGAATCCCTGCGCAATCTGGAACAAAAGCTGATCAGCATCCATCATGGTATTTGCGGCAATCTGGCAGATACTCCACTCCAGGTTCGCATTAATAACAAAGCGGGTCAGTAGACTGGTTTTACCCGCATCGCGCTCACCTTCTACCAGCAACAATAGATTGCTGTTATCCGTCATGTGCCGCAACAAGTCGAGGCACTGGCTGAGCTCTGCATCAAGGTAAAGGAATTTGTCTTTGTGAAGGATTGAAAAAGGGGCTTCACTTAAGCCGTAGTTTTCCAGGTAGGCCGGCTCGTTGCGGTCAGCATTTTCATTGCTAGTCGCATTCATGATGCTTCGTCACCTTGCATATACACGACCTGGTAGCCTCGCTTTAACTGTGCATCACGGACCTGTAGTAGTGCATGTAATGCATCATCCCGTGATGGAAAATGATCCTTTTTTACCCGGCCTGCTGAGCCTTGCTGTCCCCATTCCCTGACCAACGTCCAGCCATTTATTAAATCTTCCTGCAATACAAGCTGGTAGAAGCGTGGTGGTTTATCTTCTTCGGGGACGATTTGCAAATATACGCGCATGACCCATCATAGTTGGTCTTTATCGGCGTATATTAACCTATTAATGGTTTGCTTAAAACCAACGTTCCGCCGTACTCAGGTCAGTTCGCTCGGATCAAATATACGCTTGTGCTCCATGATCGCATACCGATCCGTCATACCAGCGATATAATCAGATACTGCCCTGGCTTTGCCAGTATCACCGCTATTGGCCTCATGCTCTTTCACATTTTGTTGATGCTCAGGTGGCAATAACTTGATGTCATTCATGAAGCCGTCAAACAGGTCCTGAATAATCCGATCAGCCTTTCTAGTCATACGATGCACGCGGTAATGTTGATAGAGGTTTTTGCGCAGGAAACGCTTCAGCTCAAGACTTTGTGACTTCATTTTCTCACTAAAGCCAATCAGGGGTGACGACTGACTCCTGACATCATCAATATTGGCTGGGTTTGCCTTTTGCAGGCTCTGCTGGCTGGTTTCGACAAGATCGACCACCAGTAAATTTATTATGCGTCGAATTGTTTCATGAATCAGTCTGCGACCGGTCAATTCGGGATAACTTTGTAGCACAGTTTCATATTGTTCCCTGAATAATTCTACCTCGCATAGAGACTCCAACGTTATCAGCTCGGCACGCAGCCCATCGTCAACATCATGATTGTTGTACGCTATCTCATCAGCAAGATTAACCGCCTGAGCCTCCAGGTTCGGCTGTTGCTTATGAATAAAGCGCTCACCGACATCACCAAGTTCTCTTGCCTTTTGCAAAGAGCAATGTTTCAAAATACCTTCGCGGGACTCAAAGGTCAGGTTCAGACCCGGGAAATCTGCATAACGCTGTTCCAGCTCATCGACTGTACGTAATGACTGCAGGTTATGTTCAAAACCACCATAGTCTGACATACAGCGATTCAGTGCATCCTGTCCGGCATGGCCGAAGGGTGTATGGCCCAGATCATGGGCCAATGCGATAGTTTCGCAGAGATCCTCATTAATTAACAAGATACGCGCAATGGAGCGGGCAATTTGTGCAACTTCAATTGAATGCGTAAGACGAGTACGAAACATGTCGCCCTCATGGTTTACAAAAACCTGTGTCTTGTATTCAAGGCGTCGAAATGCGCCGGAATGTACGATCCTGTCGCGGTCTCGCTGGTATTCACTGCGATAATTCGGCGCCGCTTCCTGGTATCGCCTGCCCCTTGAAGAAGCATCCGAAGCCGCATAGCAAGCAAGTTCTTTCATCGGATCACTGGGATATCAGATTGCATGATGTGCTTCAACAGTTGCCTCGAGCAGCTTGCTGTCATATTCCGAGGTAATAATGGCTTCGCCGATGGACTTTAACAAAACGAAACGTATCTCGCCTGCTTCCACTTTTTTATCCACCGACATATATTTCATGAATGCTTGATAATCCATGTTGGCTGGCGCACGAGTAGGTAGTCTTGCGTGGTCAATTAGATTATCCACACGCTGCACATCATCGCTGGATAACATCCCCATGCGATGCGATAAATCAGCCGCCATCAACATGCCGGTACCGACAGCCTCTCCGTGTAGCCACTTTCCATAACCGGTTGCCGCCTCTATCGCATGCCCAAAAGTATGGCCGAGATTGAGGGTCGCCCGCATACCCACTTCCTTCTCATCGGCAGCGACAACATCTGCTTTGTTCTCGCAAGAACGCTTGATTGCGTAGGCAAGTGCCTCGGGTTCACGGTGCAATAAGCTATCCATATTCTGCTCCAGCCATTCAAGAAATGGCAGGTCTCGAATCAGGCCGTACTTGATGACTTCGGCTATACCGGCACAGAATTGCCGATCATCGAGGGTATTCAAGGTATTCGTATCAGCTATGACACAACAGGGCTGGTAAAAGGCGCCAATCATATTTTTTCCCAGTGGGTGGTTTACACCTGTCTTGCCACCAACTGATGAGTCCACCTGCGCAAGTAACGTCGTCGGAATCTGGATAAATGGGACCCCGCGCTGGTAACAGGCTGCAGCAAAGCCTGCCATATCACCTATTACTCCACCACCTAATGCCACGATTGTACATTTGCGCTCAAAACGTTTTTCCAACAATGCATCAAAAATATTGTTGAGCGTTTCCAGGTTTTTGTATTCCTCACCATCAGGCAATACAACGGTCTCACAGGTAAAGCCGTCCAGTGACTTCTGGACTTTATCGAGATAAAGGGGCGCAACCGTTACGTTACTCACTATCAAGACCTGGTGCCCGTTAATGAAAGGCTTTATCAGGTCTGGATCGCCTAACAGGTTGTTACCGATATAGATCGGATAACTACGTTCTCCTAGGTCTACGTTCAGGGTTTGCATTGCACCGTGGTAAGTTGTGAAAATACCCGATTATTATAAGCAAACGACCATTTCTTGTCGCTCATTTTTCCAATGCGGATAATTTGCTCAGCAGTGCACGCGCCGCAGTATGGCTGCTCTTATGACGTGTATCAAACACAAGGTCAGCGACTTCCAGGTACCAGGGCTCTCGCTGGGCAATTAATTCTTCAAGTTTCTTTCTTGGGTTCTCTGTTTGTAATAACGGGCGACCCTTGTCATGTTCGGTGCGCCTGACCAGTTCATCAACATCTGCCTTGAGATAGACCACGATACCGCGAGCTTTAAGATGCTGCCGGTTAATCTCCTTGATGACAGCTCCGCCACCGGTGGCAAGCACAATGGATGGCATACACGTCAGCTCATCAATCATGGCCTGTTCGCGTTTGCGAAACCCGGCTTCTCCTTCTACATCAAATATCCATGAGATGGTTGCGCCGCTCTTGTTTTCGATTTCCCGATCGCTGTCATAGAAATCATAACCAAGCAATTCCGCCAGGTGACGGCCAACCGTGGTCTTACCAACACCCATTGGGCCGACAAGAAAAATGCTTTGTGATTTTTGCATCGGGCTAGTTTACCCGATTG
>DJMK01000179.1 GCA_002436485.1 Proteobacteria bacterium UBA6492
GTGTCGTAGACGGGCTGGAACACTAAAGTACCGGCCTGGTAACGGGGAGCACTGGGTGCAGGGGCACTGGCCGAGCCAATGCGCGCCTGGATCGATTCGAGTACATCACTGAAAGAGTCAACGAGTCTGGTCGGGCTTCGCGCATTGAAGTATTGACCGCGCCCGTTGATAGCGGCATGCCACAGGTCATCAACAGTGGTATTAGTGCCTGAAGTGATAGCCGGCCAGGACACCGTACCATCGATGAGATCATCGTAAGTGTCATCATCGTATGTAAGCGAGCCATCGATACCCAGACCAACTGTGTAGGTCACCATGTGTTGCCAGCTAGCCGGGTCATTTTTTGGATTCCAGAATCGATCTGCATCGTCAACATCCCCATCACCGTCATAGTCGACATTTGGTTCAGCAAAATAAGTCGGGACGTTATCGGTCAGGTCGTCACGCAGGTCATTCACCCAGTAATGCATGGCATAATCTGCAAGTACATCGCTTGAACCATCGTGATAGGGATCACGGCCAGTCGTGTAACTGGTGATGCCAAGTGGGTTAGCTGGCATGGTGTGGGCTTCATTGTCCTCGTTGCCAACGGTGTTTGTGGGTGTAGCACCGTTCCAGAAACCGTCGGTAAAGAGAATATGGAAATTCTGACGGCAAGAATATTCGGGTGTGTCTGCAACACCCGGTTCCTTGGCGTAAGGGCTATTGATGCCAGATTCGCTATATCTTGCACCGGCTCGATCGAAAGCTGCACGAAGTGGTGTACTGCCACTGTGTGGTACGGCGTATAACCAGTCGAAGAAATCAGACCGTGTGGTTCCTGTGAAACTGTCAAAATTTGGAATGGTTGTGCTGGTGTTAATTGCCTGCCGTGATACACGTATCCCGCTGCTTAGTCGGGCAAACGCACGTCCGGCACCGGTTTTGGCCAGTAAATGGCGCATACGGTAATAAGAATACCAGTTGGCGAAGTTCTGGCTTTCTTCTGCATAGGTACAGGTTGGTTTGGCGGCACAATCGTCCCGGTTCGGGCCACCCGTGTAGCTGGTGATGGTGCTATGAATGATAACGGCATCATAGCAATCGTTGTCGTCAGCAGTACCATCACAATCGGTGTTGGAGGAATCGAATACGTAATAGTAAGCTGGATCATCCGTGACTCCCGTCGGGTTGGTAGGACGGTTATCCATGGCATCGCCACTACAGTCACCCCCAAACCAGTTGGCATCATAGTTATCGCGTAAATCGACGGTACATTCAGCCTGGTCATAACCATCGCCCCAGGCGGCATTAAAGTCTGAGTCGCCCAGGCTGTTGCCATCTTTGTCTACACCTGGGGTGTATGTGATCTCAGGGTTGTAGTAAATAGCATTGTGTTTGCTGGCAGCTCCACGTATTTCATCGCTATCACCAGAGATGCCATCAGGAATAAAGGCCCATTGCATGGACCCCGAGTCATCCATGGTCAAAACGATATTGGGCGGGACCCCTTCCTGTACATCCAGTGGTGCCTGTGACAGGCTAAGTGGTGCCGCGTAGCCAGTATTTAAAAATATTGGATTACCCGCCAGCACAACAATGAGCGCGGCAGTGCCCTGTTGGAAAAGTTTTCGAAATATTATTCTGAAACTATTCATCATTACATCTCCAGGCAGTTATGACTGCAAGAATTGATAGTTACATTCAGAGCCATCATTTATACCTTCTGGCATAAACTTCCTGTAGAACGATGACTGAGTTGGGTGAGTTTCCAACCCCACGTGAAGTAATTCGATAATAAAAGCGGCCTAGTCCCTGGGCGGCCGTTTCTGGATTGAGGTCATCCGTATAAAATGCTTCTTCCTCAATCAGGAAAACCGGGTCTGCACTTACGCCGGCGAGATCTTGTGTACCGGCGGTACCGTATTCGGTGGCGTTATTCCAGGTATTGGTGTAATCAAAAAACGTGCTAGAGAAATCGCCGAAGGTATCTCGCGCGTAAATACCACTTGAGCCGCTTGCGGAGGCAGTGGGAATGGTAGTCAGATCGTTAATCGTGTCCTCACCATCGGTAATCGCGGATTCTGCGGCATTAAAAGCCAGCACCTGGTCGCGCATATTACCCACGATAATCTCTTCCAGGCTGGACATTTTCAGTGCACTGACACCGATGACCGTCAACACCAGCAGTATGGTCAGCGAGGTAATCAAGGCCGCGCCAGTTTGTTTGGTTTTGCAATGTGGGGTTCGTAAAAACATGATCATTACCTCGATTTAACCGCGCCCGGTCACCAGTTTATTTCGTAACACTATTGTGGTGGTGAAGACTTTGCGAAGCCGCTTGTCATTGGTGGGATCCAGCGTGACCGCCGTTGCGTTATCTACTCCGCCCAGCCTGTAAGTTTTGGTATCAGTCGGTCTGGCTGGCATTTCAGCAGGGGTGCGCATTAACAGGCTGATGCGTACCGAGATGACATTGTTTATATCGGTGACGTTATCAAACGTGACATAACGTGTTGGGGTAAATACCGTATCATTGACCAGGTCCTCGCCATACAGTACCTGCATGCTTTCGACACCTTCAATCAATTCTTCGGGTGTGCCGCCAGTGCCCTGGTCATAGCTGATTCGAAAAAGCGCGGGCTCACCGCTGGCACCTACACCGATAAAGTAGGCGCGACTGGTGGTGGTCACAACACGGTATTCGCCGGCCCTGTAGTTATGGCTCCAGTCCTTGTTGGCAGGTTGTATATTGCAGGGGGTGTAGCCACCGCAGCCAGATGCGCGTGTCAGAGAGGTGGCAGTAGCTGCCGCACCGTTCATGAACAGGTCGGCCTTGTCACAGTCACTTAGCATGACCACCGTGCCCTGTTTTATGCCGGTTGCATTAGGGAAATCAACCTGCGCAGAATTTGGTGGGGTGTTGCCGGACGGAATCAGATTGGGCACCTCTCTGGCCGACTTGATCACGACCACGTCAGTGCCAGCAAGGACTCTACCTTGCAGCGAGGCATGCAGATCTTCGGGCGTCGCATGGTGGTCATCCCAGTCATCCTTGTCACCATTGGGTGCTGCAGCGAGCGGATCGGCGCCGACGGTCACGGTTGTCCCCGGGCCAGAACCGGTGTACTCCCAGCCATAAATGGCGTTGGTGAAATCAAACAGGTCATCATCGGCTGAAGTTAAGTTCAGCATGCTATTGATAACTGGATTACAACCGGCATAGCCTGCCTGGCGAATATCCTGGGTCAGAAACTGAAACGCGAAGTGTGCGTTCTCCTGCATGCGCGCATATTCTTCCTGCACCGCGTAGGAACGTTTACTGGAAATATAGACACTGCCCACGCCAATCAGCAATATCAGGCTGATAACCATGGCGACCATCAACTCGATCAGCGTGATACCACGCTGCCAGGCAGGTGTTGTTTGTTTATTCGCTTTGATCATCATGGCAGGAATTCCATTGTGTAGCATTTCAGATCAACCGATGGATCACCCGAGCAAGCTGTTCCGTTGACACCGGTTCTGGCTTCATCCCACATAACCGTGATCACAAAGGGGCTGGTAGAATTAGCCCTGGTAACGGTACCAATGCCAGAAGGCATTGCCGATGCCAGTGTTGTTTTCCATTCGAAAATATCCCAATCTGCAATGTCGTCAGGATTAGTACAGCCTGTAGATAAAACACAGTTTGTGCCGGGTGCCGTTGCCGCGGTTGTGCCCACGGCATCATAGTCCCCGGATGCGCCACTGTTATTGGCACGAATACGTTCCGCCATGTCGTAGGTCATAATCACCGCAAGACCACGTAAGTCAGCCGTTTTGTTATTTGACAGCCCCGCCACGTGTAGCCCCGCCAGTCCCAGCAGACCGATCGAAAAAATTAACATGGCAACCATGACTTCCAGCAATGTGAAGCCATGAGTATGTGATGTTCGTATCCTTTTTTGATGTTGGTTCATCATGGGCATGTCACGCTATTGGTATTTACATCTTCGACGATATTGTTGTTATTCGAATCCCTTGCGATACTCGACCTGCCTAACGTATTGACATTCACAGCCCGGGCTTTGGTTTGGTCACCATCAATCGTGCATACTGTAAACGTTCCGTCTGAATCCCCGTCACCGTCAGTATCACGGACAGTACCGTTAGGCATAAAACGCACTTTATCAGCCGCATCAAAATCACTGCTGCGCATGGTCAGGCCACCGGCCAGTGGTTCACTGATGCCAAGTAAAGTCTCGGTGCCATTATCAAAATCACCGTCATTATTTTCATCACTAAAATAGATCCAGCCCAGTTCCCACTGCGATGTATCACAAGCAGGGACAGGATCAGTACTATTGGTGCTTCCACACACTGTCACGTTGACTCCACGTTTTATTGCTTCGCTTCGAGCAGCTGATAAACCGCCGGAAATTTTGTTAACCTGTGCAACAACCCTGTTCTTTTCGGAGTATTGCGCCAGTTTAGGTCCACCAAAAGAAATCAGGATTGCGACGACCGCGAGCGTTACCAACAACTCGATGAGCGTAAGACCGGCTGACTTCTTTATATAATTCATATTGGTTCTTATAGGGTAATTCTTGAGCATGATCACGTTTCTTTCGATGAGCCGTTGATTTGAATGGACAAAAGGTCTACTCGGGACAGTCTAACTCTTTGATTTCAATGGTATGTGATAGGATTCACATCCGTGGGATAATCCAATTTCTGGCTTGTTTTTTCCGGGGTAAATGATGGGAACACTGATTATCGGTGGCGGTATTATCGGCCTTTTGACCGCACGTGAACTGGCGCTGTCCGGTGAGTCCGTAACGGTAATTGACCGCTCCGAACTCGGCACCGAATCGTCCTGGGCCGGAGGCGGTATTCTCTCCCCGCTTTATCCCTGGCGTTATTCTGAGGCGGTTAACCAGCTCGCCAGGTGGAGCCAGCAGCACTACAAGCAGATTGCTCAAGAATTAATCAACGAGGGTTGTACGGATCCGGAATGGACCCAAAGCGGTTTGCTCGTGCTGGATCCAGAGGATATGCCTGTGGCAGCGCAGTGGGCAGAGCAATATGGTATGGAATGTCAGCAAGTAGACAGGGTAAAAGCCGTTGAGCTGGAACCGGCATTGGGTGCCGAAAGTAAGCAGTCACTCTGGTTTCCGGACATTGCGCAGATACGCAATCCACGGCTGGTCAAGAGCCTGCGTGAGTATTGCCAACAGTCTGGCATTGGCCTGGTGACCGGTGCTGAGGTCACCCGATTACTTCAGAATAAGGGCATTATCTCAGGTGTGCAGGCTGCAGACAGGGAATACCATGCTGAGAAGGTGGTTATCACCAGCGGGGCCTGGAGCGCTAATCTACTCAGGGAAGTGGGATGCGATGTGGATATTAACCCGGTGCGTGGCCAGATGTTGATGTACCAGGGTGATCCGGGACAGGTACAGCACATGGTATTAAAGAATAGCCACTATGTTATTCCACGGCGCGATGGCCGTATCCTGGTTGGAAGCACCCTGGAGAATGTCGGATTCGATAAGGCGACGACGGATGAGGGCAAGGCTGAGCTGATTGCCTTCGCCGAAGGCCTCATGCCCTGTTTTAAAACCCTACCTATTGAGCGGCATTGGTCAGGTTTGCGGCCTGGCAGTCCGCAGGGCATACCTTATATAAGTGGTATTCCTGGAATTGAGGGTTTGTATCTGAATAGTGGCCACTATAGAAATGGGGTTATTCTGGGGCCGGCCTCGGCACGGCTGATGGCAGACATCATCCTCAAACGCGAGCCGATCATGGATCCCAGCCTGTATGGCCTGGAACGGGTAAAAAAGCAGCGAAATTTATAACCTATATCTAGACTTTGTCTAAAAAAGTCGTCTATACTTTTGCGTGATGGATATTGAATCAACAGACTACCGCAAAGAGGTGACCCAGCGCCTGCAGCAGGCTGGCGTTTCACCCACGCAACAGCGCATGGAGATTGCACAGATCTTGTTTGCCCGCCCGCAGCATTTATCAGCCGAGCAGGTGCTCAATATTGTCAATGCACAGGGTCCCGTGGTTTCCAAGGCAACCGTTTACAACACGCTGGGCCTGTTCGCGCGTAAGGGCCTGGTGCGTGAAGTGATTGTGGACCCCACCAAGGTATTTTATGACTCCAATACCTCGGAGCATCATCACTTCTATAATGTCGACACTGGCAATTTGACTGACATCGAGCCACACAGTCTAAAGCTGGAGAGCATGCCAACATTACCCGATGGCACCCAGGCAGAAGGTGTTGATGTCATTATCCGTGTCAGGCACAGCAGCTAAGCCTGTTTCACGAAATACCAATTTCAAAAATTCTCCCCAATCTGCCGGAATAGCTCAGCTGGTAGAGCGACGCATTCGTAATGCGTGGGTCGGAGGTTCGAGTCCTCTTTCCGGCACCATTGTAGTTATCACGACAATCAGGCACTTTATAGGCAGGTTTTCGGGTATCAGGTCGCTTGTTTTTGTTTAAAAAAACAACCAGATAGCGGTAAACTAGAAAATTCCTTCCAAAATGACAATACTCTGTGTATGGCCTTGTTTCATTCTAATAAGTCGAACCATTCAACTGACAGCGTCACCATCAAGACGAAGGGTCTGAGTTCGCTTGGCAATTTTGCCGGTTTACCTTCCGCCTTTAAAAGTGCACCGCGCGGTGCTCTAAACAAGGACGATATCGTCAATAAAATTGACGGGCTCAAACGCTGGTCAGTCCGACAGTTGCAGGAAGCCGCCAATATTATTGCGCAACTAAACCGCTATAACATCAAGCCGGAAAAACGGGTCGAGATTGTACGCGCCATCCTTGGGCTGGTTTATCCGGCGATGGCGAGGCATTACCAGGTATATCATTCACAGGTAATGAGCCTGCCAGAAGGCAATGAGCAGCGGGAGATATTACTGGCGGCCATTGAAATCGCCGAGCAGTCCGGCATGGCCTACAAGCACCTGTTCAAGGAAATTTACTCGGCCAAGTCGTCGGGTTACAAACGTCAGCGCGAAAAAATCATCGAGACCGGTATTCGGATTCTGGAACTTGTTCGGCTGGAACAACGACTGCGCGCGTTGCGGCACCAGAAACTGCCTCCCAGCCAGTGGCAGGATCTGAATCGCACATTTTTCTCACTGTATATTCATGATGACGCTGATGCATACATCAAGTTGTTGGGTTCCATTGGTACCTGGGTCAAGCAAAACAAGAAAGAGAAAGAGCAGAAACACCAGGCGCCATCAGCGAGCGCCAAAAAACTTTTTCTCTCAATACAGTTGTTTGGCCTGTTGGATGCGCCAAGCTGGTCGACGCGCCTGTTCCATATCCCAGATGCCTATCTTGAAATTATCGATAANNCATGTTGATAACAAGGCGCCGCCCCTGTTTCAGCGTGAAGCACGTTTACCAGAACCCCGAGTCCTGATTGAGTATTCAAATTTGTATAACCGCTTGGTGATCGATTACGAGGAACTGGCCAAGATGAAATTCATTGGTCGGTTCGACGCCAGCAAGTTGAGTCGACCACTGTTGGACCTCGAAAGTATGGAACGCTTTCCTGTCCTGGAAACCATGTTGTTCGGTCTGCGACCACGCGAGCGTAAACAAAAACGGCATGCTGCCTTTGGTCATGAAAATCTGAAACTGTATTTCAGTTTCAAGGATGCCTACCGTTTATTGGTTGACCTGGCATCGCCGGATGTAAAACGTGTTTCCGATTCACGCGCCTTTATCGACTTACTGGCAGGCTATTCGGCGGGTGTAACAGACGAATTATCAGAAAATAATCGCTCGCGCTGGGAGATCGTTAACTTCAGTACTGGTGGCTTGCTGGTACTTACGCGGGAAACCAGTTATACCAACCCTATTCAGATTGGACAGATCATTGCGTTTATCCCAAACCAGGATGTAAAACGTCCATTGATTGGTTATGTCTCACGGATCCACCGTCCCAGTGAGCAGCAGGTCGAGGTTGCGATCGTTCGTCTCTCCAACCATGCTGAAGCCGCTATCGTGCAGGACAACCAGGAAATGAAGGGTTCAACCGGCAGGGGCGTATTGATTTTCCAGAGTCTCGACGGCAAATGGTGCCTCATCGCACGTCATGAATATGATTTTGTCAGCGGCACGCCATTACGCCTGGTACGTGAAAACAATCAAATCATACCGGCGCGGCTTGGTAACGTCATGNNTAACCTGTAATACGTAACGACAAATCAATGGCACGCAGGTGCTTGGTGATTGCGCCAGTCGAGATATAATCCACGCCCGTTGCGGCTACCGCATTGATATTCTCCAGCGTAATATTGCCGGAGGCTTCGAGACTGGCGCGACCGTTGGCAAGTTTTACGGCTTCTTCCATTGTGGCAATATCAAAATTATCGAGCAGGATGCGACTCGCCCCGGCAGCAAGTGCTTCTTCAAGTTGTGATTGGGATTCGACTTCGACTTCCTGGGCAAGATCAGAAAAACGCTTTTTTGCCTCGGTGATGGCTGCCTTTATAGAACCGCAAGCCGCGATATGGTTTTCCTTTATCAGGATCATGTCATACAGACCAATACGGTGATTATGTCCACCACCACAGGTTACCGCGTATTTTTGTGCCAGCCGCAGGCCAGGAATCGTCTTGCGGGTATCCAGTAATTTTGCCCTGTGTTTGCCAATCGCCTTGACGTAGCTGTGGGTGAGGGTGGCGGTACCGGACAGGGTTTGTAAAAAGTTTAGCGCAACCCGCTCACCGGTCAGGATGGAGTGCGCCGGGCCGGTAAGTTGACAGAGTGTTTGATTGGCCTGAATGTTTTCGCCATCCCTGGTTTTCCAGTCGATCTGAATCTTTTGATCCAGTTGATGAAAGACTTCATCAAACCAACGTGTGCCACAAAGGATGGCGTCTTCACGCGTAATCAGGCGAGCCTGAACTATTTTATTTGAATCAAGCAGGCTGGCAGTAACATCACCGCTGCCC
>DJMK01000074.1 GCA_002436485.1 Proteobacteria bacterium UBA6492
AACTGATTAAGCGCAACGGTACCCGACACCAGCACAACACCGAGCATCGCCAGTTTAAAAGATAGAGATCCAAACAGGCCGGTTAAGCTAAACTGCCCCGGTTCTTTCTGTTTAATTTTCCTTGCGCCCATATCCCTTGCTTTTCCTGTTTCCCGTTTACTGCAACGTTGTTTGTAGAATTCTTACCATTAAATCTTCAAACCCGATGCCCGCTGCCTTTGCTGCCATTGGCACCAGGCTATGGTCTGTTAAACCTGGGACGGTATTCAGTTCTATCAGATAAGCTTTACCGTTTTCGTCACACAGAATATCTACACGCCCCCATCCATCAGCGCCGATTCCTTCAAAGGCATTTAATGCTAAAGCCTGCAATTCCTTTTCTGCTGTTTCATCAAGACCACTGGGGATGTGATAACCGGTGGTATCCGAAACATACTTTGCGTCGTAATCATAAAACTCGTTGGGTGTCTCCAGCCTGATCACAGGTAATGCCTCACCATCAAGCACTGCAACGGTATACTCTTTGCCGGTAATCCACTGTTCGGCAAACACCTCGGAATCATATTTAGCAGCGTTTTCGTAAGCACCCTTCAACTGTTCTGCTTTGGTCACCTTTGCCATACCAATACTAGAACCTTCGTGAGCCGGCTTGATCATTAATGGCAATCCGTATTGTTTAACGACCGCATCAAAATCAGTATCGCTCGTCAAAGTGCAATAACCAGGAGTAGGCAGTCCCTGGCCCATCCATGCATACTTGGTTCTTAGTTTATCCATCGCCAGTGCAGAGGCCATTACGCCGCTACCTGTGTACGGTAATTCCAGAATCTCAAGCGCACCCTGTATTGTTCCATCTTCACCACCGCGGCCGTGCAATGCGATAAACACTCGATCAAACCCGCCTGACGCTAAAACCGACAACACGTTGTGGCCCACATCTATTTCATGAGCATTTACTTTTTTGGCAAGCAGAGCATTGAACACCGCTGCGCCGCTTTTCAGAGAAACTTCACGTTCTGCGGATTGACCACCCATCAGCACTGCCACTTTGCCAAAAGCTTTTGGATCAACAGCTGCCATCACGTAGTAGCCTCGCCAATTATTCGCACTTCACGTATCAGGGTGACACCTTGCTCACTCTCAACGGTCTTAGCAGCATGAGCGATTAACGCTTCAATATCTGCCGCATTTGCATCACCGGTGTTAACAATAAAATTCGCATGTTTATCAGAAATACAGGCGCCGCCTATGCAAAAACCTTTTAATCCACTTGCCTCAATCAATCTTGCAGAATAATCACCGGGTGGATTCTTGAATACAGATCCCGCGTTAGGCTGCTGGATCGGCTGGGTATCGCCACGCTTATTCAAACACTCTTTAATTTTTGCCAGTGATTGTTCACTATCACCTTTCTCAAGAGTCAATTCTGCAGCCACAAACCATTCATTTGTTGCCTCGTTGAAACTGCCTTTAACGGAGCGGTAACCCACTTCGTATTCATTCGGTAATCGGCGATTCAACTGTCCATCACGCGAAATAGTTTCAACGGCGCTTACCACATCCCAGGTTTCACCACCAAAGGCACCTGCATTCATCGCAAGCGCACCGCCCATGGTTCCAGGAATTCCCGCCAGAAACTCGGCCCCTTTTAATGATTGCCTTGCAGTGAAACGCGCAACCTTGGCGCATGCCACTCCGGCTTCTGCTCGCACGGTATTTTCATTAAGGCCGGAAAGACCATTCAGCACTCCGCTGGTTGCAATCACTGATCCTCGTATTCCACTATCGCGTACTAATAAATTACTGCCGAGCCCAACCCAGGTTACCGGTTCATCCCTGTCAATCTGCGATAAATACAATGCCAGGTCTTCTATATCCGCAGGTTTGTAGTAATGATCGGCGTTGCCTCCTACCCGCCACGACGTGTGCTTGCTCATTGGCTCATCATGCATTAATGTGCCACGCAATTGATCTCGTTGTTCTGCCGCCATCATTGACCGCCTCCAGACAATTTCTCTGGCAAGGTAGCAGCGACAGCACCGATGTTGCCTGCACCTGCAGTCAACACTATGTCGTCATCTTTGACTACGCCTAACAATGCACCAACAAGGTCGTTGACGTCTTCGACAAATATTGGGTCTATATTCCCACGGTTACGAATACTGCGACTCAAGGCACGACCGTCCGCACCGGCAATCGGGTCTTCTCCTGCTGGGAACACTTCTGTCAACACTAGAACATCTACATCAGATAACACCTGTGAAAAATCTTCAAACAGGTCACGCGTTCGTGAATAACGGTGAGGCTGGAACGCCATCACCAAACGACGCTCTGGCCATTGCGCGCGAATCGTATCAATAGTTACCTGCAATTCTTTTGGGTGGTGCCCGTAATCGTCAATACAGAGAACTGATCCGGATTTTATTTCTGCGTCACCATTGATCTGAAAACGTCGCCCGATACCCTGAAATTTATTTAACCCTTTCTGAATCGCTTCGTTGGAAACACCACATTCGCGCGCAATAGCAATCGCAGCCAGCGCATTCAAAATATTGTGTTCACCGGGCATATTTAACTCAACGTCAAATGACTCGGCTTTTTTAACGGACGCATTTTCTTTGCAAACAACTGTGAAATTACAGGTTGCATTTTTTTGGGAAACCCTGGTTGCCTGCACGTCAGCCTGCTCTGAAAATCCATAAGTCAATACCGGCTTGGTTATATCACCAATGACATCCTGCACACCCGGATCATCAATACACATCACGGCCAGCCCGTAAAACGGCAGGTGATGCAGAAACTCGACGAAGGTTTGCTTGAGCCGTTCGAAGTCGCCTTCGTAGGTCGACAGATGATCGTTATCGATGTTGGTCACGATCGCCATCATCGGCNNTCGATATTGGTTACTACGGCCAACATCGGTTGTAAATATAAAAAGGACGCGTCACTTTCATCTGCTTCGGCAACAAAATAGGGACTGTCGCCCAGTTTCGCATGAGTGCCTGCACTATTCAGTTTTCCACCAATCACAAAGGTCGGATCCATTCCGCCTTCCGCTAACAAACTGGCCACCAGGCTTGTGGTTGTAGTTTTTCCGTGAGTACCCGCAACCGCAATCCCCTGCTTAAAACGCATGAGCTCCGCCAACATTTCTGCGCGGCGTACCACGGGAATACGCTGGTTGCGAGCTTCATAAAGCTCGGGATTCCTGTCACTCACTGCGGTTGAATACACCACAACGTCGCTACCATTAATATTTTCAACCTGATG
>DJMK01000018.1 GCA_002436485.1 Proteobacteria bacterium UBA6492
GTACTGGACCCCGCGTTATTACGTCCTGGTCGTTTCGATCGCCAGGTAGTGGTACCGCTGCCCGACCTGCGTGGTCGTGAACAGATTCTTAAGGTACACATGCGTAAGGTGCCCATCGGTGACGATGTGCAACCGAAGATCATTGCGCGTGGTACGCCCGGTTTCTCCGGTGCTGACCTGGCCAACCTGGTGAACGAAGCCGCGTTGTTTGCTGCGCGCGCCAACAAACGCCTGGTGGGCATGGATGAGTTCGAGAAAGCCAAGGACAAGATCNNCGCAAGTCCATGGTGATGAGCGAAGACGAGAAAAAACTCACTGCCTATCACGAGGCAGGTCACGCCATTGTCGGTCTGAGTGTCCCGTCGCATGATCCGGTTTATAAAGTAACGATTATTCCACGTGGCCGAGCACTGGGTGTGACCATGTTCCTGCCCGAAGAGGATCGTTACAGCTACAGCAAGGAACGCCTGGAAAGTTCGATCAGTAGCTTATTTGGTGGTCGTATTGCAGAAGAGCTGATCTTTGGCGCGGATAACGTGACCACGGGTGCGTCCAATGATATTCAGCGCACTACTGAACTTGCGCGCAACATGGTAACCAAGTGGGGCCTGTCAGAACGCCTCGGTCCGTTAACCTTTGGTGAGGACGAAGGTGAGGTGTTCCTGGGTCATTCCGTAACGCAGCACAAAAACCTGTCCGATGAAACGGCCAACGTCATCGACGAAGAAGTACGTGCCATTGTTGATCGTAACTACACGCGTGCCGAGCAGATCCTGAAAGATAACATGGACAAGCTGCATAGTATGGCCAACGCGTTGATGAAGTACGAGACCATTGATACAGAACAAATCAAAGACATAATGGAAGGCAAAACACCACGTCCACCGGATGGTTGGGATGATCATGAACCCATGGGTGGTGGCGGTGCCTCTTCTTCTGATGCCAAGCAAGGCAAGGATAAAAAAGAAGACGGTGCGATTGGCGGGCCGGCCTCTGAACACTAAGTTCAACAACAAGTAACCTGAAACGCCCTGTGAAGCAGGGCGTTTTCATTTGTATAAAACAAAATAATGTTATTCAAAGACAAACAACTTGATCTCAGTACACCATGCGTTATGGGGGTCCTGAATGTCACGCCGGATTCATTTTCGGACGGTGGCCTGTTTACGAATGTTGATTCCGCATTACGACAAGCCAGTAGCATGCTCGAAGAGGGCGCCAGTATTCTGGATATCGGCGGCGAATCGACCCGGCCCGGTGCCCAACCGGTCAGCGATCAACAGGAACTGGATCGTGTCATTCCGGTCATCGAGGCGATCAACAAAGAACTGGATGTCATTATCTCCATCGATACCAGTAAGGCGGTTGTGATGCGCGAGGCCATCAAGGCGGGCGCACATTTTGTCAATGATGTTTATGCATTGCGCGGGGAACACGCTGAACAAACAGTCGCCGAGCTCAATGTACCGGTCTGCTTGATGCATATGCAGGGTGAACCACGCACCATGCAGACTGAACCTGTTTACCAGGATGTTGTAGCGGAGGTCTTACAATTTTTACAGGAAAGAGCCAACGCCTGCATGGCAGCGGGTATTAGCCCGCAGCAGATCATCCTGGACCCGGGTTTTGGGTTTGGTAAAACCCTGCAGCACAACCTGGCGCTGTTCAGGGCGTTGCCCGAATTCATAAAAACGGGCATGCCGGTGCTGGTCGGGGTATCAAGAAAATCCATGATCGGGTCGATATTAGACTTGCCGGTCGACAAACGGCTGCATGGCAGCACCGCCTTGGCCAGTTTGGCAGTTTGGCTTGGTGCGAGTATCATTCGAGTACACGATGTAGGACCGACCTACCAGGCAATTCAAATGGTTATGGCGGTCAGGAATTTTTCAGGGAGAGTATGAGTGGGGCGTAAGTATTTTGGCACTGACGGGATTCGCGGGCTGGTTGGCACGGATCCCATCACCCCGGATTTCGTAATGCGCCTTGGCTGGGCCGTGGGCAAGGTACTTGGCAATGGCAATGGCAGCAAGGTTGTCATCGGCAAGGACACGCGCATCTCCGGTTACATGTTTGAGTCTGCGCTGGAAGCTGGCCTGTCCGCGGCCGGTGTAGATGTCATGTTACTCGGTCCCATGCCAACACCCGGTATTGCNNGATAACGGCATCAAGTTTTTTTCTGCGCAAGGCACCAAGCTACCCGACGATGTCGAATCACGCATCGAAGACATGCTTGAGCAGCCCATGGTGTGTAACGAATCCGCTGAATTGGGCAAGGCAGTGCGCATGGAAAGCGTGGCCGGCCGTTATATCGAGTTTTGTAAAAGCTCGGTGCCGTTTGCGACTTCGTTAAAAGGTCTGAAGATCGTGATTGATTGTGCCAACGGCGCGACCTACAAAGTAGCACCGAGTGTGTTCCATGAACTGGGCGCCAAGGTCATTACCATTGGCAATAACCCGGATGGCCTGAACATCAACAAAGAATGCGGCTCAACCCATCCTGATGCCCTGCAAAAGGCGGTGCAGGAGAACCATGCGGATGTGGGTGTGGCACTGGACGGTGATGGTGATCGCCTGATCATGGTGGATCACGAGGGTAAGCTGGTTGATGGCGACGAGCTGCTGTATGTCATCACCCGTAACCGGGTGAATCAGCAGACGATGCAGGGTGGTGTAGTTGGTACCGTGATGACCAATCTCGGCTTTGAACATGCATTATCGTTACTCAAGGTTCCGTTTGAGCGTGCAGCGGTCGGTGATCGTTATGTGATGGAAAAACTGCTTGAGCATAACTGGACCCTGGGTGGCGAATCATCCGGGCACATCATCTGCCTCGACCGGACCACCACAGGGGATGGCATTATCTCTGCGCTACAGGTGTTCGCTGCCATGGTCGATTCTGGCAAACCACTCGCTGAGCTGGTCGCGGGTATGAACAAGTATCCACAAACACTGCTGAATGTGCGAATTGCCGAGCGTATCGACATCAACCAGTCGGCTCCCATCCAGGCGGCAGTGCGTGATGCCGAGAACGAGCTGGCCAGTTCGGGTCGCGTGCTACTGCGGGCCTCGGGCACCGAACCGGTGATCCGCGTGATGGTTGAGGGCCAGAACGATAACCAGGTGCAACAAATCGCCCAGCAACTGGCCGACGTGGTGCGCGCCTCGGTGAGTGCCTGATTAACCCCGATTTTCCCCGTTTTTATCAGCCCGTTACAGCCTGCCAGATTGAATTCTGGGGCCATATCCCGTAAGCTTGCGCGCTCTTTTTAGCTATAAATCAATCAGGAATCAGGGGAATAACAATGCGTAAGGTTTTGATTGCGGGCAACTGGAAAATGAACGGCTCACGGGACAGCATCAAGGCGCTGCTCGATGGCATCAAATCCGGCATCGGTACAGTCGACAAGGCTGACGTTGCAGTCTGCGCACCTTATGTCTATCTCTCTGACGTAGCCGATCAGCTCAATGGTACACCGGTGGCCTGGGGTGCCCAGAATGTCAGCACCGAAGCAAGTGGTGCGTTCACCGGCGAGATTTCAGCCTCCATGATTAACGACTTTGGCTGCACCTATATAATAGTAGGTCACTCCGAGCGTCGTACCCTGTATGGCGAAACCGATGATGTCGTGGCGAAGAAATATGGCGTGGTACTGGAAGCAGGCATGACGCCGATTTTCTGTATCGGTGAAACTCTGGATGAGCGCGAAAAGGGTGTAACTGAAGACGTCGTGGCACGCCAGATACAGGCCGTGATCGATGCACATGGTGTCGATGCACTGGGTAAAGGCGTGATTGCTTACGAGCCAGTCTGGGC
>DJMK01000188.1 GCA_002436485.1 Proteobacteria bacterium UBA6492
GATCAAACTCTTCAGTTTAAAGTTTGATTGTCACTTTGAGGGTGACAAATCCTTTAGATGAAAAGTATCCTCGCATCAAAATAACTAGCATTTAAAACTACATGTAGAAATTTGACTTAGGTTACTTACATCGATTTCATTGGCAAACATCGCCTTGTAAAACCGGTGCAAGCACCCACACAAATTATCTGATCAAATTGTTAAAGAGCAAAAACCGGCTTAACATTGAAGCCGGCGCAGACCCACCATTATATAGCTTATAATGGTCCCCAGTAAAGCCAAAACTTGTACTTTATGGTAGCTCCGCGCTGTTCCACAGGGAGCTGAGGTCATGCGAAGGCGCGCATTATACGCACCACGGGACCTACGTCAATAGCTTGTCGTAAAAGAAAAAATAATATTTTTCATGGGTCAGATTGCGCTGATTTTCAGCTATTTAACGCCCAGACAGGCGGTTTTTTAGCCCACCAGATTCTAACCAGCGTGCTCGAGCCCATTCCCATGACCGAGAGTCGCCCGCGATGTATATTTTTTGACCAGAATTGGTCTATTCAACAGCATATCGCCTGCCCGATTATTGTGGCAGGGTAAAACAAAAACAGGCGCCCTCGCCTTCCTGGGCTTCTGCCCAGATCCGGCCACCATGCCGATTGATGATGCGCTGCACGGTCGCAAGACCAATGCCACTGCCTTCGAACTCATCTTCTGTGTGTAGGCGCTGAAAGGGTAGAAATAGCTTGTCTATATATTCCATGTTAAAGCCCGCACCGTTATCACGTAGACAGTAAACGGTTTGCCCATCCTGAACCTGAGAGAAAAATTCAATCTCTGCGTTATCCGTCAGGCCGGTGTACTTCCAGGCATTGGATACCATGTTATTAACAACCACACTCATAAGACCTTTGTCCGCATTCAGTAGCAGGCCGGCTTGTATGTTGGTGTTGATTTCGCGCCCCGGGTTGGTTGCAGCAATCTGATCAAAACTTTCTTCAAACATTTTAGACAGATCAATTTCTTCAGGTTCGAGGTCTTTACGAGACACTCGGGACAACAACAACAAATCATCAATCAAGTTGCTCATCTTCTTGCTGGCTGCAACAATCCGATCCAGGTAGGAAATGGCGGTCTCATCCATATCTTCAGCATATTCATCCATCAGGATGTTGCAAAAGCCGTTAACCGAACGAAGTGGCGCTCGTAAATCATGTGAAACGGAATAGGCAAAGGACTCAAGTTCGCTATTGATTTCCCTGAGCCTGTTTTCAGTCTGCTTGCGTCGTGTTACATCACGCGCAAGCGCGATCACGCAAGGCTGGTTGCCCATCTCGATCAGACTGATGTTAACTTCAACCGGAAAGGTCGAACCATCTTTTCTTTTATGCGTACCATCAAAGGGTACGACCTTGCCTTTTTCTATCTCCGGCCAAAGCCGTTTCAGTTTGTCGGGCTCGGCGCCTTTCTCAATATCGGGTACAGACATCTGTAATAACTCTTGCCGTGTATAGCCAAGATTGATACAAGCCTGCTGGTTCACATCAATAAATTTTCCATCCAGATTGTGAACAAAAATACCATCCGTAATATTTTCAACCAGTGTTCTGAAACGCTGCTCGCTGCTTTGTAAATCGCGCTGGACATTTTTTCGATCCGTGATATCCAGCCAGCAGCCAATTACTTCTACCGGTGTTTCGTCTGCATCACGAATCAAACGCAATTCATCATGTATCCAGCGATAATTACCTGAACCCGCATTGAACCTGTACTCAATGGTACAGTGATTAGTTTGCAGTAATCTTTGAATACCCTCCATGACACTGCTTATATCGTCAGCATGTATATTATCCCGTATGAAATCCTCGTTTTTCAGAAAAATATCAGGCTCAATGCCAAATAGTTCGCGAATGTTTTCACTACAATAAACGGGCAAAAGTTTGTTACCTTGTAACTTGCATGCATAGATCATCACAGGACTGGATTTTATAAGATATTCAAGTCGCTCCTGGCTCTCTTTTAATTCCCTGGCACGTTCATCAACCAGTAACTCAAGATGCTGCTTATAATTCTCCAGCTCGTTCACCATCTCGCGCTTTGTGGTGATATCACGGGTTATGCCCTCAACCCCGGCAAGTCGGCCATTTGCATCATGATAAAAGCGTGCATTAGTCGATACCCAGACGACATGCCCGTCCTTGTGACGGAGTGCTGATTCGTAACCGGTGACTATGCCGTTGTTTTGCGTGAGCGCTTCAAGGAACTTTTCCCGGCCATGCTTCTCGACATAAAAACTGGCCAGCGATTTGCCAAGTAACTCATCCACACGATAGCCAATCAGTTCTTCTGCTGAAGGAGAAAGCATTAACAGGTTACCCGCAGGGTCAGTGCGATAAAACACATCCGGCATCTGTTCCAGTACTGCCTGAAGCGCACGTTTAGCCTGTTTTTCAACACGCGCAACAATCGCGGCAATAACGTTTTCATGATTACGTTTTGCCGTAGATAACATCACCAGTAAGAACATAATGACCGTGATTCCGAGCACGGTAAAACGCAGATCACCGATGCTGAAAAAACGTATGGCAAGAGGAATAAGTGACGGCACCAGGAAAAGAATAACGGCATTCCAGTTTGCCGAGAGCACAGACACAGCCCCTGCACTCATTCCGGCGATGATCACAGCAAGCAATGCCTGGTGTGTTACGTCATCTGCAGGAAACAGAAAATAACTCGCACTTCCCCAGACGAGACCCGCTACCAGAACGCCAGCCAGAAAGTAACTATTCCACCGCTTAAGCCCGTTACTGTCGAGCTGCAAGCGATGAAAGCGCCAGGTAAGATAAAGACGCACCACGCTGACTACGCTTATCGCCACCAGCCAACTCTCAATCACGATGTGCTCAATAACCGGCCATTGAAAATACGCGAGGATGAACGCGTTGATTAATGTCACGCTCAATGACAAATAAGCGCCGGCATACAGATGGCGAGTTTGCTCATCGGCAATGAGAACAGATGTCTGATTGTTAGTATCAGTTGCCATAAATAGTCCAGACCCGTTATTACCGGATATTAAGGATCGGTTTTACTAGCACGTATTCCACCAGCGTTGTGCAGGGGTAAGACCGATCATCATATTGCATGGAAAACCTCGCCTGGCAGGTATAACAATCTGCAGGGGCATTTTAATTTTAGTGGTCAATAGTCCCTCCCCTGCCATTCTGGCCAAAATCTGACCTTACCTTGAATAATGCCTTTTCTTTTCTATCATTCCATAATAGCCTTTATGTGGGCCCATTTTTAGATTCTGGATTTACCAATTATGCAAGAACGGGAAGCGAGATTGCTATTTCGGTCAAATGACCTGGTCGATGCAAAAATAGAACAAACTGATGATCAAAAAGCATGGTTAATCCGCTTTGTAGATAAAAATAATTACTCCCACCACCTCGAATCGAAGCGCTCTCCTGATCCACGGCACTTCAAGACATCCGATGCGGCGTTGCGATGTTGCCTGCGAATCGGTTTCAGGCAGGTTGAAGTAAACATCTAACTTTAACACGACAAGAAAAAGCCACTCACACTATGAACGAAAAAGATGTCAAATTACTGTCCGGTGCCGGTCACTGGCGAAGTGCCACGGTCAAGTATGCGCCCGCAGAGCAAAGCTGGCTCATCGAACTCAATGCCGTGGAAAATGACGAACAACACATACTTACCCTCAAATCGGGCACGCCGCGCTTTTTCAAAACATCGGATGCCGCCCTGAACTGGTGCCGCGATAGTGGCATCAAGAAAATTACTGTAAAACTGCATAAATTACCCCTTGCCCAGGATGCTGACAGCAAAACCGCAAGCGTTTTACTGATCGAGGATGATGCAAATGATATCGAACTGACGCTCAAGGCAATCCAGCGACTGGATATTCAATTCGATATGACAGTTTGTCGTGATGGTCAGGAGGCGCTGGATTTTCTGTTTGCGCGAGGCAAATTCAAAAACCGAGATACAAGTGAAATTCCGGAACTCATCCTGCTGGATCTCAAGTTACCCAAGCTAAGTGGACACGAGGTACTGCGCTCTATACGCGAAAACCCGGCTAGCCGTTTTATTCCGGTTGTGATTCTTTCAACCTCAGATGAGGAAATCGATATATCAAAAGGTTATGCGCTGGGTATCAACAGCTATGTGCGCAAGTCAATCGATTACGATGCCTTTTGCGATACCATCAAAGAACTGGGCCATTACTGGCTTTGCACCAATAAACCGCCACCAATCGCAATTTCTAAAAACGGGCAGTAGATCTAGTTAACAGTAACACGTGCGAAACGACGCTTACCCACCTGGTAAATCTGCGTCGTGCCAGCATTGATTGCCAGCCGGGTATCGGAAATCTTTTCGCCGTCGATTTTTACCGCGCCCTGTTTAATCATACGCATAGCATCTGAAGTGCTACCGACCAGTTGAGCCTCTTTTAACAGGTTGGCAATCGGTATTTGTCCATCCGCTGCATTTACTGCAACTTCCGGCATGTCATCTGGCATGTCGCCTTTCTGAAAACGCTTAATAAAGTCTTCCCTGGCGCGCGTCGCAGCAGCCTGATCATGAAAACGTGCAATGATCTCTTCAGCCAGATCAAACTTTACATCTCGTGGATTTTTACCCTGTTCAATTGCCTGTTTGTAGGTATCGATTTCGCTTTCGGGTTTGAAGCTAAGCAATTCAAAATAGCGCCACATCAACTCGTCAGAAATCGACATGATCTTGCCAAACATTTCTTCGGGTGCCTCGTGAATGCCAATGTAATTGTTCAGGGACTTTGACATCTTTTGTACGCCATCCAAACCTTCAAGGATGGGCATGGTCAATACAACCTGCGGTGACTGGCCATACTGCTTCTGCAGCTCACGACCTACCAGCAGGTTAAATTTCTGATCGGTGCCACCGAGCTCGACATCTGCCTTCATGGCAACGGAATCGTATCCCTGGATCAGTGGATAGAGAAATTCGTGGATCGCAATCGGCTGGCCGCTCTTATAACGCTTGTCGAAATCGTCCCGCTCCAGCATGCGTGCCACGGTGTGCTTTGCCGCCAGTTGTATGAGATCGGCCGCATCCATTTCGCCCATCCAGCTGGAATTGAACATGACCAGGGTCTTTTCCGGATCCAGTATCTTAAAGATCTGTTGCTCGTAGGTGCGGGCATTCTCGATCACTTCATCACGGGTCAAGGGAGGACGCGTGGAGCTCTTGCCGGTCGGGTCGCCAATCATGCCGGTAAAATCACCAATCAGGAACATGACCTCGTGACCCAGGTCCTGAAACTGGCGCAATTTGTTAATCAGCACGGTATGCCCAAGGTGGAGATCCGGTGCGGTAGGATCAAACCCTGCCTTTACACGTAACGTCTTGTTTAGCTTGAGTTTTTCGATTAACTCCGCCTCGAGCAGAACTTCATCACTGCCCCGGCTAATGAGTTGCAGATTTTCCTCGATGGATGGCATATCCCGTCTCTTAAGCTGAAAGCGGCGTAGATTACCACACCCCTTCTAATTTGAATAAGCGATACCGTATTAAAAGGCATTTTGTAATATACTGATTTTATGACCGAAATTTGACCGTACCACGGTTTAGGGTTATCTTTATAGGACAATAAAATTTCAGGGATTTCCGTGGATTACAACTCTTTCTTAACGCGAGATTTCAAGAAGCCAGTACAGACTGTGCAACGACGTGGTGCAGTGAGTCTGAACCGGCTGCATATGTTGATGATTGGCTCCAGTGTCGTGGTCATTGCAACCTTGGTAAGCATCTTTTCGTTGGATGCCAAGGCAACAAGGCATGCCCAGATTCTTAGTAGTAGTCCGCAAAACCAGATCGTCGTACCACTGACCCTGCCCACGTCCACGCTTGATACCGCGGTCGAGGAAACGGCGGAACCCAGCATTGAATACCAGTGGCTGGAAACAAAAGTGAAGTCCGGTGATTCGCTTGCAGCCATCTTCAAAAGAAACCAGCTTGATGCCAACGAACTGCATCGCATCATGAAGTCAGGCAAGGAAATAAAACGCCTGCGCTACATTAAGCCCGGTCAGAACATTCGCATACAACTGGACAGCGATAACTCGATACAGACTCTGCTGTATGACATCAGCAAACTGGAAACCCTGGCCGTGCACCGTGATGGAGACAACTTTATCTCTGCCTATCATCACAAGGATGTAGACAAACGCATGAACCACGCTGCTGGCGTGATTGACTCATCGCTGTTTGAAGCCGGTCAACAGTCAGGCCTTTCAGTACAGATCATCATGGAGCTGGCGCACATCTTTGGTTGGGACGTGGATTTCGCGCTTGATATACGCAAGGGTGATCAGTTCACCGTCATGTATGAAGAACATTTCCTGGATGGCAACAAGGTCAACGAAGGACCCATCATTGCCGCGGAGTTCATTAACCAGGGCAAGACGCATCGCGCGATTCGATACACAGATGAAAGCGGACGCAGTGACTATTACTCTCCGGATGGCTTGTCGATGCGTAAGGCCTTTTTACGTACCCCGGTTGATTTCCGCCGTATCAGTTCCCGCTTTGGTAAAAGAAAGCATCCGATTCTCAACAGTGTACGCATGCACAAGGGCGTAGACTATGCCGCGCCACGTGGTACACCCATCAAGGCATCCGGTGATGGCAAGGTCATCTTCAAGGGCAGAAAAGGTGGTTATGGCAATACCATCATCATCAAGCATGGTGGTCGCTACAGCACACTCTACGCACATATGAACGGCTATAAGCGCGGCATGTACACGGGCAAGCGCGTCAAGCAGGGACAAATCATTGGCTATGTTGGTAGCTCCGGTCGTGCCACCGGTCCACATCTGCATTATGAATTTCGCGTAAACGGTGCACACCGTAATCCGCTGACCATTCGTTTACCCAATGCGCACCCGATCAACAGAAGCTACAAGACTGCGTTTGAATCGCATGCCAAGGCACTGCTAGCACAACTTGAAATGCACACCAAAACGACCCTCGCGCTCAACCATCAATAACGTCTCGTCATGGGCGACCTCTACATAGGGCTAATGTCTGGCACCAGCGTGGATGCTGTTGATTCAGTGCTGGTTGACTTCGATGAACACCGACCAAGCATTCTAAAAACTCGTACTGAGAATTTTCCAGCACAACTACAAACCCGGCTACAGGACCTGATTCAACAGCAGCAAACTCGCCTCAAAGACCTGGCGGAACTCGACCATGAGGTTGCTGTTATTTACACGCTGGCGGTAAAAAAACTTTTACAGCTTGCCAACATCAGCGCAAACAAAATCACCGCCATCGGCGCACATGGCCAAACCATCTTTCATCACCCGGATGGAGAACATCCGAACTCGTTACAGATTGGCGATCCGAGCTTTCTGGCTGAACACACCGGGATTGATGTGGTTGCCGATTTTCGTCGCCATGATATGGCTGCCGGCGGACAAGGTGCACCGCTTGCCCCCGCCTTTCATGCGTATGTTTTTCGTGATCCGCAAATTAATCGTGTGATCCTTAATCTGGGCGGCATTGCCAATATCACCGTCCTGCCTGCCAGCGATGCTAAGCCTGTGCTTGGCTTTGATACTGGGCCTGCAAATACCCTGCTTGACCAGTGGGCCAGTCGTCACCTTGAAAATAATTATGATGAAAATGGCCAGTGGGCCAAAAGTGGCTCCGTCGACACGGATCTGTTAAATCGGATGCTGGGCGATGACTATTTTGCCAGGACCTCCCCCAAGAGCACCGGCAGGGAATATTTCAATCTTGGCTGGCTTGAGAACTTCAACCCGGCAGACCATGCACCTGAAGATGTACAGGCCACGCTGTGTGCGCTGACCACGCAGACTATTGCACGTGCAGTGAAGGATTACGCCAATGAAACAACGGAACTCTATGCCTGTGGCGGGGGCGTACATAACACCTTTTTGATGCAACAACTCGAGCAGGCCTTGCCAGCTATCAAGGTAACGACGACCGAAGCACTGGGAATATCACCTGACTGGATCGAAGCATCCGCCTTTGCCTGGCTGGCACGCCAGACTATTTCTAATGGAACAGGAAATATTGTGTCAGTGACGGGCGCAAGACACGCCGTACCACTCGGCGGGATTTACCGGGCTGGTTAGTGATCCACAAGATGCTCAGATTGTTTTGCAGGGATTCAGAGTCTTGCGTGAGAATCAATTAACGTAACTCGATAGGTACGTAATCACGCAGAGGTTCACCAATATACATCTGGGTCGGTCTGAAGATACGGTTGTCCGCCAGCTGCTCACGCCAGTGTGCCAACCAGCCCGCTGAACGTGCAATGGCAAATATCGCCGTAAATTGATCGGCCGAAATACCCATCTCGTTATAGAGTATGCCGGAATAGAAATCGACATTGGGATAAACACCCTTGTGCGCCAACCGATCCTCACAGACGCGTTCGACTTCCCTGGCCAGCTCCATCAGTGGGTTGACGTTTTTACCCTGTGACTCCATGACCTTGTTCACCAGTTTTTCAAGAATGGTGGCACGTGGATCCTTGGTCTTGTACTCACGGTGTCCCATTCCCCAGATCACTTCCTTCTTGGCCAGTCGTTTATCAACATATTCTTCAACCTTGTCCGGCGTACCAATCTCGTCCAGCATTTCAAGCACACGCTGATTGGCACCACCATGCAATGGCCCTGACAGGGTGCCAATGGCTGCGGCAATCACGCTATAAGGACTGGCCAGCGTGGAACCGGTCACTAGTACAGAGAACGTAGAGGCATTAATGGTGTGTTCGGCATGCAAGATGAGGCATACATCCATGATGCGCGCCATCAGGGGATCAGGGTCTTTACCGGTAAACATGTACAGGAAGTTTTCTGCGTAATTCAGGTCATCGCGCGGTTCAGGCGGTTCGTAGCCATTTCGCAGGTGTTCCCACATGGCAACAATCGTGCCCATGCGTGAAATGATCTTCACCGACATGTTGTAGATGTAATCAAGGTCTTCACAGGCACCGGTGCCGGTCAAACACTCGTTACCTGGATAGAACATCCCGAGGCTGGCCACCGCGGTTTGCAACATTTCCATCGGATGACCCGATGGCGGGAAGGTTTTCATCAGGTCACGAATATGGAACTGGGTCCTGCGATTGCTGTGTAAACGCTGTTCAAATTCTTCCAGCTCCTGGGTAGTAGGCAACTTGCCATTCAGCAACAGCATGCAGGTTTCTTCAAAGGTGCTTTTGTCAGCCAGTTGCTCAATCGGGTAACCCCGGTAGGCCAGAATACCTTTTTCGCCATCAATGTCCGAGATATTGGACTTGGTCGCGGGCACACCCGCCAGCCCCGGAAGATATTCACTCATATTCGACTCCCTGCCTTCAAAGAACAAATCGGGCCAGCATGCCCGATTTCGGTTACCACGCCGGCGGCAATGGTAATGCTATGAAATACAATATGAAAACAAGGATACCACACCGTGGAAGCCCTGTTAGTAGTGCTTACGTGAATTTATAATCAGACGGAGAAAGATGAACCACAACCGCAGGTCGTGGTTGCGTTTGGATTACGAATCACAAACTGTGCACCTGAGAGGTCTTCCTTGTAGTCGATCTCGGCACCAACCAGGTACTGATAACTCATGGGATCAACCAGCAGGGTAACACCGTCATTGACGACCACGGTATCGCCATCCTGCTCATTTTCATCAAAAGTAAATCCGTACTGAAAACCGGAACAGCCACCACCGGTAATGAATACTCGAAGCTTGAGATTGTCATTACCTTCCTCTTCAATCAGCTGTTTCACCTTGCTCGCGGCACTGTTAGTGAAAACCAATGCTGCTTCTTCCTGTACTGCTTCACTCATAAAAAACTCCCGGTTAATACCTTACTTATGAAAAGGTAATTAACCTTTCCAACATCAGTAACCGCTAATTATCCTAATTCCGAGTAATCTAATCAAGTATTATCCGTGCCGGTAGACTCTTTTGTCTTCATCTTGACGACGGATTTGTCGGTGGTATGCACCAGGTTTCCGTTCACCTCGGCACCCATCGCCATCTCGATCAGGTTGTAATAGACACTGCCGTGGACCTTGGCCTGGGTCGCCAATTCCACATGCGCCATGGCATGTACATCGCCAATCACGGTGCCATTAATTACTACATTGGGGACTTTTACCTCACCTTCAATAGTCCCGCGCTCACTCAGGGTCAGAACAGAGTCCTCGCCCTCGACAGAGATGACATTGCCCTTGACCTTGCCATCCACGTGCAGTCCACCACTAAAGATGACATCGCCCTTAACTTCGGTATTTTGTCCGATGAGTGAATCAATCTGTGCTGTCTGTTTTGGCTTTTTATTACCCCACATGGGTCTTCTCCTATTCCTATGCTGGCCAGTCGAACGTCTTTTCGATGGTCTTTTCCTGGTATCGACTGTTCCTTGGTTGAACCGAAACCGTTACGCGTAACGGCTGAAATCCCTCAGGTAATTGTATATCGCCTTCGAGATTCTGGAAGTATCTGAAGCGGTACTCCAGCGCCTTCACCTGTTTGTTGGTAACGTCAGCCAGGCCCAGTTCTTTAGCTTCTTCGCCCTGTCGCCCGGCAATTGTCATTTTAATAGTGCCGCGCGCAGTGCGATCATTCTTCAGTACCTGGGTAAGGGTGACCTTGTAGCGGTAGCCTCGTGGTTTGCCATTTGCCTCGATTTTGAAACGTTGCAAATGCAAACCCTCGGCTGACTGGCGTGGTGATACGATGCCACGGTAGAACGCCAGCTCCTCTTTTAACTCCAGGATCTCCGCCTGTAGTACCTTCAGAGTAGTATCAAGTTCATCATAAGCCTTGCGTTCAATCTGTGCGGCACGTTCCAATACGGCCTTTTCTTCCCGCAATTTTTCAATCTGATCATCCAGATCGCTAACATGGGACAGCAATACCTGGGATTCCTGGGTGACTTCAATGCTGTCATAGCCGGCACTAAAACGGCCATATTCAAACAATGCCCAGCCAGCGAGTAGCAGCACCAGCAGCAGCATTGCCAGCAGCAATCTGCTCTTCCAGGGATTATGTGCTTTTACAACAAGAGGCATCAGGGTACCAATGCAATGCTATCCAGCCCGGCCGTTTCATTGAGTCCAAACATAATATTCATATTTTGCACTGCCTGGCCGGCGGCACCCTTGACCAGGTTATCAATTACGGACAAGACCACCACCGTGTCACCCGACGGCGGAACATGGACAGCAATGCGACAGGTATTTGCACCCTTGACCGAGCGCGTCTCCGGATGACTGTCCACTGGCATGACATCAACAAACGGTTCGTTCCGGTAGCGCTGTTCATACAATGTTTGCAGATCCTGGCCTGCCTGTTTCAGGTTGGCATACAGCGTTGCATGGATACCTCTGATCATCGGGGTCAGGTGCGGCACAAAGGTCAAACCAATGGAAGACTTTGTCATACCGGCCAATCCCTGCCGAATCTCCGGCCAATGACGATGGCCCGGTACATTGTAGGCCTTGAAACTTTCACTGCTTTCACACAACAACGTTGCAACCCTGGCGCCACGACCGGCTCCACTGACGCCTGACTTGGCATCTGCAATCAGATGTGCGCTATCAACAAGGTCATTCTCCAGCAACGGCATAAAGCCGAGTTGCACGGCAGTTGGATAACAGCCCGGGTTAGCAATGAGTTTAGCCGTTTTGATTTGTTCACGATTTACTTCTGGTAAGCCGTAAACCGCCTGCTGTAACAGTTCTTCACAGGCATGCGGCTCGCCGTACCACTTTTCCCATTCAGCAGGATCTCGTAAACGAAAATCGGCAGCCAGGTCGATGACCCGGGTACCGGCCTCCAGCAAATCAGGCACCATACGCATGGCGGTACCATTTGGTGTCGCGAAGTAGACCACATCGCATTCCGATAACGCGGCAATATCCGGTTCGGTGAATTGCAGATCCAGCTTACCGCGCAGGTTAGGAAACATATCGGCCACTGCGGTACCCGCTTCGGAACGCGAAGTAATCGCTTTTATCTCAACCTCGCTATGTGCTGCCAGCAAGCGAAGTAATTCTACTCCGGTATATCCTGTTCCACCGACAATGCCTGCCTTGATCATAAAAATTTAGTCCCTGCTTGCAAACTACTCTATATAGTATGAATGATACCGACCTGTGCACCAAATTGGTATGTTTTGATTATTTACCAAAATTGGTTAAAAAATCAGATACACTTACCACATCTATTGAATCCCATAAAACAGCATGATTCGTCGTCACCTACATCAAACACGCCGGCAGTTTTTATCGTTAAACAAATGGAAACTCCGAGTTGTCTTCTGGGGTGGCGCACTTACTATCGGTGCAGTTGCTGCCATCTTTGCACTGGTCAGCGTCGCCGCCGATGATCTGTTCCATCGTTTTTATAAAAGCTACCCCTACCTTGCGTTATTGGTACCGCCATTTGGCCTGGCACTAATTGCTCTCATTACCACACGCCTGTTCAAGGGAACCGAGGGGAGTGGCATACCGCAGGCGATCGCCAGTCTATCCATGCACAGTAACGCGGCACGCTCAAAGGTATTATCCCTAAAAGTAGCGTTTGGAAAGATCCTGCTAACTTGTGGTGGATTGCTTAGCGGTGCCTCGATCGGGCGCGAAGGACCAACTGTGCATGTAGGTGCCTCCATCATGTACTCACTAAGACGTATCGCACCATTTCGAGGTAAGGATATCACTCGTTCATTAATACTCGCGGGTGGAGCCGCCGGAATATCTGCCGCCTTCAACACGCCACTGGCAGGAATCATGTTTGCGATCGAGGAGATGAGCCGCTCCTTTGAACAACGCACCAGTGGGACCTTACTGATTTCGGTGATTCTGGCAGGCATTGTTGCGCTGGTTATTCTTGGGAATTACACCTACTTTGGTTCTTCCAACGCAAGCCTGCCACTGTCCAGCGCCTGGCTGGCAGTGATTGTTTGTGGCTTGCTGGGTGGTTTGCTGGGCGGTAGTTTCAGTAGCGTACTGATTTTTGGTAGTCGGCGTGTCGCACCATTTGCTCGACGACATCCAGTCATGCTGGCACTGATCTGTGGCGTGCTGATCAGTCTGATTGGATTTTTGTCATCCGGGCAGACCTTTGGCACAGGCTATGAAGAAGCCAAGCGGCTGGTCACCGGAGAAGAACCTGGCAACATGGCCTATCCGTTATGGAAATACCTGGCGACCGTAGTCTCTTATTTAAGTGGTATCCCGGGTGGTATCTTTGCGCCCTCTTTATCCATTGGTGCTGGTCTGGGTGCCGATATCGCGCAGTGGTTACCCTATGCACCCTATGCCGCAATTGTAATGCTGGGCATGGTGGGATATTTCACCGGCGTGGTGCAAACACCTTTGACTGCACTCATAATTGTTATGGAAATGACGGATAATTCCTCCATGCTATTACCGCTCATGGCCACGGCCTTGATCGCAAAAGGTGTGTCACGTATTGTTTGCCCGGTACCGATTTACCAGGCATTGGCAGAAGCCTATTTAAAAAAACCCGAAACAAACGTGAACTCAGAGCAGGAAAAAAACTCTTAACCACACAATGATTATGAAAGCCTTCAAACCAAAAGTTCTGTTGTCATCTGCATTTGTGCTCGCCTTCGTCGGATTAATTGCATACGTGTGGTTCAGCCCATCGGGCGCAAGAAATGCTCCTGACGTCAGCATGAAGATACTGACCAATGGAAAACTGATAAACCTGGCGGAATACAGGGGACGACCGGTACTGGTAACTTTCTGGGCAACATCCTGTACCGGCTGTGTGAAGGAGATGCCACACCTGGTTGAGCTGTATCAGGAACTGGCACCCAAAGGCCTGGAAATCATCGGCGTTGCCATGTCTTATGATCGTCCCGATCATGTGCTGGAGATGCAAAAACGCAAGGCCCTGCCCTACCCGATCGTGTACGACGAGATCAACGATATTTCCCGCGCCTTTGGTGGTGTCCGACTCACGCCCACCTCGTTCCTGATTAACCCGCAGGGGCAGATCGTGAAACACAAAATTGGCGAAATGGACATGAAGTTATTGCATGCGCGTATCATGACCATGCTTGCCAACAGCAAGGCCGGATAATGCTCTGGTTCAAGGCGCTACATCTGATTTTCATGGTGACCTGGTTTGCAGGCCTGTTTTACCTGCCACGTCTGTATGTCTATCACGCCATGTCTGATGACCAGGCCAGTATTGACCGCTTCAAGATCATGGAACGTAAGCTCTACTTTGGCATTATGACGCCGGGCATGGTGCTGACGCTTGTGTTTGGAATCGGCCTGTTGTTTTACAGCAACTACCTCGATCAGTTATGGGTTCAAATCAAGCTGGGCCTGATTGCCGTACTGGTGATCTACCATATTCACTGCGGCAAGCTGCTGCTGGATTTCAAACATGACCGAAACACGCGCAGCCATGTCTACTTCCGCTGGTACAATGAATTTCCGGTCATTTTCCTNNAGATTATTGTTTGTATATAGTGCGCTCCTAATTTAGTGAAGGCTGATATTGAAGGCCGCCATCAACAGGTTTTAATGAACAATTTGGGAGTGGACAACGTGTACAAACAACTGGGTCTGATTGCCATGGGGTTGACCGCCAGCACTGCAAGTTTTGCGGCAGACAATGCGCAATTACAAAAAGAAATAGAACAGCTCAAAGCCGAAAACAAGCTCATCATGGAGCGCCTTGATGCTACGACAGAGATGGTGGAGAAAAAATCCACTAGCAATGCTGCGGGCGGCTCAAAGGTTCATATCAGTGGTTATGGTGAGTTGCATTACAACAACTGGGATAACCAGAACCCTACCGGGAGCGACAAGGAAGAGTTTGATTTTCATCGTTTTGTACTGGAGTTCGGTTATGACTTCACTGATTCGGTCCGTTTCCGCTCCGAAGTAGAAATTGAACATGCGCTGGTAGAGGACACCGATGACGGTTCAGGTCCCGGTGAACTGGAACTGGAGCAGGCCTACGTGGAATTTGATATCGCTGACAACCAGTCAGTCAAGGGTGGTCTGTTCCTGGTACCGGTCGGTATCCTGAATGAAACCCACGAGCCACCGACTTTCTATGGTGTAGAGCGTAACCCGGTGGAGAGTAATATCGTGCCATCAACCTGGTGGGAAGCCGGTGCCGCCTACACGGTCCGCTTTGCCAATGCCGTCAGCCTCGACCTGGCCGCTCATTCCGGCCTCAACACCAGCAGCGGCAGTAACTATGCGGTACGTAGTGGTCGACAAAAAGGCGCCAAGGCACAGGCAAATGACCTCGCCTATACTGCCCGTCTTAAGTGGAGCGGAATACCTGGGCTGGAACTGGCAGGTACTCTGCAACATCAGTCGGACATCACGCAAAACAATGATGCAACTGCCGGCGCTGCCACGCTAATCGAAGTACACGCGGTGTGGCAAAAAGGCCCGTTTAACCTGCGCGCCCTGTATGCGACCTGGGATCTCGATGGTACCGGTCCGGCTGCCGTAGGTGCGGATGAACAAACCGGCTGGTACATCGAGCCGGCGTTTCGCATTAATCCTAAATGGGGTGTATTCGCGCGTTACAATACCTGGGACAACCAGGCGGGCAACGGTGTTGACTCGGAATACAGTCAGATCGATGCCGGCATTAATTACTGGCCGCACCCGGATGTAGTCATCAAGTTCGATGTACAGGATCAGGATGCGCCAGCTGGCAACGACGAGTTTGACGGGTTTAACCTTGGTATAGGTTATCGGTTTTAAGTAATACAATGGGTGAACTTGTGCCGGGGAAGCATCAGCAACCCCGGCCACTTTTTATTTATGAAACGAATTTTTTTCACCGCCAGTCTTTTATTGTTTTCTGTAACCGGCTTTACAGCCGACCGTGTTTATCAAACGCCTGATTCATTCGTGGAACAGGCCTTTGCCGGTCAGCCGCCCAAACCACAGGTTATCTGGTTAACCGGCGAGATCAGAAACAAAGCTACTGAAATACTCGGGCATACACCTGGTGTATTACGGCTGCGTTACTGGCATGTGAAGCAACGTAGTACATGGATACTGGAAGAAATTGGCAAGGAGAAACCGATCACAACCGGTTTTATAGTTGAAGAAAATCAGCTTAAGAAAGTAAAAGTCCTGATATTTCGTGAAAGTCGGGGCTGGGAAGTTGAACGCGATGCTTTTGCAAAACAATACCAGGGGGCCACTCTGACTGAAGACATGCAACTGAACCGGCATATTGACGGAATCTCGGGTGCAACACTCTCCGTGAATGCCATCAACAAACTCTCGCGCCTTGCACTGTATTTGCATCAACAAATCATGCAAAAGCAGTCTAAAGGTTAACGGGCATTTTAAAATGCGCATTGCAAAAATCCACCGCCTGCTTGGCATTTTTTCCGCGCTGTTTGTCATCTACTTTGCCGCAACAGGACTGTTTCTAAATCACAGCCACGAGCTGGCACTGGATAAAACCTCGGTACAACATGAAAATGTGCTTGACTGGTACGGTATCGACAAACCGAAAAATATACCTGCCTACAGGGTAGCCGCCGACTGGATCACACAATGGCAAGGTCGCATCTATTTCAACGATACACCGGTTACGAACAGTCACTACCACCTCATCGGCGCAGTTGCCACCAGTACCTTCCTGGTGGCCGCACTGGAAGAAGAAATCTGGTTGCTGACTATCAATGGCGAACTGGTTGAAAAGATCACCAGCCCGGGTGAAAAACTCGGTGACATGAAAAAACTTGGACTACATAACGATCGTATCGTGATTGCTACCAGTACCGGGCACTACCTGGCTGATGCAGACCTGATTGCATGGCAACCATACCAGGGCAATGATGTAACCTGGTCCAGTCACGACAGCCTGCCTGATCAGTTATCTAGTGCGATCTTTGCCCAGACACACAGTATTACCCGTGAACGCCTGTTGCTGGACATGCACAGTGGCCGGGTGTTTGGTACTGCCGGTGTCATTATTGTCGACCTGATTGCAATCGTCCTGATCGTGTTGGCCATCAGCGGAACTGTGATGTGGTATCGCCGCTCAAAACGACTTGCTCAAAGCCGACAAAAATAAACCTGGCGAACAATAAAAAATACTGTTGTTAATACATATCACTATTTTCAATTAAACGGTTATCAGCCAAAAATTTAGTAATCGCCTGCACGCAGGTTTGCGGATGAGTCTGTAACAGAAAATGTGGTCCATCTATGGCTATAGATTTTATATCAGGTCGTGTTTGTTGTATTTCTTTATGTGAGTATTTCAAAACAAGATGATCTCGTTCCCCATATAGATGCAACACTGGTAAGGCACAGTGCCTCAGGGTATCTGTCACATCGACATTGAACACAGAATACAGGCGATCGATGATGACCGTTGGTGATACAGTTTTATGAACCTCGAACATTCGCTCAAGCATTTTATCCGGCGCATCACGACCGGTTACCATCAGTCTGGCCATCCATTTTTTGGGTGGCATNNACTGTCATGAACTCTGTTTGCCAACTCACGGTATGACAGTAATTCATGTGGTGGATAGCTGACTACCTGGCAGGATAACCATGGCGGAAATCGGTCAGTGAATGGCCAGAACATTCTCCCGGTCCCATCGATTCCAGGTAACAAAACAGCGCTTAATTTCTGCTGATTCACGAACTAAATATAACACTGTAGGGCCAATATAAAAAAAGGGCGCCGTAAAGGCGCCCTCAAAGTTT
>DJMK01000116.1 GCA_002436485.1 Proteobacteria bacterium UBA6492
AAACGTTATGTGTTTTAGTCTTAGCTGAGAGCGGGCATTTAAGCAAATCGTATTTCTTGCCCGCATAATTTTTGATTACGTGTAGATATGGATTGAATGTTAGACCATATGAAAAAGGCACTAACTAGAATATCTAACATTTTCTATCTATTATTGATAGTATCTTTGAGTTTACTTGGATGTGCTTCATATCCGATAACCGGCCATGATTTACGAGATGACCCACATGGTTTCAATGGCATGATTGAATATTCTGTAAATGATGACTACCTGACCGTATACAATCGAATTATGCTCGCTTCTACGGCCTGTTATAGCGCTAAGCCATTCAGAGTTGACAGTGAGTTATTCAAAGACAATAAAACTGCTGAAATTACAATTGCTTCAGATTTTGTTTTTTATATTGCTGGCCTTTTTATATCCATAGTATCCACTAGCAATAGTAAAGCATACATACATGTTTATTATGCCCCTGGATTGGAAAATGAATGGAAAGCGTCTGCCGAACTTACAAAACAATGGGCAAATGGGAATACTGATGTTTGTAGATGAAAAATAATAAAATACATAACAAGTCATTCGTGTGGGACCGTCTAAAGCGCTGTGCGCTTTATCCGCCCCGACAATTCTAACGTTAGAGGTTAATATGAGTTTTACCGTTGATTTAATAATTCCTACACTTCCTGAGAATGACAAGGCTGCGTGGAAATATATTGAAGAAATGCGTGAACGATATTATGAAGATAAAGGTGAAAAATCACCTATCTTGATTAAACTGCATGATGAATTAATTGTTCGTTATCCTTGTTTATGTAGCTATAAAGAAGATGACGAAGAAATAGAAAATTGCCCATGGGCGGATGGGCCCATGCTAGGTAATTTTGCAAGTGAAATGGGAATGATTGCTGTCGTCTGGAGCAGAGCTGATGAACTGTTTCCTTTTATACTGGAAAAAGCATTGGCGCTTGGAATAACTGTGGCAGATGGGCAGTCGGAGAAAATCTATAGACCCGGTGATGAATTGAAAATTAACGAGAAAAAGCCATGGTGGAAATTTTGGTAAAACCCTCTAACAAGCGGGTCAAAATCGCTCCCTTCGGTCGCTGGGACGCGCAAAAAGCGCGCGCCGTTTACCCTAGTCGTTAATGTCTGCTTTTATCCTGCTTGCTAACCCTTCAGAGTGACAGCTTCTGGCCGATTGCGGACATCACAAGTACACATAGTAAAATGGTAATTAAATTTGCCGCTTTTCTTTAACGCGGTCGTAGGCGCTAAGCACACCCTGATCAAGATGTGCCACGTCTGCTAACACTACCGGAACACCCATTTTTTCCAGACGCACGCGTGTATGGCGCCAGTTCTGAATAATTTCATTGGCGGCAAGGGCATGAAAGGGATCAATCCATTGCTGCGATGTCTGGTCACGCAGTTTTCTAACTTCGCTGTCATTAATCGCCGCCAGCACCGGCAGATGTTTCGGGCGTAACAGTGACATGGCACGGACCAGCTGCGCCGCAGCGTCACCATCGTCGATATCTGTCAACATAACTACCAGGCTACGGTGTGCGACGAGCTGTCGCACGCGTAGGATGGCCGGTAGCGGGTTGGACTCACGTTTAACCGGTTGTATGTTTTCAAGTATGCTGCGTAGTCGCTGCAGGCCGGATGCGCCACGCAAGCGGTGAATGCTTGAAATCACGTTATCGGCAAATACTACCAGGCTAACCTGGTCGCCATTGATAAATGCTTTTTGCGCCAGGCGTGATGCAATATTGGTGTAATGTCCAAGACGTGTAATGTTACCGGCCAGCATGCTGCTGGTTCGACCGGCATCGATCACGATGACCAGTTCCAGGTGTTGTTCATCGCTGAATAAACGTACCATGGGTTTGCGGCTTCGTGCGGTGGCCTTCCAGTCGAGGTAATGCAACGGATCACCCGGCAGGTATTCGCGCAGGCCAAGTAATTCATGGCCACTGCCAAGGGTACGGCGGCTGATATCGCCCTGGTGGCGTGTCGCTGTCTTGTGTTGTTCCTGGTTTTGCAGTCGATCGGGGATGACGAGCGTTTTTGTAGACACGGATAACTTACGTGACCACCATGCAAACCCCAGGTCGCCCTTGATGCGTGCCTGTATCGTATCCCAACTCAACTCGCCCAGCTCGGTAGGGGTGATGCTGGTTTCGCTTCTGAGGGTTTCATTCGGTTTGACATGCCACACCATTACTTCGGGTTCTTCCTGTATGGCACCTTTATAATTATCCAGCGCCTTGATGGTTATGGGAAACCTTGCCTGGCAGGTTATCGAATATCGGAGTTTGTGTGAGCGGCCAAGATAAATTCGATGTGCGATCTCGCGCTCGATATGAAACTGGCGTCGTGTGGTGATGCGCCACTCAAGCAATAGTATGAGCAGGTAAGCAGCACCGAGTATACGCCAAAGCGAAGTTAATCCATTTGGGTACCACTGGTCTACGATACCCATGATGAGTATCGTGAAGACAAGCAGGTAACTCAGGGGTGTAATATTCATTCGCGCGGTACTTCAACCTGGTCCAGAATCGATTGAATGATTGTCGGGGTCTCGATACCTTCCAGCGTGGCATCGGGGGTAAGAATGAGTCGGTGTCCCATGACAGCATTGGCCAGCTGTTTTATGTCATCCGGCGTGACAAAATCAGAACCACGTAACGCGGCATTCACCCGTGCCGAGCGCATCAGGTTCAGTGTGCCGCGATTGGACATACCAAGCTGTATGTTTGGATTGATACGCGATGCATGGCTGATACTGACGGCATAGGTGTATACAGCATCGGAAACAGTGACCCGCGATACCTCTTCCCGCGCCTGTTGTAACAAGTCTTCCGGTATCGCCAACAGGTTTTTGCCTGTCTCATCAGTATGCCCACCACCTGGTTTATCATAGGTTTGCAGGATTTTTGCTTCGATAGCCGCATCCGGATAGGTAAGTTCGATACGCAATATAAAACGATCAAGCTGGGATTCCGGTAGCGGGTAGGTGCCTTCGAAATCAGACGGGTTTTGCGATGCAATGACCAGGAAATTCGCTGGCAAACGGTAGGTTTTGCGATCGATCGTGACCGTGCCTTCTTCCATGGCCTGTAATAAAGCAGACTGGGTTTTTGGACCAGCCCGGTTGATTTCGTCGACCAGTAGAACATCGGCAAATACCGGGCCCGGCAACAATTCAAAGTCATCTTTTTCCTGGCGATAAATATGAATACCGGTGATATCTGAGGGCATCAGGTCAGCCGTGCATTGAATGCGTTTGAACTTGCCATTTGTAATACCGGCAAATGTCTTGGCTAGTAGAGTTTTACCCAGGCCAGGGACACCTTCAACGAGTACATGGCCGTTTGCAACCAGCGCGATGACAAGGTGACTAATGGCTTCATCCATTCCAAATACGACATTGCCCATTTGTTGTCGAAGATGTGAGTGAAGTTGTTGTGCTGCAGTTGTCATTGAAGTTCCCTTCTTAACGTATTGAGGTAATTGTTGAACTTATTTAGATTGATTTTTTCGTGGCTGACCGCTTGCTGGTAAAGCTTTTCTGTCCTGGCTAGCAGTTTTTTCTCAATCGCAGGATTGTTTTCCAGCTTGTCCCACACCGGTTCACCATTCATGGGTTGACCATAATAGCTACGCACTTCGTTGAAGAAATGATGCGCAAGACGCTGCGCGATGGCGCTTGAATGTAGCCGGCGTGCTAGCAGGTCGCCAATAGCCGTGACGTGTTCAGACAATTTCAGCCGCGATAGTTTTTCCTGTGCAGTTGAAAAACGGTTGGTGTACCCGAGCACGTAAGTCAGCCACAGCGCCAGCAAAAAGAACAACGTGGCGTGCAGGCGCGGATCCTTGTAAAACGCATCGGCGTCATAGATATCTCTTAACCCCTGATGCATATCATCAAATATCACTCCCCCTGCAGGGGTAAGCATGTAATTGACAATATTGCGAAACAGTTTCGCATTATCTGACTTTTCCAGGGCCCTGTTACTGAACAGATCCGCATGACTCGTTACCAGCACCTTTGCCTTGCCAGAAAAGGTCAACCAGATTGCTGGCGAAGATGTTTCCTTGTCGATAAAAAGAGGCAGGGTACTGCGTAGCTGGTTATCACCCCTGAGTTGCCAGTCATCACCTTCAGTTTCCTGGCGCCACACGGCAAGTTGTTTGATGTTTCGTGTCAGGGGATGATCTGTAGCTCGAACCAGTTGTTTATCTGTTCTTTCCGGGTCAATCTGGCGCAGGATGTCACTTGGCTCGACGGTAGTATCTGGTTCTTGCGTCGCTGCTTCATCACTTGTGTCCTCTGTTACCTCGTCCTCTATTTTTTCAAAGAGCTCAAGACCAAGCAGGTTCAGGTATTCTTCAATTGTGCTGCTGGTCGAGCGCTTGGCCCAGTCGGGCCAGTCACTCATGGCAACCAGGAATACGGCATTGTTACCCGATTTTAGCCATGTGCTAAGCTGGTTAAGCTCATTCTTACTTGCATCAATGCGTAGAGGCAGTGAGACGATCAGCAGGTTACCCTGTTCTGGTAAGATGGCCTGGCTAATCAAATCATCATATCGATCCCGTAACGATAATGTGTTGATATTAGAAACCTGTAACCATTGCCTGGCGGCATACAAGCCGTATTTATTCTTGTCTTCGGTCGTTGGTAACGAGATCTTGCTGTCCGTGTCAAAAATACGCGTATTGGGAAACAACAACACGAACACCACGTAAAAGGCGAGGGCAGCACCGAGCAAGGGGATCAGCCTTTCTTTCATTGCTGGCTCCTACCGCTTTGTTCGAGTTTGTTGACACGATCATAAAGCGAGGAAACATCGGCAGCCTCAAATGCACGCTTGCCATAGACTGCCAGGTCTGCTGTATTTACAAGGTCTGCGAATGCCCTGGCATTGTCTTTTTGTTTCTGCGCAACGATACGCAGCAGCTCCTGGTTAGTAAGGTTTTCGCGATCTGGTAATACGTTCTTCTTTATAAGCAAGGCAATGGCATACCGAAGCAGGGCAGGTATTTGCTGGTTTAGTGGCAGGGAAGCGATTTCTTTCAGGGTCAAAGGCCCATGCTCCTGGCTGTGCTTAGACTGTTTAGCAGCCGTTTTTTGTAATTTACGACGCCTGAAAAAACCGGTGATACGGGCGGCGCGTAATTCCATGATGATGATATAAAGAATTATCGCAACGATGATGGCGGCAGTCAGGTTTTGAATTATTTCCCGGTCATCCGGATCCATCTCAAGATTGATACCGTCATCTTTACTGAAATACTCTTCCAGTGTTTCGAAGAACCATTTCCAGAAACGGTGCCACATCGAGGGTTCTTCTTCTTTTTTTTCTTTGCCGGCTTCGTCCCGGTTGATTTGCGCAAGAATATTATCGAGATGTGTTGTTTTTAGTTTTTTTGCATGGCTGGCGCCACGGTGACGATAACTATTCAGGCTGGCTTTAATATCTGTTAACTGACCAAAGCTGGTAACAGGCTCGAGTATTGGTGCGGTATGTTTTAGATCGGGATGAGCAAGCTGTGCAGCGAGTAATGGGCAAACTTTTTTCAGATTAACGGGATCATCGCGATAGACCGTATCCTTACCTTTGGCGATGTTGTTAATACAGACCGATATTGTTTGAATGAGTTGTGAGGATGTGGTGGACGCAAAAGCTGTATAGCTGTACAGACAAAAGACAACAATACAAAGGCGATACCACCACATCCTCATCGCGAACTAGTAAAGCAGTAATCAGGCAGTTGCCATTTTCGCTTCCAGATCGCCACCTTCCTTGCGCAGTTTGAGATCATGATAGAACGGAATTAACATGGCAACGAAAAATGGTATGGACAGCATAATGAAGATAAACAGCAGCAGTGTACCAATCATAGCAGCTGAACCTGCAGGTCCCTCGCTACCTGCCTGGCCAAGAAAGGCCGTCGTTCCGAATGTCGGTATCATCACGGCCAGTAAAACCGCAAACAGAATGATGTAGACAATGAGCATGTAGAATGCGGTGCGCCACCAGTTACCCCATACCAGTTTATGGCTGCCAATAATCGCAGAGAGCGGCCCGGCGTTATCGACTACGACACGATAAAGAGTGAACTGCGTGGTGATCGCAAAAAAGAAATAGGGGATCAGTAATGCCCAGTAAATTCCCTGGAATGTCATCAGGCTCATCTCCCCGTTTATCAATTTACCCATACTGGCAAATTGAAAATAAGTAGCCGGGGTGTACAACAACGCAAGGAAAATAAACAAAAGAATACTGGCACCCAGAGCAGGGAACAGACGTGAATAGGCGCCACTCAGTGCATTACCAATACCGGCATCATTGCCATAACCGATATTGGCATATTTCAGTATCAGCGCATTGACGAAATACAGGAACACCAGCGCAAATAACAGCAGCGTGACCAGGCCTATGATAGCAGAGCCGGCGGATAGGCCGCTGAAATCACCAGTGGAGGCACCTTGCATGAACGGCGCCATGACCGCACCCATAACAAGTCCTGCGATGATACTAAAAACAATGACCGCGCCGATCATGATGAACATGATGCCGATCGCCCCC
>DJMK01000117.1 GCA_002436485.1 Proteobacteria bacterium UBA6492
CCGAACAGTATGGCAGTCGATTTGACGCCAATCTTGAGATCATCCTCGCGATCAACCATTGCGTACATGGTGTCGTAAATCACCGCCCAGATTACCGTAATTACGTAGATCAGCCACGCAAGTTTGGGAATGGAACCGGTCTGTGCCGCAAACGCCATGGGCACCGACCAGGCAAAGGCCATACCGAGCACCACCTGTGGTAAATGCGTATAGCGTTTCATAAAGGGATACACAGCTGCCAGTAAGGCGCCACCAAACGAAAGGTAAACCGTCAGCATATTGGTTAGCCAGACCAGCGCAAACGCGATCAGGCATAGGATAACAAAAACCAACAGCGCTTCTTTGGGTGTGACTCGACCAGCCGCAATCGGTCGATTCCTGGTCCGTGCAACATGCGGATCGACCTTGCGATCTGCATAATCGTTAATGACACAACCCGCCGAGCGCATCAGTACCACACCACTGACAAAAACAAATAACACCAGCAGGTTCGGTCTGCCTTCCGCAGCAATCCATAGCGCCCATAGCATGGGCCACAACAACAGGAAAATGCCAATTGGCTTATCGAGTCGCGTCAGGTAGTAGTACTGCGTCAGCCTTTCACGTACTTGTTCCCGGTTCAGCTTCATTAGCCCATTCTAGCAACAGATTAGTACTTTGTTGTGGGTCGAGGGCAGCTTGCGATTCCCGGCAGAAAGATTTCATTTACAAGCAGTGGTTTGCCCTGCAGGTAAAAGACCGAGCGTCGTCCCCAGATTGTCGGCGGAACATCAGACAGTGCCTGAATTGCACGTTCATAAAGCGGCTGGCCGGCCATCAACCTGGCCACTTCTATCTCATCGCGCTTCATATGGGGATCGGCAAACAACACGGCACCCAGTGGTTTGGTTCCCAGGTTTGCCAGGAATTTACGTTTACCTGTGAGTGTGCGTTGTGGAATAACAGTTCGAGCAAACACCCAGGGTGTATCACCGCAATACAACAATACCTCCCTGATAAGGGCTGTCTGGCGATAGGGTATACCCAGCCTACGCAATTCGCTATGCATGGGAGTACGCCAGGTCTGCTCTAGCACCTTGACGCGAAAAGTTTTGGAACAGGCCGCTACCAGTCTTGATGTAAGGGATGCCGGGTCAAACAACCAGCATGATATCTGCGAGGGAATGGTATCGTTAAACACCTGGCTGCCAATACGCCAGACTGATTCACCTGCATGGTATTGTTTTTGTTTCATACAAAATTACACACTGGCAAATTGCTCAGCTTCACCTATCCAGCGTTGAACCAGTTGCCTTGCTACAACCGGTTCACTTTCAATGAGTTGATCCGTCCAACGGTTAACCACGGTCAGTAAGTCCTGATGCTTTAACAGATCCGCAATACGCATTTGTTGTATGCCAGTCTGCCTGGTACCAAGCACTTCACCTGGACCACGTAATTCAAGATCCTTTTGTGCAATAACAAATCCATCGCTTGTCTCGCGCATGATTGACAGTCGTGATCGTGCGTTATCAGAAAGGCCGCCATGATACATGAGTACACAGGCACTGTCCTGATTGCCACGACCGACCCGACCACGCAGCTGGTGTAGCTGGGACAACCCGAAACGCTCGGCATTCTCGATGATCATCAGGCTGGCATTAGGTACATCGACACCGACTTCGATCACCGTGGTTGCCACCATTAGATCCAGTTTGTGTGCCTTAAACTGCTGCATGGTTTTTTCTTTTTGCTCCTGCTTGATGCGGCCATGCACCAGTCCCAACCTGACCTCGGGCAGTAATTCGGCCAGTGTCGAAGCTGTGTCCTCTGCTGCCTCACATTGCAGTGCTTCCGATTCTTCGATCAGACTGCACACCCAATACACTTGCCGGCCCTGCTGACAGGCTGCTTGCACACGTTGCACAACTTCATCGCGTCGGCTATCTGGAAGCACAACTGTCTCGACCGGTTTACGCCCCGGCGGTAACTCATCGATGATCGAGCAGTCCAGATCTGCATAAGCTGTCATGGCAAGTGTGCGCGGAATAGGCGTGGCGGTCATGATTAACTGGTGTGGATGTACGCCTTGCTTGACACCCTTTTCACGTAAGGCAAGTCGCTGGTGCACACCAAACCGGTGTTGCTCGTCGATAATGACCAGTGCCAATTGATCAAATACCACTTCATCCTGAAACAGTGCATGCGTACCAACAGCCACCTTTGCCTGGCCACTGGCGATCTTTTGCAGGGCCTGCTTGCGTGGCGCGCTGCGCAGTTTGCCCGACAGCCATGCCACCTCGATACCCAGCGGGGTCAACCAGTTACTGATATTTATATAGTGTTGTTCGGCAAGAATTTCCGTTGGTGCCATAAAGGCCACCTGGTAACCGGCAGCGACTGCACGTAACGCCGCATTCACCGCAACAACGGTTTTACCTGACCCGACATCGCCCTGCACTAGCCGCTGCATTGGATAATTCTTTTCGAGATCACGCATGATCTCCTGGGTGACACGCTGCTGGGCTGCAGTCAATTGAAATGGCAGGCTGTCATGAAATGCTTCTAACAATAAATTATCCGCTGCGAGTGATACTGTTTTGTGAAGCCGCGTGGTAGCACGTAACTGCCGCATGCTAATGGTATGGGCCAGCAACTCTTCCACGGCAAGCCGCTTTTGCATGATGTGCTCGCGCTCAACCAAAGCCTGAACCGGTGCATCCGGTGGTGGGCGATGTATGTAGTGCAGTGCACTGGCAAGATCCGGTAGTGCCTGATCCGCAAGTAATGCTTGCGGTAACAGTTCCTGTAGATTGAGTTGACCATTTTGCATCATTTGCAGAGCCTGTTCCGATATGTTGCGCAGGGATAGTTGATGCAGCCCTTCAGTTGTTGGGTAAACCGCGGTTAATGCCTCATCAACTTCTGCCGCTGCTTGTATCTCAGACAACAGCTTGTATTCCGGGTGCACCATCTCCAGGTGCTTGGGACCCTTACGTACTTCAGCAAAACATTTTATTAATGCACCCCTGGCAAGTGATTCTTTCTGTTGCGCATTGAAATAAAAGAAACGTAACACCAGGACGCCAGTGCCATCAGAGATATGACATAACAACATACGCCGCTTGCCATATTTTATTTCGGTGAGTTGTACTTCTCCTTGTACTACCGCGTGATCACCAACCCGCAAGCTGCCTATTGGAACAATACGCGTTCTGTCCTCGTAACGAATTGGTAAATGAAACAGCACATCTTCGACGCAGTGGATTTGCAAGCGGGCGAGCTTTTCAGCAACACGCGAGCCAACACCTTTGAGCGCGGTCAGGGGTGTGCCGCGTTGGGTTTGTTGTGTCATAACAGCAGGGCAATACGTGATAGCTATATGACCTGCCTTGTCTGATTTTGTTTAATCGATAACAAGAACAGCATCCATTTCAACACCGGCGCCCTTGGGCAGGGCTGCAACACCTATGGCAGCGCGCGCCGGGTAAGGCTCAGCGAAATACTCGGCCATGATTTCATTCACGGTCGGGAAATTTGCCAGATCAGTTAGAAATACGTTGAGCTTGACTACATCACTCAAATCACCACCGGCGGCCTTCGCAACCGCACGCAGGTTATCAAACACGCGACGAATCTGGGCCTGCATATCACCATCAACCATTTCCATCGTTTCAGGTACCAGCGGTATCTGGCCTGAAAGGTAAACCGTGTTGTCAACCTTCACTGCCTGTGAATAGGTACCAATTGCTTGTGGCGCCTTGTCAGTCTTGATGATTTCTCTTGCCATTATATTTTTTACTCCCGGAATCAGCTTATTTTTTAATACAANNGTCAGGGTAAGCGACGACTGCTGACCATCGCGCTCGCTCATCTCGACATTCTCGATGTTTGAATCCATGTCAGAGATTGCGGCTGCCACCGTCGCCAGTACACCGCGTTGATTTACCACAATAGCACGCAGCTCAACGGCAAAATCACCGCGCACCTGGTCTTCCCATTCAACATCAATCCATTTCTCCGGCATACTGCGGTAATCTGCAATGTTCTTGCAACTTTCCGTATGGATGACGATGCCACGTCCCGAGGTAACGAACCCGAGGATCTTGTCACCCGGTATGGGTCGACAGCACTTTGCGTATGTAATGACGGTACCCTCTGTTCCCTTGACCGACAGCGGAGTGGTATCGGGTTTGCCGCGCCTGAACCAGTTGAGGACCTTGGTCGATTTTTCCTCGGCACCCTGAATCAGGTTACGCGCGATCATCATGGGCATACGATTGCCGAGTCCAATCTCTTCAAGCAAGTCATCAAACTTCTTCAATCCATATAACTTGAGAACATGCTTGATGTTCTTCTTGGATAAGTCATCAATAGTCAGATCATTTTCTTCCAGGCTGATGTTAAGCAAACGTTGCCCGAGGCTGATAGCTTCACTGCGTTTGAGGTTCTTGAGAAAATGTCGAATATTGGTTCTGGCTTTGGCGGTCTGCACGAAGTTAAGCCAGGCAGGGTTTGGATGAGCACCCGGTGAGGTAATAATTTCCACGGTTTGCCCGTTGAATAGTTCTGTTCGCAGAGGCATTAACCTGCGATCGATTTTTACCGCCACGCACTGGTTACCTACATCGGTGTGCACAGCATAGGCAAAATCCACCGCGGTGGCACCACGCGGTAGTTCCATGATGTCACCCTTGGGAGTAAAGATATAGACTTCATCAGGAAACAGATCAATCTTGACGCTCTCAAGAAACTCCATCGAATTNNATACCTGCTTCAGCAACCTTGTTCATATCCTCGGTGCGAATCTGCACTTCGATAGGTACACCATATGGACTGAACAAAACCGTGTGTAACGACTGGTAACCATTTACCTTGGGTATCGCGATGTAATCCTTGAATTTGCCCGGTACCGGTTTATACAAATTATGTACCGCCCCCAGTATGCGATAACACATGTCAACACTTTCGACGACAATACGAAAGGCATAGACATCCATGACTTCGTTAAACGGTAAATGCTTCTCGCGCATTTTTTTATAGATGCCCCACAGGTGTTTTTCCCGGCCAAGTACCTGGCCTTGCAAATTTTCCTGTCTAAGACGTTGCTTGAGCGAGTTTTCTATCTTGCCAACGATTTCTTTTCGATTACCGCGCAGTTTATGTATTCGATCTTTCAGTACGCGATAACGTAACGGGTAGAGTGCGGCAAAACCCAGTTCTTCCAGTTCAAGTCGCATCCTGTTCATACCAAGACGATTGGCAATCGGTGCATAGATATCGAGGGTTTCGCGTGCAATACGTCTTCGCTTGTCCGGTCGCATGACCCCGAGGGTGCGCATGTTGTGCAAGCGATCGGCCAGTTTCACCATGATCACGCGAATATCACGCGTCATGGCCATGATCATTTTGCGAAAGTTTTCTGCCTGCGCCTCAACGTGAGATTCAAACGTGATGTTTGTCAGCTTGCTGACGCCGTCTACCAGCTCGGCAATCTCTTCACCGAAAAGATTGACCAGTTGTTCCTTGGCAGTGGGGGTGTCTTCGATGACATCATGTAGCAGGGCCGCGATCAGACTTTTGTGGTCCATACGCATTTCCGCAAGAATGCGTGCGACTGCGACCGGATGATATATATAAGGTTCGCCGGACAGGCGGGACTGACCATCATGGGCCTCGGCCCCAAACAAATAAGCCCGATAAACCTCAGCGATTTGATCGGGCTCGAGGTATTCTTCCAGCAGTTCGCACAAATGACTGATGCGAAAGGCGGCAGAGTCCTCCTGACTAAGCAGGTCTTTGACTACCCTGGCAATGGCCTAGGCTCCTGTATTTTCCTCACCGGCATCAGCACTGGACGCCGCTTCACCTGGCTGCTCTTCGGCCGCTGTCTCAGCAGCCTGTGGTTGTGCAGCCACCTCAATACCGGGAACCGACTCCATGTCTTCCTGGGAGATTTCGACACCGCCTTCGACTTCTTCTTCCGGAGCAGCCTCGGATTCATCGAGGATGTCTTTGCTGACCAGGCCATCGGCTATCTCGCGCAACGCCAGTACCGTTGGTTTGTCGTTTTCCCAATCGAGCATTGCTTCCTGGCCATAAGCGAGCTGACGGGCACGCTTGGTTGCCAGCAAAACCAGTTCAAATCGGTTGTCTACATGGTCAAGACAGTCTTCTACCGTTACACGGGCCATTGAGTACTCCTAAGAAATAAGCTGTATCAGAATAAATTTCGGCCATGCCGAGCCGAGAACGCGTGATTATACTGCCTGAAGTTTGATCACGCCAGAAGTTCAGTCAACAGGCCCTGCAGCGCCAGCTGCTGCCGCGAGGCGACCAGCCGCCGGCTGTTCACGATGGACTTCAGCTCTGCCAGCGCAGTCTCGAAGTCATCATTGACCACCATGTAGTCGTATTCAGCATAGTGCTCCATCTCACTCACGGCATCGCGCATACGGCGCGCAATGATGTCGTCACTGTCCTGGCCACGTCCCTTGAGCCGATTTTCCAGCTCGGCCCGCGAGGGTGGCAGAATGAACACGCTGACATTGTCTGGCATTCGCTGCCTGACCTGCCGGGCACCTTGCCAATCGATCTCCAGAATGACATCAAAGCCGTTAGCCAGTTGCTCCTCGATCGCCTGCTGCGAGGTACCGTAATAATTGTCAAACACCCTGGCATGTTCCAAAAACACGTCATCCGCTACCATATTTTCAAAGGTCGCCACATCGATGAAATGATAATGCACACCATTTTCTTCACCAGGCCGCATGGCACGTGTCGTGTGCGATACGGAGACCATCAGGCGGTCGGTTGATTTAACCAGTTCTGTGACCAGGCTGGTTTTACCTGCACCGGATGGTGCAGAAAAAATGTAGAGAGTACCTTTTACGTTTTGCATATCTGGGTTGTGTTACTCGATGTTCTGTACCTGTTCACGCATCTGCTCGATCAGTACTTTTAAATCCACGGAGGCAGATCCGGTGCGCGCATCCGTTGACTTGGAACCGAGCGTATTTGCCTCGCGGTTAAGTTCCTGCATAAGAAAATCAAGCCGCCGGCCTACGGGTTTTTTCTGCTGCAGAACGCGTTTTACCTCGGCAACGTGCGTTTCCAGTCGATCGAGTTCTTCTTCCACGTCAATCTTCTGTGCCATGAAAACCATTTCCTGCTCGAGTCGCGTATCGTCCACGCTAGTCTTGATTTCCTCGAGCCGTGCAAGCAATTTATCACGCCATGCCTGTTTCATTTCAGGAACCAGCTCGCGCATATCGACCACGATTTTCAAGATACTGTCACAACGTTGCTCGATCATTTCGCGTAACTTGGCACCTTCACGTTCACGCGACGTGATCATTTCATCCAACGCCTTTTCCAGTAGTTGCATTGTGGTTTCATGCAACACTTCCGGTTCGACTTCCGGCATTTGTAACACGCCTGGCCAACGCAATACCTCGAGCGGCCCAACGGAACGTTGATCAGGGAACACCTGTCTTAAGTCTTCTATCGCGCTGGCAAGTTGTGCAACCAGCGAGATATCCAGTTTCATTTCATCGTTGACCATCTGTGACGGCTGGTAGCGCACCTGGCAATCGACCTTGCCACGGCTCAAACGTTTCTGGATGTGTTCGCGCAGCCTTGTTTCCAGTGCACGCAATTCTTCGGGCAGACGAAAGTTCTGATCCAGGTAACGATGGTTCACCGAGCGCAATTCCAGGGTCAAGATACCCCAGGCCTCGCTGGTCTCCTGCCTGGCAAATGCGGTCATACTGGCGGTCATGGTGATTTTCCTGTTTTGCTTGTCTTCAGGCCTGCTTCGGAATGGCTATAAATTTTCCAACACGCTGGCCGATACATTATAAAAGGTATGATACCTGTTCATAGAACAAAATGTTGTGATAATCTCCCCGCATGCCAGGGAGCCAAGTATATTCAGGCCTGATAGAGAGTTACAGCGATAGCACATACAAAGCAAAAAATGGACGCACCGAATAACGCATTACCACCGGGTACCCAGCTGGATGAATTTACTATCGAGCACATTCTCGGTGGTGGTGGTTTCAGTATTGTGTACCTGGCAATCTCCAACAAGGACAACCGACCGGTTGTCATCAAGGAATACATGCCCAGCTCACTGGCGACCCGCAATGAGGATTTATCTGTCATACCGCTGGCCGAAAAACATGCCGATCGCTTTGCGCACGGTCGACGACTGTTTTTCCAGGAAGCCAATACACTCACCACGCTCAAGCATCCGAACATCGTCAACGTCGTCAATTTCTTTCATGCCAACCATACCGTGTATATGGTCATGGAATACGAGGAAGGGGTAAACCTGCAGACTTATATCAAGAAACACAAAGGCCATCTTAGTGAACCCTTTATCAAGGCAGTGTTCCTGCCCCTGCTCGATGGCCTGCAAATGATTCACAGCAAGGGTCTGTTACATCTCGACATCAAGCCGAGCAATATTCATTTACGTACCGGTGCCAACCCCCTGTTACTCGACTTCGGTGCCGTACACGAAATGATGCAAACACGCCAGTTTCAACCCAACCAGGTGATCACGCCGGGATTCTCACCTATTGAACAGCTCGACCCGGGTGGTTATGTCGGACCGTGGACAGATATCTATGCCATTGGTGCGACCATGCGCGCCTGCATCGAAGGTGTCTCGCCCCCACACGCACCGGCACGACGCGAAAGAGACACCATGAAGCCTGCGGCCAGTCAGTTTAAAAAACAATATTCCAACTACCTGCTGGAAGCCGTCGACTGGGCGATGGAGGTGGATCCGTTATTACGGCCGCAATCTGTCGACAAACTGGTTGAAGCCATTAACGGCAATCCACCTAAGAAACAAAAGAAATCCTTGTTTAATTTCTAAATCATGCAATACGTCATTGGGCAGTCCTCACGTTTGGGAAACCGGGCCAATAACCAGGACCGGGTGGCCGCACTTGAGCGTGATAATACCGTGCTGTTAATCCTGGGTGACGGACTGGGTGGTAAACAGGGTGGCGAGATCGCTTCGCAAACATTGATTGACACTGTTGCCGAAGAGTTTCGCAATGCGCAACTGCCAATAAAAAATCCACAAAAATTTATGACAAACAGTCTGCACCGTGCCCATTTTGCAGTAATAGAAGCCGGCAATCGTCATGAACCACCATTGACCCCGGGGACTACCGCCGTGCTTTGCCTGATACAGAATGGCAACGCCTGGTGGTCACATGTCGGTGATAGCCGGCTTTACCTGTTTCGTGGTGGCGTGCCGATTTATCGTACCAAGGATCACTCGTTTGTAGAAAAACTGTATCAACGTGGTCATATCACCAATGACAAACGCAATTCACATCCGTTACGTAATTACATGACACGCTGTATTGGGTTGTCAGACAATGTACCAGAAGTTACCGTCAGTAATGAAATCAGGCTGCATAAAGGTGATGTCATCTTGTTATGCTCTGATGGCCTGTGGGAACCAATCGATGACATGCAGATGGGCATGAAAATCATGGAAGGTGACCGACTCAGCGACGCGCTTGCCAAGCTCACCCAGCAGGCTGAAGAAACCAGCTATCCAAGCAGCGATAACATCAGCGCCGTTGCTGCTCAGATCATGTCACTGCAGCTGGTAGGACGTGCCATCAATGAAGATATTGATTCGCAAGTAGCCAAAGCTAACAGCAACGATCCATTGAAAAATGCGATTGATGTTATCGAATCGACCTTCAAGTTATACAAGGATGAAATGAAGTAGTCCTGTAACTGGCACTTTACTGCCAGTCTCGCTATCCTATCGCGCTTTGAACAATCATGAACCTGGAAGGACTCAAGATGAGACCCAGTGGCAGAGCGCCGGACCAAATCAGAGAAATTAATATCACCCGTAATTACACCAAACATGCAGAAGGTTCTGTTCTGATCGAGTTTGGTGATACCAAAGTACTGTGCAATGCAACCGTTGAAGAAAAGGTACCTCACTTTCTTAAAGGTTCAGGCCAGGGCTGGGTAACCGCTGAATACGGTATGCTGCCCCGCTCAACCGGCAGTCGTATGGGACGGGAAGCGGCCAGGGGAAAACAGGGCGGTCGGACCATGGAGATACAGCGCCTGATTGGCCGTTCGCTGCGCGCGGCTGTCGATCTGAAAATTCTTGGTGAGCATACTATCACGATTGATTGTGACGTAATCCAGGCAGATGGTGGTACACGCACCGCCTCGATTACCGGTGGTTTTGTTGCACTGGTTGATGCGATCCAACACCTGCTAGAAAAAAACAAAATCCGTCAGAACCCGATCGTTAATAATATCGCTTCAATTTCCGTTGGTGTATTTGACGGGGTACCCATCGCTGATCTTGATTATGCAGAAGACTCGAACTGTGAAACAGACATGAACATAGTGATGAACGATGCTGGTGGTTTTATCGAGATTCAAGGGACTGCTGAAGGTAATGCTTTCTCTGACGAGGAATTACAAACCATGTTGCAGCTTGGCAAAAACGCAATCACACAACTTCTCGAAAAACAAAAAGCAGCATTGCAGTAGATATAATGAGCAAGATCGTTCTGGCCAGCAACAACCCGGGCAAGGCACGCGAAATCGGCCAGCTACTGAGCGGCTTGAACATGCAGGTGGTACCGCAGTCTGACTACAATGTCGTTGAAGCGGAAGAGACCGGTCTGACATTTATTGAGAATGCTATTCTCAAGGCCCGTAACGCAGCCCTGCATACCGGTCTACCGGCGATTGCCGATGACTCCGGGCTTGAAGTCGATGCGCTTAAGGGCGCACCGGGAATCTATTCAGCACGCTTTGCTGGTGTAAACGCCAGCGACCAGGACAACCTGAATAAATTACTGGCAGATCTTGCTTCACTATCCAATGTCCCGCGCACGGCACGCTTCCAGTGCCTGATGGTGTACCTGCGACACGCCGATGACCCGACACCACTTATCTGCCAGGGCACCTGGGAAGGCGAAATCACCACCGAACCACGCGGCGAAAATGGATTTGGCTATGACCCGGTATTTTTTGTGCCGAACGAGGCATGTACCGCCGCCGAGCTGGACGCCCAGCGCAAGAACAGCCTTAGCCATCGTGGCCAGGCACTGCGCTGTTTACTGGACAAACTACGCCAGTCCTAATTTAATACAGACTATGCATCCATCCTTCCATGGCAGACTATCCTTCCTGCACGTGCTGCTGTTCAGTGTGATCTGTTTATTGCTGCCCCTGACAAAAGCTAATGCCGCTACCACGGAACAGGTTTTTAAAAACTACCAGAACAGTTTATTGCAGATTCGCATCATTGATAGCCTGACAAAATCCAAGGCAACCATCGGCAGCGGCTTCTTTGTCGATAACCAGGGCACGATCGTTACCAATTACCATGTTATCTCCAAGCACGTTTTCAAACCTGATCAGTATTACATTGAATACGTAACATTTGATAACAAGGTGCATAAAGCAAACCTGGTGAATATCGATGTAATTCACGATCTTGCCATTCTTGATGGTAATGCGATCGACACACCGGCACTTAAAATCAATAATCGTAAGCTCGATAAGGGTGTGCGTATTTATACACTGGGTAACCCGCTGGATCTCGGCATGACCATCGTGGAAGGGACCTACAACGGCATTACTGACGACACCATGCATGAACGTATCCTGCTGTCTGGAGCACTCAATCCCGGTATGAGTGGCGGACCCTCTATCATCAATGATGGCAGTGTCATTGGTATAAACGTTGCAACTGCAGGTAACAGTATCGGTTTCCTGGTACCGGAAAAGTTTCTTGAGGATTTGCTGGCACAACCACGAGCTGACAGCAAAAGTAACTTCATGGCAATTATTCGTGAACAATTACTGGCAAACCAGAAGATATATCTGTCTGCATTACTAACTAAACCCTTCCCGACCAAGCAACTGGGCGAGTTTACCATCCCGGCGAAGATTGCTGACTATGTTAACTGCTGGGGTGATTCAAATGACGACCAAGGGCCTTATAGTGTCTCTGATAATTTTTGCGCGACCAAGAACGATATTTTTATCAACCAGCGTATGTCGACAGGTGATATACGTTACACCCACCATTACCTGCAAACAGATGAAATGAACCGCATCCGCTTTTATAGCCTGATGAGCAGTTATTTCGGTAACTCCAATACTTCTCTTGAAGGCCACAAGGATGATTTTACCGACTACAACTGTAAAAGCGGTTTTGTCAAAAATGAGGATATCTATTTTCGCACCGCCTTTTGCCTGCGACGTTACCGTGAATTTGCAGACATTTATGACATGGTGCTGGTTGCCGGTTCACTGGTGGATGATAAAAAAGGACTGGTGACCAAGCTGGTTCTGGCCGGTGTCAGCTATGACAGTGCAGTTGCATTCAGCAAACAATACCTGGAGTCTTTTGCATGGAAGCACCCATAGTCATCGAGTTACTGGATCGATTTGGCAAGGTACGGGAAAGACATAAACTCTCCCGATTCCCGATCAGGATTGGTCGCGCCTATAACAACGATATTATTCTTGATGACAACTACGTCTCGCCCGTACACATCGAAATTCTGCTGGATGGCGATGGTCATGTCCTGGTTACCGATCTGCAAAGCGAGAACGGCCTGTTTTCACTGCACCCGCTCCGGCAACATGAAGTACTAACAGCCGAGGAAAATCAGCGCATTCGTATCGGACATACCGATATTCGCATTCGCAGCGAAAACTTTGCTGTTAGAGAGACCTATATCGATCACGGCAAGCCAAGTATTTTGCATTTCCTGTTGACCAACTGGCTAATGCTGCCGTTTATTTTACTGCTTACCGCCGGTGTCACGCTGGGATATTATTTTTTGCGTACTACCGAGGAAGTCACCAGCAATTTACTGTTGAATGAAATCTTTCCAATCTTCATCTTTATCCTGATATGGGCACTGGGCTGGTCAGTAGCCAGCAAGCTGACAACACACAAGTTTTATTTTTCCTATCATGCGATGCTGATTAGCCTGATTGTCTGTGCCTTTTATCTGATCGAACCCGCTTATGAATTCGTTGAATTTAACTTTCCGGTCAATGAATTGTCACTTAACCTGTCAGTCATCAGTGATATCGTGTTTGTCACGCTACTTTTCTACGGCCACCTACGGCAAAGCAGCAACCTTACTCGCAAACGCACCCGCAAGGTCGCATTGACAGCATCGCTGATTATTGTAGGTCTGATCAACGTGACCGCTTACCTGAATGAACCGGAATTTGAAAACAATCCGAGCTACTCGAAATATCTCAAACCACCGAGTTTTTACCTGCGTGAGCCAAGTTCGATCGGTGATTTCTTCGCAGCTACAAATCACCTGGCAGACTTCGACATAGAGCACAATGAGCAAGACAAAGCCATACCCTGAACATGTTACAGTTTAGCGAGTTGCCGCCCTTAGGCCTTTATATCCATTTCCCCTGGTGCGTACGCAAATGCCCGTACTGCGATTTCAA
>DJMK01000100.1 GCA_002436485.1 Proteobacteria bacterium UBA6492
CGAGGTGATGACCGGTTTTCGTGTTGCCCTCGGTGGCGCACAACAGCTCTATGATGTCACGCCTGACCTGACCACGCTGGGCAAGGTCATCGGTGGCGGTATGCCGGTTGGTGCCTTTGGAGGTAAACGTGAAATCATGGAAAAGATTGCCCCGACCGGGCCGGTTTACCAGGCCGGTACCCTGTCCGGTAACCCGGTAGCCATGGCGGCTGGTCTGAAGACACTGGAGTTAATCAGTGAACCCAACTTTTACACGCGACTGGCCGACAAAACCCAGCAACTGGTCAAGGGCATGCAGGAGCGCGCGAATGCAGCGAAGATTCCATTCACCACCAACACCGTCGGCGGCATGTTTGGCTTTTTCTTCTCCGAAGAAGAACACGTTACCAATTTCGCCCAGGTCAGTGCCTGCAACCTGGAACGCTTTCAGAAATTTTATCACGGTATGCTGGACAATGGCGTTTACCTGGCGCCTTCCGCCTATGAAGCTGGATTTGTCTCCGCTGCACATAGCGATGAAGACATTACCGAAACGCTGGCTGCAGCCGAGAAAGTGTTTAAGGACTTGTAACCACGGTATTAAATACCGGGCGAAAAAGAATAAATCAGGCGACTTTAGATTGTCGCATAAGTGAGTACAATTGTTCGATGCGATGAATAATATCGTCAGACTCGAGTAATTCCTGTTTGTACTCCAGTGGCATCGGCAACAACTCACATAGTCGCGCGGTTATCCACTCAAGATCATCATAGTCGGTAGGCATCGTGCTGTAAGGCGGGTCAAGCTGAGTAATAATTTTTCTGAGCAGGCTACCCATCACCTGGTATTTCTCGTTCATGGCAACCGGTTTACATTCAGCCAGTGGTTCGACTTGTGCCATCACCAACTGATTGGGTTTTACTTCATGGGAAATGACGCGAAAGCGCTGCGTTCCTTTCAGGGTGATGCCGAGCAGACCATCAGGGCGGCGATTCCAGTAATTAATCACACTGAGCGTACCGACATCATGAGTTAACGCAGCCTGCCCTACTTCCCGTCCGTCACGAATCAGTATCACACCAATCGGTGTATCATCACGCATGCACTGGCTGACCATGTCGAGATAGCGCGGTTCAAAGATACGTAGCGGCAGTACACCGCCGGGAAACATCACGGTATTTAATGGAAACAGCGGTACAGTGGTGGCCATCTTGTTTACTAGCGTTTTTCTAATATTTGAGTTTTTTCAGCGGGTAAGACTATTTTTAGACTGAGATCGGGCAAAGATCAAACAGTGGAGTAAACTTTTTGGCTAATGACCTTATTTATAGTGTAGTGTGAGGACAACACTTACCGCATAACAAACCAGGGGGAAACCCGCTTGTTACAGTTAATTCGGATCATTTCCCCACCGTGGCGCCAGGTCATGCTCGACTTCCAGGTGGTCTAGCAATCGCGCCACAATAAAATCCACCAGGTCATCGATGGAGGAAGGGTTGTAATAAAAACCGGGGTTGGCCGGCATAATAGTAACGCCGGCTAGCGCCAGTTTGTGCATGTTATCAAGATGGATAGCAGAGAACGGGGTCTCGCGCGGCACTAGGATTAACTGGCGGCGCTCCTTGATCATCACGTCGGCGGCACGCTCTATCAGATTGTCACTCATGCCATGCGCAATGGCCGCCAGTGTACCCATGGTACATGGGCAGACCAGCATGCTTTTCGCGGTATGCGAGCCACTGGCCGCCGGGGCCGTCCAGTCTTCCCGACCATAAACGCGTAGCTGGTCGACCTGGGCATCAAAACGTTCCTGGAAAAACCCACAAATATCCGCAGGACGTGACGGCAGATTCAGATCGGTTTCCATGGCAAATACCATGTGCGCCGCCTTGGAAAACAGCAAGTCTACCCGGCAGTCTGCCTTTAACAACTGTTCCAGCAGGCGAACACCATAGGGGGCACCTGACGCGCCAGTGAAGGCGAGGATGATGTGTTTGTTATCAATCATTTTGTGGCCTGAGTATCTTTTTGTTCATGTCGCAATTGCAAACGACTGATGAGTTTTTCGTGCAGGTTATCAAATCCCCCGTTACTCATCACCAGAATGTGATCACCCGGTGTGGCCTGCTCTGCCACAGACTCAATGATAGCGGCCGTATTATCCATAAGGTATGCAGTGGCATCGATTTGTTTAACAACATCTCCCAGTGACCATTCAAGATCGCTCGGTTGATACATATACACCATGTCAGCCTGATCAAGCGATGCTGCCAGTGTATTCGCATGCACGCCCATACGCATGGTGTTGGATCTAGGCTCAAGGATCGCGATGATACGTTGCTCACCTACCTTGTTACGCAGTCCGCTTATAGTCGTCTCGATGGCCGTGGGATGATGGGCAAAATCATCATACACAGTGATATCGCTAACCACAGCGCGCACTTCCATGCGTCGCTTGATACCGGCAAATTCAGACAGGCTCTCGCAGCTATTGTCGATGGTCACACCAACATGGCGTGCGGCAGCAATGGCGGCAAGCGCGTTATTCACATTATGCTCACCAAGCATGTTCCAATTCACAATAGCCTGGTTGCTATCATTAATTATCACTTCGAACTGGCTACCATCACTTTTAACCAGCTTTGCCTGCCAGTTACCATCATTACCGAAACTCTCTGTTGCGGTCCAGCAACCACGCGCCATGACTTCGTCAACCGCCGGATCAGCTTGTGGTTTGATAATCAGACCATTACCAGGCACGGTTCGTACCAGGTGATGGAACTGTGTCTGTATCGCATCCAGGTCAGTGAAAATATCCGCGTGATCAAATTCAAGATTATTGATGATTAAGGTGCGTGGGTGGTAGTGCACAAACTTGGAACGCTTGTCAAAAAAAGCCGTGTCATATTCATCGGCCTCTACAACAAAGAAAGGTGAGCCCCCCAGCCTGGCCGACATACCAAAGTTTCCCGGTATGCCACCGATCAAGAACCCAGGTTGTATGTTATTAAACTCCAGTATCCATGCAAGTAAACTGGCCGTGGAGGTCTTGCCATGGGTACCCGCTACCGCAAGTACCCAGCGATCCTGTAACACGTGCTCTGCCAACCACTGTGGACCGGAAGTGTAGCGCAGGCCTTTGTCTAATACGTATTCGACAGCAGGATTACCGCGTGACAAGGCATTACCAATGACAACAATATCTGGTTCTATTTCAAACTGTTCGGTAGCAAAACCTTCAAACAACTTGATACCGGCTTGTTCAAGTTGCGTACTCATGGGTGGATACACATTGGCATCACAGCCCGTTACCTGATGACCCAGTTCCCTGGCCAACAGGGCAATGCCGCCCATAAACGTTCCGCAGATTCCAAGGATATGTATATGCATTACATCATTACCGGTGAGAATTGCTTTTCTATTAATATCTCAAGAAAGAATAGACCAACCGCGAGGAAGCCGGCGGTGAAAAGTGATATCGACAGTGCATGCCTGTAGATGTTGGAGTGCACCGCCAGGCTCCAGCCAAGGAACAACATAATAACGAGGATTAGTATTGGCGAGCCTGGTGGTAACAGTGACAGACCCAGACCAATTACCATGAACACAATACCAAGAATTATGTCTGCGCCCTGAATCGCCGTCAGTGTTTGTATTATCCTGTTCCTGAATCCGAGCATGAACAAGATGCTATAGATAACCACCAGAAACAGCACCGTCCTGATTGCAATATATTGCAAAGCATCGATGAACCCGGGCTGTCTTGATTCCTCGACAAGAAACAGCAGGTTGATCATCGAAAGTACGACATTCAGGCCAAGCGTAAAGACAAACAGGAAGACTGAATGAGGAACATCCTGCGGTGCCTTGCGAAACAGGCAAAGTTCCAGAAAAAGTCGAAAAATTAAACGCATAAACCAATAAATCCTGACCAGCTTGCAATTGTATTACTAAATCAGTCATCATGATAACGATTTTCTCGCTAATTCAGTCACATAGTAACGGTTCATATGTCAGATCAACATAACTCCCCCGCCAACCAGTCCGAAGCAACCAGGCTAATTACCAGCACAACCGAGCTAATTGCACTATGCGAAGAACTGGCCTCCGCCAAAGTCGTGGCGGTCGACACTGAATTCGTCAGGGATAAAACCTATTTCCCAAAACTATGCCTGGTTCAGGTCGCTGCCAATAATATCGTGGCCTGTATCGATCCCTTGAGTGTGAAAGATCTGTCACCACTTAACAATCTCCTGCTGGATTCAGGGATAACCAAGGTATTTCATGCCGCACGACAGGACATGGAGATCCTGTATTACACGTTTAATTCACTACCGAGGCCGGTATTTGATACCCAGATTGCCGCAACTTTGCTTGGACTTGGTGAACAGATCGGTTATGCCAACCTTATCAGCCATTTTCTCAAGAAAAATCTACCCAAGGGACATGCACGTGCCGACTGGGAACAGCGACCACTTACACAGGAACAACTGGAATATGCCGCAAACGATGTACGCTATTTAATACAGGCGTACCCCTTAATGGTCGACAAGTTGTCTGCCAACGGCAGACTTGACTGGTTAGCGGATGATTTTGCTGAATTGTCTGACGTAGCACTTTATCAACCTGCGCAGGAAGAATTGTGGCAGCGTATATCCGGACAACAAAAGCTGCGTGGCGTACAACTGGCCGTGCTACAACAACTTGCGGCATGGCGTGAACAAACCGCGATGCGACTGGATAAACCACGCAAATGGATTTTACCTGATGACATGCTGATTACGATCGCGATGCAAATGCCATCACAAACAACGCAATTGCATCGTATTCGCGGCTTGAACAGCAAAATTATCGAGCGTAACGGCAACGAGATCATTAAGGTAATGGAAACCGCCAGATCACTACCTGAGTCACAATGGCCCAAGGCAAAAGCCCGGCGCAAGTTATCCAAACAACAGGAAGCACTCATGGATTCACTTATGTCGATCGTTAAGTTACAGGCTGCTCAACATGAGATCAGTACAGGCGCAATTACCAGTAAATCTGAACTTGAAAAGCTGGTAAACGGTGATCATGATATAATGTTATTGCATGGTTGGCGTGTTGGTGTGGCTGGCCAACAAGTGCTGGACTTTCTCGATGGTAAAACACGGCTACAATATAAAAATAACAGGCTGGAGCTTGAATAATACCTTCACATGAATCAAAACGAACATTTTCCATGGCGTGCGCAAAACCAGTTTAAACTATTTGTCGACGCAGAGGAATTTTACCCGGCTATGCTTGCCGCAATCGACGAGGCAAGTCACTACATACTGCTGGAACAGTACATCATCGAATCCGGCTCGGTCTTTGATAAGTTCAGACACCACTTGATCAATGCCAGCAAACGTGGCGTGAAGATTTTTATATTGGCTGATGACTTTGGTAGCCAGGGTTTATCGTACACTGACAGGCAACACCTGCTCGATCACGCTATCTCGCTTGCCTTCTTTAATCCGACTACCTGGTCTTCTATCTATCTAAGCATGAAACGTAACCATCGCAAATTGCTCGTCGTCGACAANNGATCTTCCGGCCATACCTGAATTGGAAATAACTGGTACAGGCGATCAAACAGGACGGGTATGCATCGCTTACGGACTGTTACGTAACGAGATTACACGTAGCGCACTTGCGCATATACGCAAAAGCGAACGGCGCATCTGGATAGCCACCCCGTATTTTGTTACAACCCGGCGCTTGCGCCATGAACTGAAACGCGCTGCCAAGCGTGGCATTGATGTACGACTGTTGTTACCTGGCCCAATTAGCGATCACCGCTGGATTTCACAGGCTGCCCGTCGTTATTACCGACGGATGTTGCGTAACGAAATAAAGATTTTTGAATACCAGCCACGTTTTATTCACGCCAAACTCATACTATGCGATGACTGGGTTTCAGCAGGTTCAAGCAACCTGGACCGCTGGAACCAGCGCTGGAATTATGATGCCAACCAGGCCATTTTGCATACGGAATTTTCCGAACAGGTTGCGAAACTATTTGAGACAGATTTCAAACAAAGCAAGCAGATCATTCTGCAGGATTGGGACGAGCGGCCTGTTTTACAGCGTTTTCGTGAATGGCTTTCCGGTCACTACGTCAGCTTTCTGCAATGGTTTAGTTACTATATAAGCCGTTCAAATAAAAAAAGCGGGCGCTAGGCCCGCTTTAATTTCTATGTGCGACCGATCGCTTAACGGCGGCGGCGAGCTTTCTTCTTGGCTTTTTTCTTGGCCTTCTTCTTGGCTTTTTTCTNNGTGGCCTTCTTCTTGGTTACTTTTTTCTTTGTAGCCTTCTTTTTAGTTGCTTTCTTCTTGGCCGCCTTCTTCTTACCTGCAGCTTTCTTTTTCTTGCCAGCGGTTTTCTTCTTGGTTGTCTTTTTCTTCGCTGCGGTTTTCTTCTTGGCAGGCGCTGCTTTCTTGGCAGGTGCAGTTTCACCCACCGGCAGGCTATCCAGAATCTGGGTAATGCTGGCAAAGATCTCGTCGATTTCGCCGATACCCTGTACCGAACGCAACTTGCCCTGCGAGCGATAAAAGTCAACCAGAGGTGCTGTCTGTCCCTCATATACGCGAAGACGGTTACTGATAGTCGCTTCGTTATCATCCGAACGCTGTGACACCGTGCCACCGCACTTGTCACAGGTACCTTCAATGCGTGGTGGGTTGGTGTAGATATTGTACATCTGTCCACACGAATCACAGGTGCGACGTCCTGTCAGACGTTGCATCAATACATCAAAGGCCACATCGATTAACAGGGCTGTCTGTAATGGTTTGCCCATGCCACCGAGTAATTTGTCGAGCGCTTCGGCCTGGGGAATATTGCGTGGAAAGCCGTCAAGGATAAATCCTTTTTGCGCGTCTGATTTGGATAAACGCTCCTTAATCATTCCCAGGACAATTTCATCAGAAACAAGTTGTCCCGCATCCATGGCCGCCTTGGCCTGCATACCGAGCGGCGTACCAGCGGCTACAGCTTCACGTAATAAATCACCAGTCGAGATCTGAGGAATACCATACTTCTCGATGAGCAGCTTGGCCTGCGTGCCTTTGCCCCCACCAGGGGCGCCAATTAATACGATTCTCATTATTCACTCACTCCGTTCCGGTTATTTGGTAACTTAACGAAATTCTTTATTTTCTCGTATTGCTAATCTTGCAAACAGAAAGTTACAAGTCAGAGGCGTAAAACTAGACGTTCATTCTGATCAAGTCAATGCGATCACATCGATTATTAATTCATAAATTTGTCGTGTGCACTTGATCTTCGCAATTTTGTGCATCAGGTCAATAATGGTGCAATCGTCAAACTAACGATCGCCAGAACGTTGATCAAAATGTTCATGGATGGGCCGGATGTATCCTTGAACGGATCACCGACGGTATCTCCGACAACACAGGCCTTGTGTACATCCGAGCCTTTGCCACCGAGGTTTCCCTGCTCAACGTATTTTTTTGCGTTATCCCAAGCACCTCCCGCATTTGCCATGGTTAATGCCAGTAACACACCTGCAATCAATGCACCGCCGAGCATGCCACCGAGTGCCTCGGGTCCAATCAGAAAGCCGATTATTGGTGGGGCCGACACTGTCAGAATACCAGGCAGAATCATTTTCTTTAGCGCAGCATTGGTAGCGATGGTAATGCAACGTGCGTTGTCCGGTTCCGCCTTGCCTTCCAGTAAGCCGGGGATTTCCCTGAACTGCCGACGAATTTCCTTGATCATTTCAAATGCTGCATCACCCACGGCTGTCATGGTCAGGGCGCTCACCAAGAATGGAAATACGCCTCCAATAAAGAGGCCCACCAGTACTTTTGGATTCCCCAGGTACAAACTGAAATCGGGGATGTGAAATTTTACTGTCTCGACATAGGCAGTAATGATTGCTAACGCGGCTAATGCTGCTGCACCAATGGCAAAACCCTTGCCGATAGCGGCGGTCGTATTCCCTAGCTCATCCAGTGAGTCGGTGATCTTTCTTGTGTCCTCACCTAAACCGGACATCTCGGCAATACCACCGGCGTTATCGGCTACCGGCCCGTATGCGTCAATGGCCATGGTGATGCCTACTGTTGCCAGCATACCGACAGCCGCAATACCCACACCATACAAACCGACCAGGCTGGAAGATACAAGAATGATGGCAGCGATAGCCAGAACCGGGATCACCACCGATTGCATTCCAATTGCCAGACCGGTGATCATCACGGTGGCACTGCCCGTTTGCCCGGACTTGGCTATGTGCCTAACTGGCCGGCCCGCCGTGAAGTATTCGGTGGATAAGCCAATTACAATGCCGCCAACGGCGCCCGTGAGAACGGACCACCAGACCTTCACATCAATACTCAAGCCATCTACCACAAGGAAAGCTGCAAATATAAATAGTATTGCGGAGCCGATGGTTCCGATACGCAAGGCAACTTCCGGTGCCTGGCTGGAAAAACCCCGTACGATACCGATACCAAGCAAAGAGCATATGAGCCCTGCTGACGCCAGTCCCAACGGCAGGAACATCAGCATCTCGCGCTGTCCCATGGCAGCAATGACTGCGTCTGCCATGATCGCGGCCATGGCGATGGTAGCAATCATCGAACCGCAATAGGACTCAAAGATATCCGAGCCCATACCGGCAACGTCGCCCACGTTATCGCCCACGTTGTCTGCAATCACCCCTGGATTTCGTGGATCATCTTCCGGTATACCCGCCTCGACCTTACCGACCAGGTCAGCACCGACATCCGCTGACTTAGTGAAAATACCACCGCCCACACGTGAAAATAATGCGACCGATGAAGCACCGATACCAAAGCCATGAATCACGTGTGCGTCCTGTGGGTTACCGTACAGTAAGAACAGGCCACCCAGTCCCAACAGGCCCAGTGAAGCCACCGACAACCCCATGATGGAACCGCCAAAGAAAGCCACGGACAACGCCTGGCTTGCCCCCTGGGTATGCGATGCATACGTTGTACGCACGTTCGCGCGCGTGGCCGCACGCATACCTATATAACCGGCACCGGCGGACGTCAGTGCACCAATCACCGCGGAAATGGCAGTAGCCGTACCCAGCGTGGCATACAGGAAGATAATCAGGATGACCGTGAACATGGCCAGCATGGAGTACTCGTAATGCAGGAAAACCATCGCGCCACGGTGGATAGCATCGGCGATCTTGACCATCTTGCCTTCGCCTGCAGGTATTCGCAGCACGTAGCCAAACAGTAAGAATGCCGCAATAAGCCCTAAAATACCTACCAGGGGTGGAATCCACTCAAGTTGAAATGCCATGCTGCCTCCTCGGGACGTCTGATACTTGACCTAATTTTTATTGTTGATTTATAAGATGTTTTTGTTTTCGGTGCAAATGGTGCCTGCTTCGACTTGAAGGGCGACTTGTTGGCCTTTCGCCTGGTGGTCATTTACTTATCAGATGGGGCTGTTAGAATACCCGGCTTATTTTAGGACTTGCTAATATTCCCGGTTGAATCATTCTTCAACGTGCAAAGGTAACCAACATGAATCTTGATCGCGTCGGCCCAGGTAAAGACATACCCAATGACTTCAACGTCATTATTGAAATTCCGTCTCACTCTGATCCCGTCAAATACGAGGTGGACAAGGAAACCGGTGCCATGTTCGTGGATCGTTTCATGAACACCGCCATGCACTATCCATGCAACTATGGTTATGTGCCGCATACCTTGTCAGAAGACGGTGATCCTGTCGACGTACTGGTAGTCACACCCGTGCCCCTTATCAGTGGTTCCGTGATTCGCTGTCGCGCCGTTGGTATGTTGAAGATGACCGATGAAGCAGGTCCCGATGCAAAACTACTGGCTGTGCCCATCGACAAGCTGTGCGTATTGTATCGCGAGGCCAAAACACCGGAAGATATGCCGCCACAATTGTTGTCACAAATCACCCACTTCTTTGAGCACTACAAGGACCTGGAAAAAGGTAAATGGGTGCAAGTCGAAGGCTGGGCAGGTGTGGATGAGGCCGAGAAAGAAATTCGCAATTCCATTCAACGCTTTAACGATGCGCCCGAGAAACCATTCTTCTAAATGAAAATCTGCATTGTCTCTGACAGCCATGACAACCGTGCCATGCTGGCAACGGCTGTATCGGATGCCAGGGATCACGGTGCCGAACTCGTGTTGCACTGCGGCGATGTCATCGCCCCCACCACGCTACGCGGTCTGCCTCCCATTGGACTGCCAGTCCATATCATCCACGGTAACAACATTGGCGATCACATGGCGATGTTCCACGTGATAAAAAAATTTCCTGACATCATTCATTACCATGGTATGGATGCCTCGCTGCAAATCGGCGGCCGCAAAATCTTCATGGTGCACTACCCGCATTATGCCAGGGCCATGGCACTTACCGGTGACTACGACATGGTTTGCTGTGGTCACGACCATCGCTTCATCGTGGAGCAGATCGATAATATCAAGGGCGGCCAAACAACCCTGGTAAATCCTGGTACCGTTGGCGGCATTGGCAAACCGGCTACCTACATGATTGGTGATCTGGATAAGATGGAGTTCACCGAGCGATTTGTACCTACCGATCAACTGGTCATACAGAACAGCGACCCGGTAACACCACACACCTGAATTCACACTTACACCGGTACCAGACCCGGTATAGGCGAGATTAAAGATCTCCCGTGGTATTTTTTTCCACCCAGCGTTGTGTATTGTCTTGCAGCGTTTCCTTTTTCCAGAACGGTGCGCTGGATTTGAGTTGCTCCATCAGGTAGCGATTGGCTTCGTAGGCATGTGCACGGTGGGATGACCAGACCACTACCAGTACAATCGCTTCATCGGGTTTTATATCACCTACCCGGTGTACGATCAGGCTATCCAGAATGTCCCACTTGCTTGCCGCTTCACAGGTAAGATTTTGCAGGTATTTTTCTGTCATGCCGGGATAATGCTCAAGTGTCATCGCCCGTACATTATCGCCTTCATTAAAATCACGCATCGTACCGACAAAAACAGCCGTGGCACCGTACTTACCCGCGACGATACTTGTTTGTTGGTATTGCTTGAGCACAGCCCATGGATCAAAAGGTCTATCATAAAGAGCGATGGTCATATCAGCCACCTGTCACGGGCGGAAAGAAAGCAACTTCATCACCATCTTTTACCGCATGATCAACGGGTACGTATTCCATGTTTACTGCTGTCAGGGTATTGGATGGCATTGCCTCGCTAACACAATACTGCCACACATCTGCCACCGTATTGACGGACGCGGCCTCGATGCGTGTGCTGTCTTTACCGGTTTTCTCGCGTAGACTGGCAAAAAATTTAACGTCGATACTCATGCTTTAGTGGCTGATAGCAGGATTTAATACTGTCGTATGATAAAATTAAATTTTAACTCACCAGGCACTGTGTGAACATGAGCAAACTGACCCATTTCAATCAACAGGGCGATGCCCACATGGTGGATGTTGCTGATAAGGACATTTCCCATCGACGCGCCATCGCCCAGGGTAGCATTGAAATGCTGCCGGCTACGCTTGCTTTGATACAACAAGGCGGTCACAAAAAAGGCGATGTACTGGGTATTGCCCGAATCGCCGGCATCATGGCTGCCAAGAAAACCGCGGAGCTTATCCCGCTCTGCCATCCGTTGATGCTGACACATATCAGTATCGATTTTGAATTAGATCCTACACGTCATCGCGTGCTGTGTAGGGGCACCGTCGAAACGGACGGTAAAACCGGGGTCGAAATGGAGGCACTGACAGCCGTGCAGATTTCCCTGCTGACTATTTATGACATGTGCAAAGCTATCGATCGCGGAATGATGATGAATGACATTGGCCTGCTGGAAAAATCCGGCGGTAAATCAGGCCACTGGACCCGCTAAGCAACTGATCTGTTTATTCTTTTTAGCAACATGGCGCACTCGCCATGCTGTTTAACATTCCTTACAGCCTGCCGATACATTAACCAGCGTCTTCCCGAAATTTTATTTTTGGAGGGAATTATGAGTATCAAGCAAAAATTTTTACAGGCTGTAGGCATCCTGCTCGCCATTAGTATGCTGGTTGCACCCTTGATGGTGACCCATGCGTTTGAGGGTGAAGACTGGGTGCTGGTCAAGTACTTCAATGACAAAATGGATAAGGCCAACCAGGGCGATGCCATGGCAATGTTCAGTGTTGGCCAGTTGTATGAACGTGGTCGTGGTACCAAGCAGGATACCATGCAGGCTGTGATGTGGTATGAGCGTGCCACTGAGAATGGAAACGACTATGCACGTGCCCGTCTTGGAATCATGCACTATGAAGGTATCGGAGTTCCCAAGAGCATCGACAAGGCTTTACCGCTGATTGAGCAGGCAGCCAAGGCCAGTGTACCTAATGCGGAATACTACCTGGGTATCATGTACGAAAATGGCGAGGGAGTAAAAGCCAGTAAAAAGCAGGCGCAAAAATGGTATGAACTTGCAGTCGCGCATGGTTCGTATCGTGCTAAAAGCCGCCTGCAAGCGCTGGAGAAGGGATACATTAAGGTCGGTAAGAAAAAAACCAAGTCAAGCAAACCTACCAGCAAGGTCAACCTGTCATCCGCACTGCGAAATGCTGTGTTAGATGGCAACTGGCAAAGCAATGAACTGGCAGCCGGTTTCCTGCCATCCAAGGTGACCAGCTGCACTAAGCTAAAGAAGAACACTATTCGCTGCATGTCCAAGCAACAACAACGCAGCACCGGTGATCGGATTATCACCTACATCACTGCCAGTACCCTGTCCGGTTTTAACTCCAGGGACCAGTTTAAGGTCAAATACCAGAATACTGTGCTGAGCAACACCAAGAAAGGTAATGCAATCGTCTCGGAAGATGATGACGGTGATTATGCCGTGGCAACCAAAAACTCGGTCATCAACAATGGATTGGGTAAACAAAAGACCGTACACAAGCTTGAATGTGAAATGGAAGAGGCAAACAGGCTGGTTTGCCTGAAAAATCGCGCCATACGCCTGACCTACGTCAATAAGAAATAGACGTTAGCGCTCGCTGGGGTAGCGCTGGATGGTAATGATGAAGTCGTTGCAGCGGCGATCCTGTTGATTACGACGTTCATCGGTCACCAGCTCTTCATTGCTGTCATACAATGGAAATTCGGGTTGTTTTCTGCCTTTGCGTCGATCCTGCTGGGATCGGCGCTCAAGCGAGTTTTCCGGTGTCAGTAACAGTTTTACCAATGTGACGATGCCGATAAACAACGCGATAGCCAGTAAGACAGGTAGTGACAAGAACATATCCATATATATCAGTCCTGTGCTTCAGTTTATCCTCGCCCCTGCAGTAATCGCTCGATAACAGGGACTTCCACGAAACTTATCAGAAAACGCACTTCGTAAGTCATAAAGACGTCACATTTTGCGTTTATACACAGCCTGTCCTGTTCTAGAATTGCGACATGATTTGCATAAGCGCACCCCGGACACAGGATGAATTATTACAAAGAGTAGCAGATATTGCCGGGCTTAGCCTTGCCACGCTCGCAAACAGATGTGGCCAAAGCGTGCCTGAACAGCAGCGAAACGCCAAAGGCTGGGCTGGTCAACTTGTTGAACAGGCACTCGGGGCCACGGCCAGTTCACGCGCTGAACCTGATTTTCAGGCCATCGGCATTGAACTCAAGACCATTCCAGTAAATGCAAATGGCCAGCCTTGCGAGAGTACCTATGTGTGTACCGTACCGCTTGTCGATCAGATTGAAACAAGTTGGCAAGATGCCTGGATACGAAAAAAGTTATCTTGCGTCTTGTGGCTACCAATAGAGGCTGACAAATCAATCCCCTTTGCCAGGCGGCGAATCGGTAACGCCATATTGTGGCGGCCGACAGTTGAACAGGATGCAATCTTAAAACAGGACTGGAATGAGCACATGGAGCTGATCAGCCTTGGCCGAATCAATGAAATCAGTGCTCATCATGGAACCTATTTACAAATACGGCCCAAGGCGGCCAATTCCCATGCCCTGCGTAATACCACTGATGAAGATGGCAACCTGGTCAAAACCCTGCCCCGTGGTTTTTATCTGCGTACACAATTCACCGCGCGCATCCTGACTGAGCGATATCTCTAGGGTTGTTCGGTGTTCACCGGTTCCGGATACAACTCATCCAGGCCAATTGACAGACCATTTTCAGTGACCACCCGAGCGTGGAAACGACGTAACTCACGGGGTTCGTGTACTCCGCAGGAATGGGCAATCATGCCAACCTCGCGTTCCATATTCTGCTGGTAATTCATCACACGCACTGCCTTGTTATCCGGGTTGAGCCCTTTCTGCAGACGTGGGTTGTGCGTGGTGATACCGGTGGGACAGGTGTCTTTACTGCATTGCATGGCCTGGATACAACCAAGGGAAAACATGAAACCGCGCGCCGAGGTAATGAAGTCAACCCCCATGCACAAAGCCCAGGCAACGTCAGTGGGTGTCACCAGCTTTCCTGAACTAATGACTTTTACCCGTTCGCGTAACCCGTGACGCTTTAATGCATCAATTACCCTTGGCAAACTTTCGCGCAATGGCAGTCCAACATCATCCATCAACGGCATGGGAGCTGCACCGGTACCACCGTCTGCACCGTCGACTGTGATGAAATCGGGTGCTGACTCGATACCACGCTTATTGATTGCTTCACACAGGGTATCCAGCCAGCCATAGGCACCGATCACTGCTTTAAAGCCTGTTGGCTTGCCTGTAATACGACGCACGTGGTCGATCTTGTCGAGCAGATCACCAATAGAATTGATATCTTCATGGCGATTTGGGCTGATTGATGCAGTACCTGACTTGATGCCCCTGATGAGAGCAATTTCATCAGTCACCTTGATAGCCGGCAACATACCACCCTTGCCGGGTTTCGCGCCCTGGCTTAATTTGATTTCAAACATCACCACGTGCTGGTGCTCAGCGATCGCCCTGAGCCTGTCATCGTCCAGCTTGCCGCTAATATCACGCACACCGTAATATGCTGTTCCTATCTGGAAAACAAGATCTGCTCCACCTTCCAGGTGGTAGGGGGAGAGCCCGCCCTCACCCGTATTCATCCAGCAGCCCGCCTTGTATGCACCCTGTGACAATGCCCTGACAGCCGGTTTGGACAGAGCACCGTAACTCATACCCGAGATATGAAAGAATCGATCTGTCGTGTAGGGATGCTCGCAATAGGGGCCAATGGAAACTTCCCCGCACGAAGTTGCATCCCGCTCGAGTGTTGGAAAAGGACAATTTACAAAAATAATACTGCCAACCCGGGTCAGGTCCCGGGTCGAACCAAACGATGCAACATTACTGATATTCTTTGCTGCACGATAGGCCCAGCCACGTTGTGCGCGATTAAAAGGTAATTCTTCACGGTCCATAGCGAAAAAATACTGACGAAAAAACTCTCCAAGCTTTTCGAACAGGTAGCGAAAATGGCCGACAACTGGATAATTGCGGCGAATGGCATGTTTTGTCTGTGTAACATCGAGAATAAACAGCACAATCACGGCCAGCACCACCAGGCCGACCGCAAAAATAAACAGTATCGACATAACCTCAAGGCCGGTAATGAGTATTTCTGGTAACTCGGAGATCTGCATGACAGCTCCTTTTATTTTTTATGTAGTTAAAGTCAGATGGTTTATATTTTAGTGTAGATTCTGCGACGCAAGTTCATTCGGATCTGGTTTACAACCGTAAAGATGCACCTGGTTGGACCTTGTAGTGATTCACTCAGTTAGTTCGATGAGTGGTTACCTGGTTTTTTGCTAAAAAACTCAAGTGCATTTGTCAGGCGTATTTTTTCTTCGACTTGTTTTGGTAACTGCCCAAGCCAGTTACGATGAAAATTGATAAATTTATCGTAGTGTAACCAGCCCTCATCCGCCTCGTACCAGCGATCACGCTGATGCGCATTCCACACCGGATCTGTTCCTACCATGAAACGATCCGGGTACTGCAGGAGGACTTTCTTCCAGTTTTCTTTTAACTTGCCATCATCATCGGCCAGCCCACCATAATGCCAGGGATCCTTTGCTGATAGTTCAATCCAGACATTGGGACAAACCTTGAAAATGGACACAGCATCTTCCGGTGGCAGCAAACCGCCGGCATGTGCCCACAAAAAGCGTACATCTGAATATTGTTGGCAGATCGGCTTGAAAAAAGAATGGCTTGCCGCCTCGGTATGGATGTTGAATGGCACATTAAATTCGGCAGCCAGTTTCAGGAGACCTTGTAGTACCTTGTCATCGCGGCGCGGCCCCAGCCCGGGCACCACATGCAATTCACCAATACCGGTATATTTGCCGCTTTGCAGACCTTCCCGCGCCTCTACCAGTACCTGCTCGTCGCGAAACCAGCTATTACGATTCCGCACCGAAATATAGGGTGAGAAAAAATGAATAATGCGCACACCATCCTGGCTGACCAGTTTTAACGCGTTGGGTGTAGGGGTACTGAAAACAACCGCAAGCACAACATTGTGATCCTGTAGAATCTGCACCGCCTTTGCAGGTTCAACCACTTCTTCCTGATCCCAGTTGTAATGTAGGTGAATATCGGCAAAAGGTGCTTTATCAGCAAGTACTGGTGCCGCCCCAACAACCAGCAAGAACAGGGTTAATATTGCCTTGATCATTTACAGCCTCGCTTGAAGACAGGTCATCAGCAAACATACAGGAATACCAGAGCAGGCTGCAATACGTTAAAATGCTCTGAAATTGCAAAAAACAGGGTAAACATGACAGAGGATAAAAGTAAAAACGGTATTGCTATCGAGGAAGCGTTTAACGTCATTGACGCCAATGATACCCAGGCCCTACTCGATCAACATGTGATCCAGCTAACCCGTATGCCAGAGGATGCGGACCCTTACGAAAAATTCAAACTCCGGCTGGAAATTGCCTCAGACCTGCTGGCGCTTGAACGAAAACAAGAGTGCTGGCCAGAGGCCAAAGAGTGTTTCGATTTCTTTATACAACATAAGCATTGGCAAGAGTGTGCTGAAGCCTGTGATGTCATGTACCAGTGCGAACATGAAGATTCACTTATCGCATTGGCAAACGGTATCTGGCTGGCTGTCACTTTTCCGGTAGCACCTGAAACGACTGTTGCTCTGTTACAGCACGTTGTCGATGAAACACCAAATGACTCGGATGGTGCCGCTGTCGCAGCAGTGACTGCACATTACATTGCCAATCTTCGCAGCACAGATGAGAAACGTGACAGCCTGACATTTCTAACAACCCAGATCATTTCGCAGGTCGCTAAACGGCACAGCCATGTTGAGGACCAGGAAATGCTGGATTTCTGGCTGGAGAAACTCGAGCTCACAGACCCGAAGCTTTTTTTACCGAGGCTTGCCCAGGTACTGGAAGTGATCTTGCAGGATAACTGGTGGTACGACAGGGATGAATTGCGCCGCATGATTCCGGATAACTAACAGGCTTATCATGCCGGATAAGAACAAGACATCTTTCCTCCGCCGCGCCCAACGCTACGTGCTAACCGGCATCCTGACCATTATTCCTATCTGGCTGACCTACCTGGTTTTTGAATTTTTCCTGCGGCATCTTTCCAAGATTGGTTTGCCATGGGCTCGTGCATTGGCAAGGACAATAGAAAAACACTCCCCCAGTATTGCCGAGTGGATTCAGGCGCCCATGTTTATCAATACGATGGCTGTGATCCTGACCGTGTTTGCCCTTTACTTGCTGGGCTGGATCACTACACGTGTCATTGGCAGACGGCTACTCGATGTGTTTGAGTTCGTCATCCACCGAATTCCGCTGGTTGAATCGGTGTACAGTGCAATCAAGAAATTCATTTCAGTCCTGCAAACCAAGCCGGATGAAGTACAGCGAGTCGTTTTGATCGAGTTCCCATCTGATAAAATGAAAACTGTCGGCTTCGTTACACGTGTACTAACAGATGATCAAACAGGCAAACAACTGGCAGCCGTTTATGTGCCTACTACGCCAAACCCGACCTC
>DJMK01000167.1 GCA_002436485.1 Proteobacteria bacterium UBA6492
TGATTAACGATACTCAATTTCGGTCTGTTCCCAGGCGCCGTAAGGTGCGTCATCGCGCACCTTCACGATAGAATTCTCCCGGATGCTGGAATAAAACACAGCCTCACCGATGACATTATCATTTTCATCATAAAATTCATTATTGGGGATGGTAGTGGTATTCACCAGGACACCCATGATGGTCATACTGGTGTTAGCCACAAAAGATTCAACCGGCCCTTCGAGGATCAAGCGGTCGCCAGGGGAGCCACGATCCTCCAGGCGAGTAGCCGTCATCACACCGGCACCGGTTTTGAAACCCCTAAGCCGAACTTGCTCACCGGCTGCTGGTGTACCATCAATTTCGGTAAGACTATCAACATTGATAGTTATACCGGCCAAACCGGTAATCGTCATGACGCTGCCGTTATAACTTGCAATGTCGCCTTCAATCTTGACGTTGTAACGAAAAGAGACTTTTGTCGCGGCCAGTACACCACCACTCAGACTGCCTTCGACTTCCAGCTTGCTACCGAGCAAAATCTCGTCAGGCAGACCCCCAACAAACCGGGTGGATCCGCTGGTAGTGACAGGAATATTCCCTACGGTAAACGAAGCAGAAGAGTTGAATACAGTCACAAAACCTTCAATTTCTATCTTGGCGATGTTTTGCGAAGACGTTGCTACCCCTTCGACCTTGGTCGCCACTAGTTGTCCACTCCCGTTTAGCGGTGGATTACCCTTGGCTTCTACTAAAGCTCCGTCACTCAACCCTTCAATGAGGGCTGGCGCTGTTGCGGTGTCAATCGTTAACGCACCGATAGTGAATGTCGTCGGGCCGATATTACGTGCAAATCCAATCACCTTGTATTCGATTAATGCCTTGGCCTCGATATAAGTCGCCTCGATCAGACCGTCACCACGCACGTGACCATGTACCTCTACATCACCACTCACAGTAGCAATGTTCGGTATCGAATTATCGATATTCGTCAGATCAGTGATCTGTACCGTTTGTCCAAGTACTGTAAGTGTCTTGTCGGCATTATAATTATTAGCCGTTACAGGCCCTTTCACTTCGCTGACAACCGCCACGCTGGTGGCCGTGCCGGAGATGCCATCACTGTTTACGCTACCATTGACCACAACAGACTGGCCCGCCTTAATATCAGACTCACTACCCGGGCTATCATCAAATGTCACGCTGCTGCTGCCCGTGTGATATCGCACGCCATTGACCCAAATGCTACCTAGCGATTCGACTGCGCCGATGGAGACCACATCCGAACCAGTGCCAATACCCGAACCACCACTGCCACCGCCGCCGCAGGCAAACAGTGCCAGTGAAGTAAACAACGCGACCAGTGACTTGCTAAATGTAGTTCTGTTCATGATGGCGATCTCCGCAGTAGCCAGGTTCGGCTTTGTAAAAGAGTTAAAAATATCTTGTTAATAATTTGTTGATGTCACTGCTCAAATTTTAACAAACCACATATTGCGTACTAACTGTACTTTAGTCCAAGGCAACCCAGTCGCCCGTTGAGGCCAGGCGATTTTGCTGGCTGTCATACCTAACTATATAAGCACCTTTTAGCGCAATGCGCCGACTGCTATCAAAGCGCACAGGTCGATTCAGGCCAGCGTCAAAATCAAATAATTTCTCGATCGCATCAACCACTTTCTCACGACTGACGCGCTTACCCGCTCGCTTCACACCTTCCAGTGCAATACGCGCACCACTGTAGGCAAACAGCCGAATTGACATATTTTTCGCGCCAAATTTATGTTTATGCAGAAACTTGTAGAAGTCTTCCAGCTTACCCTCTTTATCGGGCACTGAATGATAGGAGATCTCCAGTTTCTGCATCGCCTCTTTCGGTAATTCAAGCAACTTCCTGTTCACTAGCATACCGGGCAAATAGATACGCTTTAGTTGGTATGTCTTTTGAAGTTGCGCATAGGCACTGACCAGTTCATCACTCCCCCCCAGGAACAATATATAAGCTTGCTGCTTGTTACTCGCGTTTAACTTGCTTTGCCAATCCTGCTTGTCAATGCTGTAGGGCAAAACCTGTGCACGCTTGAACCCCTGCTGCTTGAGCAACTGTTCCACCTGCTTTGCATCTTCCTGGTAGGGACCATCCTGTTTATAGAAAACCAGCAGCTGATCTTTTTTAGTGGCAGTTGTTGTCATTCGTTTCAGGAGCGCCTGCGACTGGGTCTGCATGCCACCATATATATAGAAGCTGTAGCGGTGGTCGCTGCCCTTGACCGCCGGATTATTGGTAAATGGCGCAATGGAAATCATTTGCGCCTGTTCGCTGGCCTCGATTAGCACATTATCCGCGTTACCTGATAATGAAACCAGTGTGGCAAAATATTTATCGGAAACGGTAACCTGTTCCACCTGGCTGGTAAAACCCTCAACGCCGTCATAGGTCAACGTTTCCAGCTTAAGTTTCCTGCCGTATACGCCGCCCTGTTCGTTGATATCGGAAAAATAGGCATCGATAGTTGAGGTAAGGACCTCCCCCAGTTTTGCCTGCCAGCCTTCGCTGGGCTGCAGGCTGGCAAATACGATCTTCTTGTCACTAATGCCCGGGTCGTATTCGTTCTCGATGATTTTCAGGTAACTGATCAGCTTGCGTGCATCATGGCGCGAGATGTTATAGCGCGGCATGCTTGCATCCAGCTTGTTACCCTCGGGATCAACGCCTTCGGTTACGGCTTTTAAAAAAGCATCCTCGGTATAGGTGCCGAACTGCCTGCCGCTCTTGGAGGTGCCACCATAAACCTTGGTCAGTTCCTGCCAGGTAATGTTGGAAGGAATAACGCCGCCTTCCGGGCGACCTTTGCCGTCACGGCCGTGACAGCCCATACAGGGTAGCGTGCTGGCATCCATGGCGATAGCCGCGCGACCGACATAAGCGGTCAGCGGATTGTCATTGGCGCGCTCACCTTTTTGATAGAGCTGTTTACCCTGTGCAACAGGATTACTTTCTGCAGTAACGGTTACCGGTAACAGGCATAGTGCAACCGCCAGGGATGTAACAAGCGCTCGGCAATCAACCTTCATCAGCCAACGCGTTTACCTTGTAGACAATTGCTGGCATCGGTGTACCGGGCTTGATCTTGATCCAGTGCCCGGTGCGGGTATTGCCAGCAATTAACATGGCAGTATGTTCTTCGAAATTCTTGGAGAAGAAACCAAGCTTCTTGATGATCTTGTTAACTTCAGCTTCTTTGCCGGTCAGGAATACCCAGCTGTTGTCCAGCGCGTTCTGTTTCTTGGCAAATTTTGTGATTATTTCGGGTGTGTCCGTTTTGGGGTTATTACTGATCGACACAAAAAAGATGTCCTTGCCATAGCGCGGACCGAATTTTTCTCTTACTTTCGTCAACATCTGCGTGGTGATCGGACATGAACCCTGACAAGTGGTATACATCACGTTGATGACCACCACCTTGTCATCCAACACATCGGAATAAAAACGAACACTTTCGCCGTCCTGGTTCAGCAGCGGTGTGTCGGTAAAATAATTGCGTGCCCGCTCCCACTCTGCCTTGCTGATTTTTGGTTTCTTGGCAACCGGCGCATTGTCTGACATGGCCTGGCTGTTTGCCGCCATGATCAGTGATATGGCAACAAGCGCACTTACAATCAGAAAAATGAGTAGCCTGATATTTTTCGTCATTGGTTATTCCTTACTTGCGTGCTGTCGGTGTTGTATTAATTCATTGACCTTGTTCTCGATATCATCCGGTGCCGAAAAACCGTAGTAACGGTACCAGCGATTGTTTTTACCATCACCAATCAGAATCATGGCGGGATGATCCTCGAAATTAACGGTGTAAGCACCAAAGGCATTCAGTGCCTTGATGACGTTATCCTTTTTACCGGTTAACCAGGACCAACCCTCTTTTGCGCCATGTTTTTTAGAATACTTGAGCAGACGCGCCGGGGTGTCGCGGTTTGGATCCACCGTGATAGTTACCAGTTTCACCTGCTTGCCCAGCTTGTCGCCCATGCGGTCCTGCACCTGCGAGAAAATCGCGGTCACCACCGGGCATATGGTGGTGCAGGTAGTGTAGGCAAAGCTGACCACGGCGATATCATCACCGATAACATCTTTTTTGAGGTCCACCTGTTTATCATGCTGGTTAACCAGCTGTACGTTCGGAATATCAACCTTGGCTTCGCTGGCAGTCTTTGGTTGCTGTTGCATGTGATGGCGGTGATGGGCGTGTGGATCATCTTCAGCATGACTGAAGAAAACGACACTCGCCAGCAAAACAGCAGACAAGCACGCACGTAAAAAACCTTGCATAGTATTCATCGCCACTTGCTTAGCCCTTTACAACCTGTACCGAGATATAGGGTGTATTGGCACCCGGCTCTGTTTGCGCAGATTCCGAACCAACATGAAAATAGTAGACGCCTGTCTTTGACAGNNCGGTAGTAACTGAACAGCACGTCTTTTAAACCAGTATGCGGCTTGTCCGTTTTTGGATCGATCAGTTGCACCCTTACTGTGACTTCTTCATCTACCTTGACGCGGCGCTTGCCATTCAGATAAGTCACGCTGTGTTGTTTGTTCATTGCAGCCAATCGCTTGTTGGGCTTGGCGTCCATCGAGAAACAATGCAGGATGCTGGGCGACTCCATCAGGAAGGCTACATCGAATTTGCCTGATGTCGGAATCTTGACCTTGGCACTATAGACGCCTGGATCGGTTTCGCGCAGGGTACGATCTGCAACCTGTACCGCGCGCGGTGCATTACCATAGTTACGGAAGTTACCCATCGGGGCATTCATACCTTCCATGTAGTAGTAAACAGTATTATCTAACGGACTAACCACCAGCACCGCGGCTTCACCCGGGGCTTCCTGGATGCTTTGCGCGATACTCAGATCGCGGACCTTACCCGGCGCACCCTGCCCGGCTGCGAAACTCAGTACCGGTACCGTATCTTTCTTGCCCAGGTGGGCCAGCTCGATCAAATTAACGCGTTCACTACCCAGTGAACGAATGTAGACAAAGGCACGACTGAACGCGACCTGGTAAGGTTTGTTTTCCACTTCGATGGTGTGCGCGACTTCATTGGTTGCCACATCGACGACGTAAATCACATCTTCATGGGTATTAGCGGCAATGGCCCAGCGACCGTCCTGCGAAACACCGATCGGACCAACGCCGGGTTTAACCTTGATCTGCTTGCTGATCGAATGATCTTTACGATCAACAACCACGATCTCGCCTTTCTTACCATCTACCACGTACAACGATTCACTCTTGGCAGAATAGGCAATGCCAATCGGTTGCTGAATAGAGTCAATGGTTTTTACCTTTTTCAGGTTGCTGGTATCAATAACCGTGATTGAACCTTCGTCACGATTAGTAATATAGGCAAAACGACTATCGTGACTGAAAGTCAGCTCATGATGACCAGTACCCGTCTTTATAAATTTCACCTGCTTTTGTTTTTCCACATCCAGCACTGTGACACCACTATCATCGGCTCTACGATTATCATTGGCGACCCACAGGTACTTTTCATCCGGTTGCAGACCGGCACGCAACGGTAACTTGCCCGCTTTCATGTAGCCTTTTACCTTGAAGGTTTGCAGGTCGATAATTGCGACTTCACCGATACTGGGCAAGGTCACGTACAAGGTACGCTCGTCCTTGCTCTTGGCCCAGTCACCGCCCGGTGCCCTGAGGTTGATCACGGAATACAACTTGGTGATACCGGTGATACCAATAATGGGATCAATAACTGAAATAGTTTTGTTCTGGTTCATGACCAGCACGTAGTAGCTGTTGAGGTCGACCATGGGGCGCATGCCGACGATACCCTGCATGTACAGTGCAACCCGGTCTTTGCAACTGGTCAGCGGCTTGTCTTTTTCACTTTGTTTTTGCTTACGGTTCCAGGCCTCGGCCATATCAATCCACACGGCCGGATAAATACCTTTCACCGGCTCACCTGTTTGCGCATCGGTGATACGAAATTTCACATCGGCATATTCGCCTTCCAGTACGCCATCCTTGTTAGTGGTTTCGGTAACAAACTCGATCGACACACCATCTTTTACTTTTTTCTGGGTTTCCGTGCTAGTTAGCTTATCCGTTTCAATCTTGCCACTGTCGACTTTGGCCTGCACGCCAGTAACCGGGCCATGCCCAATTGCCAGGACCAGTACAGCCAGGGATAAAGTCTTAAGGAACAATCCTGAACGTGTTGCTTTGATGCTGATGCAGGTATTCATTGACTTGCTTCTCCACTTCTTTAATCAAACCGTGTTCGCTTTGCACGGCTAAAACCAGACTTGTACCTTGGTACAGGTTCGGCTTTTTGTTCCTGTATAAAAGAAACGAGGTGCAGAATATTTCTGCACCTCGCCAGTTTATGAAGCTGTGACCGGTTATGTAACCGGTCACATGGCCAGTTTTACTGGGCCGGTGCTCCGACAACACGCAGGATACCCCACAGTCCACTGGTCAGGCCGAATGAGCCCTGGTCATGGAACAGGAAGTCACCATCGATGTTAGCCGCACCACCAGCGCCATTCATCAGGACGACGTCGAAGTGCGCGCCCGGAGTCACGCTCTCCTGGTGACCCAGATACATACCGATTGGGTTGTCACCGATGGTCTGCGATGGAACTGCACCTGCCAGGTACGGATCACGCTGCCAGAGGTGACCATGTACCGTAAAGGTCGTACCACGCCCCGAACCGGTCGGCATCAACACGCGCATGTACACGTCGTCATTCGCCGTGGCAGTGAACACCGGTGTAACCGGGTCACCGACACCTGCTGTCGCAGTGGTGGAGGTGCCGCCACTGTTACAGCAAACATTACTGAAGGCCTCGTGGCTGTTCTGCACGCCACCCAGACCGGCCAGGCCGAACGGTGCATCTGCCGGCAGACCGAAGCGATACCACATGGGCTCGGTTCCGTAGTTGATCGCCATCTGACCTGCGTCGTGGCTATCTTCCGGAATACCGATACCTTCCGAGGCGATGTTCGGTACTGCACTGCCGTCACCACCGAAGCGTTGGTTCAGACCCTTCTGGTGCACGATGACCATATCCCGCAGCGTGCTTTCGTCGTCACGGGTTACCGTGGCGCTGGTGCGGGTCAGGCGAGTGGCAGTCGGATCAGCGTTCTGCTGGTGATCACGCCTGGTATCCGTTTCAGCCCAGGTTGAATTCTGAGGCAGAATCACGCCGGCACCAATCAGACCCTTCTGGCCCTGCTTGATCTTGTCTGCCGGGTTCAGGTTGAAGCCACCAAACTCGACCGGTGTGGCCACCAGTGTCAAAGCATCAGCTCTCGGCTTCTTACCCTTGGCATTGGGATCAACTTCGACTGCTTTCGTCTCATGATGACCGGCATACCAGACATAGGTGATCTCCGTTGGTGTATCACCAGTAGCGTCAACCGGGCTTACCGTGGAGACCTGGTTCAGACCCACGTTGGCACCATCGTGCTTGCTGACGTCGTATTCCACCATTTGCGGATGAATACCCACGTGACTTGACGGACGGATCAGGTTGTTGTTGAAGGTGGTCAAACCCTGAGGATCAAGGCGATCACGATTCACAACTTGCAACAGGGTGTTGTAACCCGCCAGATCCGGCGCCTCGGAAGGCAAGCGGTTAAACAGGGTTACTTTCACACACTCACCCGCTGCCGCACGCAATACCGCAGGTTCAACTGGCGCATCTGGCCTGAGTTCAACCGGACACTGTGGATTAACCACACCAAGCCGTGTGATCGCGCCTGTCTTTCTGTCTACCCTATCTTTACAAGCACGTTCAGTCGGATCGACTGCTTGCAGATCTTCCGCCAGCACATACAGCAGTGCGGTTGGATCATGCAGCGGACCGCTCTGGCCACCCAGGTTCAACAACTCGCCATTTTCACCAACCACCTGAAGTGCTCGAATGGTAGTCGGGCGCGGGTTGTAAACCAGCGTACCACCAGCGTTATCCACTTGCCCACCAACATGCATGGTAGCTGAGGAATCGTTCGGTACGAGGGTTGCGTTCACAGCGTTACCCAGCAATTCGTTGGCCGTCATGGCGACCACCGTATACTCACGTACCGGTGCATCGAGCGGACAAACACCGTCGAACTGATCCGCGTTGGCAACACGGGTCGGATCCGGCTCAGGGTTGCCCGGCAAGGTCTCAAGGTCAAGCTGCTTCGCGTCGTACGAGCGCAGGATACCCCACATGCCGGTCCACCAACCGTCCTGGCTGGAATCCACTGCATAGGCATAATCATGCGCACCCGACTCGGCACCCTTGTCGTTACCAACCGGCATAGTAAAGGTGAACTGCTCGGAGATACCGTCGTTCTGGGCATTACGCCAGCCAGAGTTCGGCGCGGCACCATGACCGGAACCACCCTGCAGCCACTTCACACCGTGAATAGTCGCGTTGTGTTCGTGCTCGGTTGAACCGGCCTGGATCTTGATCTTCACCACGTCGTTCGGGTAAGCACGTAACATCGGTGTGAACGGATCGCCCGGGTTCAGGCCACCGTTCAATGCCGGGTACGGTGTGGCACCGAGTGCCGTGTTGAATTCCGGAATGGCACGGTCAATCCGGGTTTGCAATGCATAGGCCAGGTCACCACCTAGACCTTCTGCCTGCCTACCGAATTTACCGTCAGGGCCCTTCAGATTTGGGTCATACACCCGCAGGCCGATCGGCTCATTACGATAGTTGACTACGAGCATACCCACGTCGTCCGCTGAAATCGCCTCGGCACAGGGACGCAGTACACCACCCGGGCACACTGGCGGGAAGCGCAGAATATCCGGGAACGGTTCGCCCTGAGGCTGTTGACGGAACGATGGGTTGATGGAGTAACGGAAGGTATCCGTTCCGGCGATAGCACCGTTAGGACCAATACCATCTGGCGCGAATACACCATTCTCACCCACGGGAGGTTGCAACGCCTTACCGGTGACCGGATCCTTGTTGATGGGCTCGCCATCTGGACCGATACCGACATACACGCCCTTCTCATAGGCATGCTGGAAATCACCGAACTCGAAGTAGAATTCACGGAATCCGGTATCAGCAACCTGGTCGCCATCGGTATCGCTCAGGATTTGCGCCTGCCAGCTGGTGGGACCACCGTCGTGACGGGTATACATATCAACACCCGTTTCGTTGTGTTTCCAGGTTGACTTGGCAGGTTCGGTCAGCACGGTTGCATACAGACCCACTTGCTGGTGCGTAGAAGGACCATAGTGGTCGTGAGTAAAGATAATACCCAGGCCACGATCTTCACCGGCAAGGTTCATAACCGGATCCGCAAACCAACGCTGAATCGTGGTACGCGCACCTTTCCAATGTGGATTAGCAAATTTACCAAAGTACGGATGATCAAGTTCATGCAAATGACCATTTGCATCCACTTTTAACGGTGCATTTGGATCTACACTTGCGGGTGGAAGAACTGGATTCGCCGCAGTGTCATTGTAGGCATTAATGGCATGAATACGTTCCTGCACCATTCCAGGACTCAGGGTACCGTCTTCATAGTTCCAGCCGTTACCTGAACCGTCAGCCGAGGTCAGGTCCCACTTGGGTAAGTGAATATGCTGACCAATGATGTCGGTTGGAGTACGTACCTGGTAGTCATCCAGCTCATAATACTCTGGCACCAGGTTGGTATGCAGGTACTTGGCACAGTCAAACGTGTTCAAACGAATGACAAACGGCTCAGGTGGACGCTGGTTGTTGATGGTCGGTTCAACATCATCCCACAGGGTAATGATACGTTGCTGCGGGAAGTGATAACCGGCCTTGTTCAGTACAGCGTCGATCTGAATGTTGGCACCCTTATAAACACGTGGGTTGGTTGCACCGTATTGTGCAGTACCGGTAAAGCTGGTACCACCAATACCATCGTAGAAGTTACCTGTCGTTCCTTGCGTAAACCACTTACCGGTGTCGTCGCGGCAAGGCTCATGGAACGGCGCACTTGGCATTGGTGCCAGGGCATTGGTCTCAAAAGTTTTGGCGACCGGGTCACCGTTGAGAACCAGTGCGGTACTGTCGTGATTATTCATATGGAACTTCATGGCCAATTTCTCGAGATCAGTGCCGGTCTCGGGGAAGTACTTCGGCCTTGCCACGGTAATGACTTTACTGAAGTCCAGGCGGTTCTGGGTGTTCACACTGACACCGCCGGCGCTATAACCTTCCAGGGTGTGACGCGGCAGACCGCCGTCCCAGCCACCGGCTTGAATGGCTGACATGTTGGCCCACAGTGGATCGCCGCTTGCCTTCAACGCATCGGCTTCACCTTCAGTCAGCATATCCAGTGGCGGTGTCGGGGGACGCTGACCCACCGTATCCTCGATACCGGCAATCCAGAACGGATAACCAGGGTTGATATCACGATCGAGTACTTTTGCCACACTGGCAACTTCAACACCATTGACCACTTTCGGTACGACGGTCACTGCACCCGGCATGGGTGCCATCGGCTTACCCGGTAGCGGAACCACGGCCGGAATCGGTGTACCTGCAATGATTTCACCATCCGGTAATGCACGGGCACCGGCAGCAGGCTTACCACTCTGCAGGGCAAACTTGCCCGTGTGGTAACTGTCTGCGCCACCACTAACTTCCAGAAGCGTACCGGTTTCAGTCACGTCATGAATACGCCACATCTCCCACATGCCCTGGGCAAAGTGCGGATAGAAGTGACAGTGGAAAATCGCATCACCGGCTGATTTGTTACGGTTACCACTACCACCAAAGTTGATTTCATAGGTATAACCGGAGCCGGGGCCGATACCCTGTGCGTCGATATAGTTCGAGTTATCGTCGTTCGGGTTAAACAGCCACTGGTGATTATGCAGGTGGAAAATGTGCTGTTCCTTGGGACCTGCGTGCAGGTTACGGAACTTCACAAAATCATTCATGTAGCTGTGATGTACGTTGTTGGGATCGGCTGGATAAAATGCTTCTTTTGCCTTTGGACCGACAGCCAGGCAATTATTCAATGCCGGATCACAGGCTTCCAGGCCGGTATTGGCGGGTACATCCACCAGCGTCGCCGGATCACCAACGGTATACGCGGTCAGGAAGAATTCTTCATAGGCACAGGTCAGGCAGTCGTACATCGGACCAACACCCAAACGGTTGGCAATGATCTCTGAACCAATACCACCACTGCCGTAGTTGATCATGAAACTGTCGCGTACACCATGCAGGGTATGAATCAGCACAGGGTCACTAAACCACAACGGGAATGCCTGCGCCGCGGCGGTTTCATCGTGGAACACCACGGTAAACTCACGAAACGCTTCAAGGCGATTTGGTAACGACGGGTTACCCTGCGGGTAAGTATTAGCTGGGAAAGAACCATCATCATTCGGACCCGCGATAATGGCGTTGATGTCGGAGTGAACCAGCTTATTGTTTGTGCTGTCAATCATGTTAAGGATTGGCAGACCAGCCTTACCTTCCTGGCACCAGACACCGTTGCTGTCGCAATCACTGGGGTAACGCGCTTCGTAATCAATGATTGGCTGACCTGTTGCGGTTGTTCCCTTGCCCGCGCTAGCCAGACGTTGCTCTTCTTCAGTAATCTGGCTGCGATACATCTTCGCGCCTTTAGGCTGAACATTCACAACGCCAAACAGACCAACACCGACGTTACCGCCGCTGGCTTCACCACCGAAGGGCGCACCATAGCTGTAAGCCATGTAAGCACCTTCTTTCTCGGCGTAGTAAGTGAATTCTTTGTATCCGCCAGATGGAACGAGACTGTTGTCGTTATTACCCACATAGGAACCATCATCATCGATACTGCCGACCAGTTGCAGACCCAGTGGATGAAAGCTGGCCCAACGACCCGCAACCTGGTCATTGATCTGCAACAAAGGATGTTGTGCCGGGTTAAACGGGTTGGCAGTCGGTGTCAACAGGTTGGTAAAGTTGACCTTGAGACAGTCACCTTCGGCAACACGCAGTACCAAGGGTCGAGGACGTTTGTCCGGACGCAACTTCACCTGGCCGGGTGTCTGAGCGCCACCTTCTGTTAAAGGTACATTGTTGCTATCAACCACGTCGCGCTTCAATGCATACATCATGAAGTTGGGGTTCTGCGCCCCGAGGCGGTTGAACATCATCGGTGTATCGAATGCTACGACATCAGCTGTAATAGTGCGGTTACAAGACACAGCCGCCTGCGCGGTCGACGTGCCCCCTACCATTACAGCTAATCCCAATAGCCCCAATGCAGATACATAGTGCTTATACAGCGCTACGATGAGTTTAGGCTTTTTCATCTCTAGGTCTCCCAGTAAAATCATTGGTTTCCAGCTACCAATTTTTTTTGTTCATCGAGTCCGCATACAACGAACCCAATACTACGATGCTGAGATTATCGAAAGCCTGTCTACAAGTTTACTGATCACCTGTTTAGTTTTAACCGTGTCGCTGGAGCAGCATGCCACTCCCCTAAGGGGCAATCGGTACCTGTACCTCGGATCAGTACAGGTCTCGACTTGTGTTCAGTAGATGTTTTTTTATACTCATCCAGAATTATTTTACGGTCTTGTTTTACTAGTATTTTTAGGAAGTTAAATAGCCGTAACTAATATAGTCGGTAATTTTTACAGGGCCATATGACGCTAAGTGCTTGTTTTTATGNNTTTTTCGTATTTATGCTGTCGATAAATTTTACCAATTTGTGTAATTTGGGCGAATTTTCTCCCAATTACTCATAAAAATCAGCAGGTTATGGTACTGGTATACTTTTTGTATGCATATCACCAAAGTACTAGCGCTTTGGGTCAGGATGCCCTAGTAATTAGTTCAGGTATTACTGTCCCTTGCGATTGAAAACAACCAATAAACTAGGAACACAGCTGTCCCAGGCAACATGGATTCGTTGACAAAACCTGGAATGTTGTAAGGGGATGAAATATGGAATCAAGTCAGAAGATACGCATCGCGATCTGTGACGACCACCCGGTGATTCGTTTCGGGCTGTCACAGGTAATCAATAACGAGCACGATATCGAAGTTGTACTTGAAGCACCAACTTCGGACCAATTGATCGAGCACTTCTCTTCCGCCCAACCGGATATCACTATTCTAGATCTTGAGCTGGATGATCAATCAGGTATTGATTGTTTACGTGAAATCAGAAAAACCGATCCTGAAGCAAAAGTGATTATCTATACCGCGCATAATGAAAGTGATTGCATCATGGAAGCCATCGAGCTGGACATTCAGGGCTACCTGCTGAAGCAATCCGAGTGTAACGACATCGTGCGTAACATTCGTGTGGTTTATAACGGTGGCACAACACTCGAACCGGGCATTGCAACCAAGTTACTGGCGCGCATGCGTAACAACCAGGTCAAATCGGATTGTGTGCTGAGTAAACGTGAAAACCAGGTGCTGGGTTTGCTGGCGCTGGGTAAAACCAACCGTGACATTGCCAAGACACTGTTTATTAGCGAGCGAACCGTCAAGTTCCATGTCAGTTCAATCCTGGAGAAACTCAAGGCCAAGAACCGTACCGAGGCTGCGCTGTTTGCCAAGCAGAACAACCTGGTTCCAGAGATGGCTGTTTCCTGAACGAGTTAATAACTACCGTTACTAAATAATTTACAGGCTGGCTACAGGCTTTCTGTAGCCAGCTCTCGTTCCTTGTTCAATTCCAGTAACACCCGGTCAAACTCCTCGGAAAAATACTGCAGCGCCCGACTGGTCTCATTATGTGTCTGGTTGCGGGCGGTATTTCCCAGCACCTCACAATAACGTGCCATACGCATGGCCCCCATATGTAGACAGGCAGACTTGATGGAATGTGCGATGCGTTCAATACCAGTGAAGTTGGAATTTTCCAGGTGATTTTTCATCGTCTCAATACGTTCAAAACAATCATTGATAAACAGTTCGATAATTTTTTCCAGGAACCCGGGATTATCATTGTCCCTACGCTTGAGTTCTGACATCACACCCTGATCGATGACGTTGGCACTGAACAGGTTAATCACCGACGTATCCTGGTCTGGTTGCGACTGTATTTCTGTATAGGTAATTTCCGGCAGCCAGGAAGAAAGCGTGAATACCAGGCTTGAGACTGTAACCGGCATTTTTAGAAAATCATCCGCGCCGGATTCGAAGCAGAGCTGCTTGTTACGTAGCGACGAGTCGGAACTGGAAATAATAATTACAGGCTGCCTGCTCTTGTCTTTCATTCGTCTTATCTTGGCGGTAATGTCATAACCGTCAATATCCGGCAAATGACAATCAAGCAAGATCAGATCAAAATCTTCCTCCATGCAGGCCTCGATCGTGCTCTGGCCATCAACAACTGCACGCGCTGTAACTCGTAAGCCAGACAGCATTTCCAGCATTAATTCCCTGTTGATCGGATTATCATCTACCACCAGGACGTTGTGTATTTTTGCGTCGACCGAGGGACAGTCATCACAATCCGGTTCGACGGGTTCCATCTGCATTAGCGGCAGAATAGGCAATGATTTGGAAAGGTAATGACTTCGACCTTCAAGCAGCCTTTGCATAATGTTATTAAAGGCAGTTGTTGTAATCGGCTTGTTAATACAAAGCATTTTGTCTGTTTTACTGACGGTGTTCTTTTCAAGTGATGTAGTAATTGGAATCATTAACACGATATACGAATCATCAAAGGCAGGTTGACTCCGTATTGCCCTAACCAGTTGCATACCTTCTTCACCCTTGACAGTGGAGTCTATAAAGAAAGCTGTATACGGCTTTAGATCCATAAATGACTGCTCAATATAGCGTTCAGCTTCGGTCATGGATGTCGCCCGGTCGGCCTTGATGCCGTATGAGTTCAGGATATGTAACTGTATCGATGTACCGGTATCATAGCCGTCAGTAACTACCAGCATTTTTGAACTATGCTTGGCATTTTCCAGTTGCTCTGTTTTTGCTGGTGCTATTTGATGACACTGCACAAATGGTAATTTCACAGAGAATACCGAGCCGACATCGACTTTACTGGTTACGCCGATCACACCGTTCATTGATTCCACCAGGCGCTTGCTGATTGATAGTCCGAGCCCGGTACTTTTGTTACTCATGTTGCCATCAGAATTAAGGTGACAGTAGGCAGCAAATATTCGTGGGTAATCTTCTTTCTCGATACCTATGCCTGTGTCGCTGACCTCGAAGATATAGTACTGTGATGCGCTTGTTTCGCTGACATGTTTCACCCAGATCGAGACTGAACCATTATCAGTATACTTGATTGCATTACCCACCAGGTTAATCAATATTTGTCGCAACCGGACCGGATCACCTTCCACTTCATCATAAATATCCCGCGTGTACTTGAAGTACAGCTCTATACCCTTCTTATAGGCCCGGTTACCAGTCACCTCGAGTACGCTGTCGAGCACATTCGCAATAATAAATCGTTGATTCTTGATCTCAAGGTAGCCCGCCTCGAGCCTGCCCACGGCCAGGATTTCATCGGTGATATCCAGTAGTACATTACCACTACTTTGAATTGCGCTGATGTAACCGCGCTGTTTTTCCGTGATACCAGTACGCAACAACAGGTCAGTAAGCCCGATTACGGCATTCATTGGTGTTCTTAGCTCATGACCCATTCGATGCATAAACACAGTCTGTTCTTCGCTGTTCTTAACGGCACGTTCCTTAAGGCCGGTTAATTGCTTGTTAAGCTCTGTGAGCTCATTACTTTTTTCTATCAAAGCCTTGTTCTTATCGCTAAGCACATCCAGGTATTTCTCTTTTTCCTGGCTGCCTTTTTTGACCGCACGGTCATTCATAATAATTAAATATGAAAGGAAAATAAAAAGAAGCAGGCCGGTAATGATCAGCGATATGGTTATCAGGCTCTTCTTTTTATTGTAACCAGCGAGCATGTTAGAGATATCATAATAAACTTCTACGACACCCCTGGGTATTTTCGTGCCAGGCTCATGGATCGGCACATAGGCCGAAAAGATATATTTGTCGGTATAGGTGCTGTGGCCAGCATAAAATATATCCCGAAAACGATAACTTGAAAATGGCGCACCAGTAGTAACAACGCTTTTGGCTATCATGTTTCTATTATTTACCACGTTAAGATCATCGCCATCATCGTTTATGATGTCTCGTAGATTACTTGAATATTTTAAATGGCCCTGGCTGTCATACAGTTTCAGCTTTAAAACAGGTGTTGCATTTAATACAGGACTGACATCCCGGTCGATCTCGTCAAGGTTTTTGTCATCAAAATACTCGGTGTAGCTTTTCCCATGCTCTGCGCTGTACTTGCTCCAGAGGGTGTCGCTAATGGAGTCCGCAAGCATGATACCGTGATCATGTAAATAATTTTTCATGATCATGTCCGCGGCACCTGAGACATTATATGCAATAAACGTGATCGATATCGCCAGAACGCTGGCGACAGCCGCCAGCATGAATATGATCCTGTTCCTGATATAAATCATAATTCACCCATCGACAAAAATTCATCCGGCAGATGTTTAAATTTCTTTTTATATTCTTCGATCACTTTGTAGTTCTGCCCGGCGCCGCGCATGACCCTGGGAGTGAGTGTGATTATTAACTCGGAGCGTTGTTGCACAGTCTGTGTTTTACTGAACAGGAATCCGAGAAGGGGAATATCACGCAGACCAGGCACGCCGCTTTCTACTTCGGCATTATTTGTCCTTATCAATCCACCCAGCACGATTGTTTCACCATCGCCGACTGATACCGCGCTCTTGATGCTACGGCGCAGGAATGCACGCTGCCCGGTCGCTTCATCAATATCGCCAATGTCTGTGACTTCCTGGTTGATATTGACGCTTACTGCACCGTTGCTATTAATGATTGGTTTGATTTCAAGTATTACACCGGTGTCTTTGAACTCAACCGAGGTCGCGACAATGTTGCCTTCTGGCCCTACCAGTGCAGTACTGATCGGTTGCTGATCGCCAACCCGTATCGAGGCTTTTTCATTATTCCTTACCACCAGGCTGGGCGATGAAAGCACATTGACCTTGCCGTCAGAGGCAAGCATCGACAAAAGTGCTATCACATCACCGGTATCCTTGATCGCAGAATAACTAAGGGTCTGGGCAAAATTCAGATCATCACCAAGCGTCAACTCTTTCTGGTAGGTACCCGAATCGCGGAAGAACCACTGTACCCCGTAACTCAGTTCATCGGTCAGGCGCACATCCATGATAGAAACCTCGATCAGCACCTGCAATGGTGATGTATCCAATAACTCCAGTGCCTCGAGAATTTTTATATATTCACTTTCCGTCGCTTTGATCAACAGGGTATTGGAATCGGTTGCCGGAACAATCTTGATACCTTGCCTGGTTTTTTCCTGTGACACGGCGGCACTGTCGGTTTCTTGTTTCTCTGGCGTGGAGGCGGTCTTGTCTTTGAAGCCGGACATCACTTTCAACGCAATGGGTTGTGATCCTGGTGCCAACACCTCGTCTTCATCGGCCAGCTGGTCTGGCGAATCACTGCCAAACAGATCATTGATAGTGCTGGCAAGTAATTCTGCCGTGGTATACCTGACTGGGTAAACAAACAGCTTCACGTTCTCGCCCTCTTCCGGCACATCCAGTTTCTTGACCCATTCCTCCACCTTTTCCAGGTAACTGTAATTGCGACTGATAACCATGATCGAATTGAGCCGCTCAATGGCCTCTAGGCTGACAATACCGGCGGCAATCCCTTCGCCGCTGCTACCTAGCTGCAACATTTTCTTCACGTCATCAATGACGTCCACTGCGCGCGAGTAACGAATCCCTACCAGGGCAACACTGGTGCCTTTCATCATATCGATATCAAACAGCTTGACCGTATCCAGCATGTTCTTCACTTCATTACCAGTACCGCCGAGTATCAACAGGTTGCGCTTGGCATCACTGCGAATGACCGCATTCTTGTCTGTTACCGACTCAAGAATTTTCACCATTTCGTCTGCGCTGACATATCGCAGCGGCACAATGCGATAGCCATAACCAATTTTCGCATTGCTATCCCTGCCGGCAATACCGACCACGCTGAGTGCAGATTTGTTCTTGGGCAGAATACGGTAATGATCCTGATGACGCGTAATGCGCGCACCATTGATGTCGAGAATATTTTCCAGCACAAAAAACACCGATTCCTCGTCAAGGCCACGCACGGTTTGCAGGTTAACGGTGCCCTTGACCATCGGGTCGATGAGATAATTCTCATTAAGTATCTTCCCAATAATGATGGAAACGACTTCATTGATATCCGCGTTGTCAAAGTTCAGTTCAATTTTACCGTCGCGCTTTTCGGCCTGGCTGGTTTTCCTGAAGCGATTAATATCCAGGTAGTTACCATTGCCCTTGTTCAGCACCTGGAAGTTCCCCTTGACGACCGGGCGTGGTGGCGGAATGCTTTCCTTGACGACCAGCTGGCCGGTCTTGTCATAGTATTCCTCGGTTACAGGTTGTTGCTCTGTTTTAACCGGCTCAGTCGCGCAAGCGCTGAGAAGATACAACGCTATTATGCACAATATTGTCGTTTTGCTATTCATAGTTGCTTATCTTTTGTTTTGCCCTGCTTCCTTAGCAGGATTTCGCCCTGGCCTTCTCCCGCCCGCGTAATAACCCTGTCCTTATGTATCTTTACTATCGTTAAATCGTTGAGCTTCTCGCCTTCTTCAACGATTTTTGTTTGCTTTGTTCGCAGATCCTGCAATATTGCTATCTTGCGATTCGGCGTAATTGTTACGCCCATCAGATCGAATTTAGGTGCATCGTTTTGCTTTACCGCAACAGCAACCTTTTGCTCTTTCTTTCTGCCCACTGCAAAAATATCATTCTTAATCACACTTTCATTTTTGGCATAGCTATCATTTTTGAAATAACTATCCACGATCCCCGCTGCCTTATATGTGATCGCCCCGGGTTTACCTGCGCCATTCAACATGAACGCCCGGTAATCGACCAGCAAAAGCGTGATCGCTATCGATGCCAGCAATGCTGTTGTTATCAACTTAACGTTTAACATAGGCGGTCACTTCGTAGCGTGCATGCAGATATTTCTCCTGCTTTGAATAATGATTGTTTACGACATCGATCTGTATATTATCTAGGGTCATGATGGGCCAGCCATTTTCCACGCCATGGATGATTTTATATGTCGCATCCAGGTCACCTTTCATTTCCACTTTCATGCTGATTGCTTTTTTATCCGTGCTATCATTATCAGCCCTGGATATCTGTACCAGCTTGCCCTGATGCTTGTTAATCAGGCGTTTTAAAAATCCCTGCATTTTTGCTTCGGTCACAACGTCATTGGTATCGCTGACATAAACCCTGGACAGACTTCGGTTAATCTTCATCGCCTTGTTTGTATCCAGCAACTTCATCCTGTCATCGATAAGACGCTGCAATGCCACTTGTTTGCGTTGTGCATGCGACAGTTCAGCGTAACTGTCTGACAAGTACCCAAGGTACGGCGACACCAGGCCAAACCATACCGCTATCAACAGTAAGATCAGGATGCCTAGCGCAGAACTTTTCTCCAGCATACTTTTATTTAATTTCACTGTTCACCGCCAGAGATATCTTCATGGTTTCATAATTCGAGTTGCGTATATTGCGCACTGGCGCATCGATACTGATCTTGCTGAACATGTCGTTTGCTTCGAATTGTTTTATAATCCTTTCTACTGATCGCGCTTTGCCCTGTATGTGAATCTTGTTGTTCTTGTAAGTCACCCTTGCTACTTCCGCCTGGTTTTTCAAAATATCCGATAGCTGCGCCCAGATCTGGGTAACTTTGTAGCGGGCGTTTTTACGCTTAATCAGGTTATTCAGCCTGTCTTCAATGACAAGAATTTCGTTCCTGACCTTGATAAGCTCACCGGCATCCTGTTCCAGTCTGCTGATGTTTTGTTGAGCCTCATCGATGTACATCTGCATTTTGTACACCGGGATCGACAAGCAGGTGATAATTAACACTGGGATAACCAGCCGATACAGGCGGTCGTACACAGTATTGCGGCTTGTTTTCCTGGATACGGCATTACGAGAACGTTTCGCCTGCAGGTATTCTTTACCCGTCCCATCAGCCAGGCTGTAGTGCTTGATCGCCACATTACAGCTTGTCTCAATCGCTTCAAGCACGCGTTCAAGATAGTCACGCTTGACTGCCCATACCTGCACGCTGGTTTTACTGCTACCCAGCGGACTGGTAGTCGAGGCATAGACCACGTCGCTGACCGCAACCGGGAAATACTTGTTAAACTCGAATTCAAGTATTTTTTCGATATTGCCGGCAGCGCTATCGGGTAAAATAATTTCGCGGTACATAACCCGCTTTTCAGGCAGAACAATTTTCAGCTTGCCGCGGTTGAGGTTTTCACGGTTGCTGATAGTCAACTCGTTATTACCGCCTACCGTGACCAGGCATGCCTGTTTTGCAAGCGCATAGGTACACGCCTCGTAGATCGAGACAAGCTCATTGAGCCACCAGTCCACCCAGTAGTTGAGTTTTGTAGAAACCGCGTTACTCATCACTTACCTTACTCTCATAATATCGAGTGCCCGATGCCATTTTCAGAATCTTGTAGGGTCGTTGCCCTGAATTCGTCAACGATACCTGTGCCTCGATGCGATAATGCATGCCTGGTTGTTTCGTATAAGCATCCGTCACCAGGCTTAGGACGCGGCCTGCAGTTGCCGGGTATAAAGTGACGTTGTTTTTCAGAATCGAAAACACTTGATCGTTGACCCCGTTAATCATTCTTATTTCTTCCAGGTCACGAATTGGTGCATCCCTGGCGCCGATAAAGGCACCGCGCTCACTATAACCGGCGTCTTCCATACCATGCATGCTGACCGTCCTGTCGCGGTCGCGCCAGTCGATGATACTGTCACTGACGATACTTGCCCTTTCATCAGAAATGCCGTGGCGCAACAGGAGTCGTTCCAGCTCTTTCACGCCAGCAGTGTTTACCGGCAGCATTTCATGGTTGTATCTGACATTCACAACGACCCTGTAGTTATCCACCTCGACAATGACTGGCGGCTGGACTGTTGCCCGGTCAGCCTGCTGTTGCATATCCAGTACCTGTTGCAGGGCAAGGTACATGCCTGCCTTGCCGGCATGCCTGAGCTCATGCACCGCCTTGTTGTTGATGACGACATGCGTGCTTGTTCGTGTATAGGCGCTGAAGCTTGCTGCCAGACCGAGACCGATGGTCACCACCCACAACACGACCGGCAGTACTGCACCGCTTTGTGTCCTGTTGTGCGCGTAACGACTACACATCTGATGTCTCGACCCCAATCATTGATTCATGCCGGTTATTTTTCTCGTCGACCAGGCTTACCCGAATAAAGCGCGGTAAACTGGTACTGGAGTTCCAGTATTGATACCAGCGGTGTTGCTCGCCATTTAACGATCCAAAATAGTCAAACTGAATACGCCGGGTATTGTTCATTACTTCTGTCAGGCGCATACGTTTTGGTTTCGTGAAGCTGCCATTTTCCGGATGATAAATCCCGTGTGACAGCAGCAACTTCATTTGAGTCAGGTCGACATATAGCTTGCATACATACAAGCCACTGTTCGCGATCCCTTCCAGCCTCGACACGAAACGAATATTGTTCCGATTACCTTCAAAGGTAATGCTGGTTGAGCGCTCGCTAAATTCACTGGTCCTTTCCATTTCGGATAGCATTTTGCGAATCTGTGCAATGCCACGCCCCTGTTCCAGTGATTGGGTAATCCGAGCCTCACCGGCACGCCACTGTTGCAGGCTAAAAATCACCCCCGAGTAACCGATGACTGCAATCATCGATAGCAGCATTACTGCAACCAGCATTTCCACCAGCGTGAAACCACTGTTTGCACGAGTTGGTATGTTAATCGTAATCATTTCCCCGGTACTATTGTCGTAAAGTCCAGTTTTGCATCATTGTTTGTGCCAGCAACCTTCAGCGTCACTCGCCACAATGGCAGTACGCTTTGCTTGCGACTGCCGGCTGACCTGTCAAGCAGCGCCAGCTGTGCCTGCCAGCGGTGCCCCGAGGTGGTCACTCCGGATAGTGCCTGGCTGGCGGGGTATTTGCCCTGCAGAATATCCAGATGGATGTTGTTCAGAATATTTTCTGACACCTCGATCGTCTGTTGGGTAGCCGCCAGTTTTCCCGAGCGCACACTGCTTTGCGTTACCACCGACATCAGGGTCACAGTCGCCACTGCCAGGATGGAAAAGGCAATGAGTGTCTCCAGCACTGTGAATCCGCTTTGTCTGTTCACTTTTTTAAATCCGCTCAATGGTTACGCCACCATGCAACCACGACGTGGTCACGGAGACTTTTTTTCTTTCATCACGCAGTTCAATGACACCACCACTGCTGGCGCCGTTGGGATAAAACTGCAGACTGGCAGAATTGCTGGCAAATGCCGCCTGGTCCAGGATCAACCTGACTTCGATCTCCTCAGGTATCCTGATCGCCTTATTGGTCTCGTTCACCGAGAGCATGCGATTGTCAAAATCAATATTGACGGTAACAGTACGCGCGCTGGCAATGGATTTGCTTCGGGCATAGCGAAGGTGCGATGCCACGTTACTGGCCAGCAAGTTCACATCTTTGGTCATACCACCACGAAACATTGGCGTGACCAGCAATAACAACATAGACATGATCACGATCGTGGTTAACAACTCGATCAGGGTGAAGCCTTTGTGTGCAAGCAAGCGCATAGTTCGTTAATTCAACCAGAAGTTAATGTCACTGTTTTCTTTCTCACCCCCACTGCTACCATCCTGTCCATAACTGATGAGATCAAATTCATTGTCCTTGCCCGGGTAGCTGTAAACATAGTCCCTGCCCCACGGATCCTTGGGTAATTTCTTTTTACGCAGATAGGGGCCATTCCAGCCGGGAATCGAATCACCGCCATCGACCAGTGCTTTTAGACCTTCATCACTGGTGGGATAGCGCCCCACGTCCAGCTTGAACAGGTCAAGTCCCGAGGCCAGGTCTTCGAGTTGCACCTTGGCTACATCTACTTTTGAAGAGCTCGCATATTTCATCACACGTGGGCCAACCAGGCCGGCCAGCATGCCAAGTATTACCAGCACTACTAACAATTCGATCAGGGTAAAGCCCCGTGTCCTGTCAACTTGTTTCAATCTTTTCATATTTATTTCTCACACTATTGAATAACCAGATCATTCATACTCATTACCGCAACCATGATTGAACCTATGACTGCTGCCACCAGCACGCCGAGAAAGATGATGATCACGGGTTCAAATACTCCGAGCACGCGCTTGATGGTTCGGTCCACATCCTCCTGCGCGGTCTGCGCCACGTATTCGAGCGTGCTATCGAGTTCACCGGCAGACTCACCGATGCGCAGCATTTGCTGAATCAGTGGCGGAAACTTTTTGCCGATGGTTTCGCTGAAGGTCTCACCTTCGTTTAATTGCTTTTCACCTTGCTCGATTTGTTCGCTGATAAAACTGTTACTGATAACGTCGCGACTGATACGCAGCGCACGTTGCATCGATACGCCGTTTTTCAATAACATCGCCAGCGTCTTGGCATAGTTGGACATCAACTGTTTTTCCAATAACTTGCCAAAACCTGGAATCTTCAACATTCTTTCGTGATAACGACTTCTAAATGCCGGATTTTTCCGGGCGTACTGCATGGCCAGCAGGATGATTAATACCGGCAGCAGTAAAAAAATACCGTATTCACTCATAAAATCACTGGCACCGATAAACATTTGTGTTACCGCCGGCACCTCGCCGCCCATGTCCTCGAACAATTGCTTGAATTTCGGAATCACGAACACCATCAGGATGATGATTGATAACAGGGTGACGCTGAGCAGAATGATCGGATACAACAGTGCAGAAACAATGTTGTCACGTAACGCCTTGCTCTTTTCCAGGTGCTCGGCAATCTGCAGCATCGATTCTGCCAGCCGGCCGGTGACTTCCCCGGCGTGTACCATGCTGATATAAAATGCACCGACCTCCGCTTTCCAGTGTTTAAGTGCACCCGAGAACGACTCGCCGTTACGTATCTTATCACTGATGTCGCTGAGAAATTTTTTGGCCGCCTCGTCCTGCATGGCCCTCGCCGCTGAATCAAGCGCGTTATCCAGCGATACGCCGGCACGCAACAACATCGCGAGGGCATTGCTGATCTGGATCAGTGGCAGCTTCCTGGAACGATGTTTGAATTCCAGCAGGCTCTTAAAATCTGTCAGCGAACCGAGGCGCGCGGTTTTCTCATCGATTGAAATGGGAATCGAGTTGTTCTTTTCAAAATGCGCCAGCACCTCGCTTTTAGCTGACAGTTCGATATCGCCAGTTTCGATCTGGCCGTTACTGAGAATCACCTTGTACTTGAACACCGGCATGCTAGGCCTCGCTCACTACTTTGAGGACTTCCAGCTTGCTGGTAATGCCCTTGCGCACCAGCGCCATGCCTGATTCTCGCAGGGTTTTCATACCTGCTTTCTTTGCCGCCTCTTGCATCGCCGCGCGACTGGCCCGGCTGGTAATCAGCTCACGGAAATTATCATCGATCACCAGCAGCTCGGTAATTGCGATGCGCCCCGAGTAACCGCTATGCCCACAATGCTCGCAACCGACGGCCTCGTAGGTTCTGGCCGTGCTGCGTTTCTTGCAATGCTCACATAACCTGCGTATCAGGCGTTGTGCCAGTACGCCGTTAAGGGTCGAGGCAACCAGGTAATCCTCGATGCCCATATCAAGCAAACGAGTGATACCGGTCACTGCATCGTTGGTATGCAGGGTGGAAAGCACGAGATGACCAGTCAGCGCAGCCTGCACCGCCACGCGTGCCGTTTCTTTATCGCGCATCTCGCCGACCATGANNGTTGATGCCCTCGAGCTGGTATTCCACCGGGTCTTCCACGGTCATCAGTTTCTTTTCAACGGAGTTGATGTGATTCAGCGCGGTATACAGCGTGGTGGTTTTACCGCAACCGGTCGGACCGGTGACAAGAAAAATACCTTCATGAATCGATAGCACTTTACGAAAACGATCCAGCGTTCGTTTATCAAAACCCAGGTGTTCAAAATCAAGCACCACGTTGCTTTTATCCAGAATACGGATCACGATGTTTTCACCAAACAACGTGGGAATAGTGGAAACACGAATGTCCAGTTCCTTGCCGGTAATCTTGACCTGGATGCGGCCATCTTGTGGCAAGCGCCGTTCGGCAATATCCAGTTGCGCCATGATCTTGATGCGCGAGGTAATGGCGGCCGCGTTTTGTATCAGGTTGAGATTACTGACGCGTAACACACCATCGACGCGATAGCGAACACGCAGACCACCGATGCCCGTTTCAAAATGAATATCCGAGGCATTCAAACGAATCGCCTCTTGCAGAATATTGTTGACGGTCGAGATGGTGGGCGCTTCGCTGGCAAGATCGCGCAGATGTGCCACGTCCAGTGACTCGGGATCGAAGTCTTCCAGTTCGGCGGCCGGTTTTAGCGCTTCATCGTCGGAGGAAGTTTCATCGTGTTCATTCGCCTTGTTGTCAAGCGTATCGATCGCTTCGCGTATATGGGAACACACCCCCAGTTGTGGTTCGATGTCGTGACCGGTGACCACGCTGATGGAATTGATCGTTTCAATGTCACGTGGCTCGGCCAGGACTAGCAACAGTTTGCCGTCACGTATACCTAACGGCAATGCATGTACACTTTTCAGAAAACGCGTGGGTAGTTCTTCCGGAACGGATTCGATGTTCTGAAAGTCCTGTTCACTCAAAACATTTAAGCCGGTAAGTTCGGACAGTACACTGGCAAGATCTTCTTCGGACAACAGACCAAACTTGGTCAGGGCAATACCCAGTGCCTCGTTACGAATGGTCGACATGGCCAGCACTTGCCGTAGTTCATGTTCACGCAGTTTACCCAGGGCGACCAGACGATCGGCAAGCGGATCATTTTCCCAGTCAACGACACCGCCGTGCAGGAGTGGTTGTGCTCGTTCAGGTTTAAAATCAACGATTGAGTCCATTCTCACTCCCGGTTATTGCTGGATGTAAAGCAATATAATGAGTTTTGGACCCAGACACGCCCGTACATTAGTACTGATAGTACTTGTGGCGCTACAAACTGTACTTTATGCCGGTTGAAAAACTGATCGTAAGTTCGAATAGTTTGCTCAAAACAACAGCAGGTTGTTGATGATTTAGACTAAATCTGACTTTTAGCCGCTTTACCGAGCTGTCTTTGCCAACACGCAATATTGACTCGACTGATCCAGTACAGGTTACAGACCTGCTCGGTAAACATTGCATGAATCACGCAAACATCGTGACTAAAACACGGGCATGTACTGGTTTTTCAAAACACAACAAGAACTTGTAACAATTTTTTTGCATTCAAACAAAATGTGAACATCTTCACCCTCTAATTACGCAAGCTGAAAAAACGTACTTTGGTACGGGTTTTCCACTGGTAAAAATGTTTATAGTAATCTCTCCAGCTGTACCGGGAATGACAGGCAAATCATAGAAGGCGGGGGAACGCTATAGGGGGCACAGTCTGAACTGTACGTGTCAACGATTTGCATTCTGGACTGACGAATAAACAACAGCAACGTTTATTCCTAAACAGAAGCAATGTCTTTGCATTGCATGGTTAACAAGACAAACACGAAGAGGAGCCTGTTATGGCCAAATCAACAATTAACCTGGCTGCCGCCCTGGCACTGAGCGTGGGAATGAGCGCAGCCGTTTATACCGCCCCGGTCGATGCTGCCGGCAAAGGCAAAGGCAAGGGCAAAGGACCACAAGCCGGTCTATCTACACTAGTGACCTGTGCTCTCAATACTAAAGGTACCGCGATGGACGTCACGGTAACCCTGACCAATGATTCCGGTGATGATGCTGTTGTTGTTGATGTATCAAGCAGTCTGCAGGCTGTATATAAAGACCGAACCACGAAAGGTAAACAGACAAAAGCGTTTGGTACAGGACAGGATGTAAATGCTAATAATCTTGGTGCCGGCGCTTCAATTAGCACTACCAAGACTGTAGAACTGTGCGGCTTACCTTCTAATGTCACCAGCGTGAATGCCGAGTTAACGGGCACCTACAACGCAGATGGTAGCACAGACACCCGTAACATTAGCGACAGCTGCGGTGACGATCCGGGTACGGATGCAGCTGAACCCGAAGGCTTCGACATCGATTATGCGGCACTGAAGGAGGCCTGTACTCTATAATCCTTGCCCGGTAAGCAAGCCAAAAAAACGAAGGGTGCCGTTGGGCACCCTTTTTTATGTATTGCCAACCTTCCTCAGCATGCTTTTTGCGCCATCAAAATGTGAACCCGTTCACACTTTGCCAGAAAATGAGCAAAAGTGTACTTTGGTACGGTTTTCCCACTGGTAAAAGTGTTTATATTTAACCCTCCAGCTGTTATGGAATAGACGGGCAAATCATGCGAGGCGGGGGAACGCTGTTTCAGAAAGGGACTGAAATTAACATATCATCGATTTGCATTCTGGACTGATCAATATACACCACGCGTGTTTATTACTGAACAGAAGCAATGTCTTTGCATTGCATGACAATGAATACAAACAAGAAGAGGAGCCTGTTATGGCCATTTCAAAACTTAACCTGACTTCAACTGCCCTGGCTGTTGTCATGGGCATTTCACTGGCAAGCGTGACGGTTACTGCAAGTGCTGGTGGCAAAGGTAAGGGCAAAGGACCACAAGCCGGTCTGTCTGTGAGCACGACTTGTAGTGTCGCAGGGACAACGCTGTCCTATGACGTGCTAATCAAAAATGATTCCGGTGACGATTTCGTCATTCCTGACTTTTCTGGCAGCATTCAGCCTGTATACAAAATCAAAGGTAAGAACGTCAATAATTTCGGTACACCTGCAACTCTAAGCGGTGAGTTCGAACCCGGTGGTTTTGTATCGATTGAAAATGGCTCAGTAAGCCTCTGTGAATTAGTGGGCACAAGTGCGCGAAGTGCTGATGTGCAGGTATCTGGCACTTATGACGGTGGACGTGAGTTCTTCAGCAGCTGTGAAGACAATCCTGATACTGATGGAGTCGATGAGTCCAGCTTTGATATCGATATGGATGCGCTGACCACTGCCTGTTCATCTACCAGGCCGTAACCATCGATTAAGGATTTAATCCTAAATACAAAGGGCGCCGATGGCGCCCTTTTTGTTTTATGGCCCTGAGAAAAAGCCACACAGGCCAACCCTGTTAAACAACCGGTAGAGCAGGTATTCTATGGCCCGGTTGATACTATATATAAGTATATGCAGAATTATTCATACCTCTTACGGCCCCCTATTCCCATATAATTCATGAGTCATTATCTGGAAATCGATAACCTGGAGTGCATTCGCGGCGACCGGGTCCTGTTTCGAGGCCTGGGCCTGCAGGCCGGCGAAGGTGAACTGGTGCGCGTGGAAGGCATTAACGGCAGCGGCAAGACCAGCCTGCTGCGCATCCTGAGTGGGCTGTCGCGCCCTTCCAATGGCACAGTGCGCTGGTCAGGCCAGGACATTCAGCGCGATCGGGCTGCCTATTGCGCCCTGCTCGCCTATTTAGGACACACCAACGGCATCAAGCACGACCTGAGTCCGCACGAGAACCTGCGGGTGGCTCAGTCACTGGCCAATGCCCCGTCAAATATTGAGATTAGCGATGCGCTGGCGCAACTCGATCTCGCGGGTTACGAGCACGTACCCAGCCGCCAGTTATCGATGGGCCAGCAGCGCCGGGTAGCATTGGCCCGCCTGCTGGTGTCCAACAAGACCCTGTGGATACTGGATGAACCGTTTACCTCGCTGGACAGTAATGGCATCGAGCTGGTGGAAAACCTCCTGAACGCGCATGCTGACCGGGGTGGCATCTCGGTTTTGACAACCCATCACCAGTTGCACGGCGTCAAATGCCGTATCATCCCCCTGAATCTGTCCTTNNGCCATGTTGTCATTGGAGAACATGTTTCGTTCCGATTACGAGGACGGCTCACTGGAACAGTTCATCCTGTCGCCGCGCTCATTACCCCTGCTGGTACTGGGAAAAGTATTCGCGCACTGGTTGCAGACCGGCCTGCCGCTTGTGATTTTGTCACCCCTGGTAGGTCTGCAATACCAACTATCCGGTGATACCATACTCATCATGCTGTTGGCGCTGCTGATTGGCACACCGGTATTGAGTCAATTGGGCGCCATTGGCGCGGCGTTGACCCTGGGATTGCGTGGTGGAGGAATGTTGTTGTCTTTGTTACTGTTGCCGCTTTATGTTCCGGTGTTGATATTCGGTGCCGGTGCTATTAACGCGAGTGCTGCCAGCATGGGATCATCACAACCTTTCCTGTTACTGATTGCTGCCTTCCTGATACTGGCGCTGGCATTTACACCGCTGGCCATCGCCGCCGCACTGAGAATTTCGACAGAATAAAATCGCTCTTATGATCAACTGGTTTAAATACGCTTCCCCAGTCACGTTTTATCCCATGGCAAACAAAACGGTGCCGTGGTTCTTTACGCTTGCGATTTTATTATCCCTGCTTGGTCTGTACTGGGGATTTTTTCAAACGCCGGATATCCTGTCAGAACAAAAGGAATACTACCGAATCATCTTCGTGCACGTGCCCGCGGCCTGGATGTCCATGTGGCTGTATGTCGTGATGGCAGGCTGGGCCATTATTGGTTTCATTTACAACACGCGACTGTCGTTCATGATGGCGGCCGCCACCGCGCCCACTGGTGCAATCTTTACCGCACTGGCGTTACTGACCGGCATGATCTGGGGCAAGACTAGCTGGGGAACCTGGTGGGACTGGGATCCGCGCATGACCATGGAACTGATTCTTTTGTTTTTGTATATCGGCTTCATGGCCTTGCAATCCGCCATTGAAGAACCACAACGCGCGGATCGTGCCTGTGCCCTGCTGGCAATTGTCGGTCTGGTGTGCGTGCCATTGATCTACTGGTCGGTGAATTGTCCGGATCCGAATGAATGTGCCGCCCTGCATGCGCGCTCTTCCATGACCGCGATAGAAAGCAACATACGTTTCGCGATGCTGGTGATGGTGGTTGCCTTCTGGATGTATTCGTTTGCAGTGATCTTCATGCGTGCCAGAAATATTATCCTGGAACGCGAACGACATGCCAGCTGGGTGCATGACTTGATAAGGCCAAAACGATGAGTGTCAGCGAATTTTTTAACATGGGCGGGTTTGCACTGTTTGTCTGGTCTGCCCTGGGCATTACCCTGGCGTTTTTACTGGCAGAGGTAATTTACCTGAAACAAAAACGCAAATCAGTTATCAAACGATTACAGCACATCGTCGCAATGAACAAACGGGATGATCATGAAAACCAGGCATAAACGTTTTATTTTTATCGGCATTGCGCTGGCCGCCGTCGCCGCAGCCACGGTATTAATTGGTATGGCACTGCGCAGCAACATTTCCTATTTTTTTACGCCGGCCAAGGTTGTCAGCGGCGAAGCACCGCGCGATGCGATTTTTCGTCTTGGCGGCATGGTGGTTGCAGGCAGCCTGCAACGTGACAGTGAAAGTATACGGGTCAGCTTCAAGGTCACTGACAACATCAAGGAAGTGTCGGTAGTTTACGATGGTATTCTGCCAGACCTGTTCAGCGAGGGACGCGGCGTGGTTGCCAAGGGCCGCCTGGATGGTAACGGTGTATTTGTTGCCGAAGAAGTACTGGCCAAGCACGACGAGAGTTATATGCCCAAGGAATTAAAAGACGCTATGCAGGAAGCCGGCGCACCGGGCTATTCTGATTATCCAAAAGGAAACTAAGCTATGATTCCTGAACTGGGTCACTTTGCATTAATCCTGGCATTATGCCTGTCGCTGGTACTGGGCATCGTGCCGATTGCCGGTGCGCAGTTGCGTAAACAAGCATGGATCGCCACGGCCCGCCCGACGGCGATTGGCCTGCTGGTGTTTATGTTACTGGCCTATGGTTGTTTAACCTATGCCTTCCTGGTACATGATTTTTCAGTTCTCTACGTAGCCAACACGTCCAATACCAAGTTGCCGGTGCTTTACCTGATCTCCGGTGTGTGGGGTGCACACGAAGGATCATTGTTGTTGTGGGCAACAGTATTAGCCATCTGGATTGGCGCGGTCACCGTCTTCAGCCGGAGCATTCCCCCTGTCATCATTGCCCGTGTACTGGGCGTGATGGGTTTAATCATGGTGGGTTTTCTGTCGTTCATGATTTTTACTTCCAATCCGTTTGAGCGCATCTTTCCTGTTCCGCTGGAAGGCCGCGACCTGAATCCACTGTTACAGGACCCGGGACTGGCCATTCATCCGCCCATGCTGTACATGGGTTATGTTGGTTTTGTCGTGGCGTTTGCGTTTGCTATTGCCGCGTTGTTGGGCGGACGACTCGACAGTGCCTGGGCACGCTGGTCACGACCCTGGACCAACGTGGCGTGGATGTTCCTGACCCTGGGTATCACGCTGGGTAGCTGGTGGGCATACTACGAACTGGGCTGGGGCGGCTGGTGGTTCTGGGA
>DJMK01000118.1 GCA_002436485.1 Proteobacteria bacterium UBA6492
AAAGAAAGCCGGATCCAGCGTGTCATTAAAAGTAACGTTGTCAATAATCTCGGTGAAATTGAACAAACGCACGCGATAACGCAGCGTATCGCCCGGGGCAGCTGTCAATGCCGGAAACTCACCTGTTGTTACGTTCTGGGCTGTCTTTTGAAATAAATAGCCGGACAATGCCGCAGTGATAACATGCCTGTCCTGGAAATCATTTACTGTTGGTGAACCATCGGTGAGTGTATTGTTGAAGGTAATACGATTGATACCTGGAGTTTCATCGGCGCTGTAATATTGAGTTGCACCGGCAATATTAATCAGTTGCACACCGTCACCAGCGATGGTGGTATCAGGATCCAGTTCAGATTGATAGGTGATAATTAAACGTTCGGTTGGTCCTATCGCTGCCTGGGGGCTTAACATGGTGAAACTCAGCTCACAGGTAGGCGCACCGGTATAACTCACGGAGTAATCAGTGCCCTGCGCCAACACACCCGACACCGGCGTGATTCCATCCGCAGCAAATACCTGGGCAGTAACCGTAGCGGTCGGATCAAAATCACACATGCCAACATCGGCTGTATCTGGAAGCAAATCAAGAACCGTTGTATCCCATGCAGAACTGCCACCGATGTTTTGCACATCAATGGTAAAGGTTGTTGTTGCACCGATATTGATTGCGGTATCGGGATTGCTCTTGGTAACGACGAGATTGGGACCACCAATCGTTAATGGCGGGGTTACACCGTTTTCACCCGGCAGGGGATCGAAAAAGGTAGGCACACCATCAATTTCAATCAGACGTCCAAACTCCCAGGTTGCCGTATTGATAAACTGGGTGCCGATTGTATTGGTATCATCGGCAACGACCGTGATTTCTATCTGAATCTGATCGCCTGCCGGAATGATGATGCCTGGATTAGCCGCAGGATTGATATCAAAGGTAAGCAGACCGTTATTATCAGTAAAGGTATGTGGTACGGCCGCCCCGCTACCCACCCAGGTTACTGTTGGTGTACCAACAACGGTAAGATCAGCACCGGTCGCATTCAGGTCATCGATAATAGTAATGCTGTGCAGGTCATTGGCAGAACCAAAGTTATTTATATAGGTACCGCTGACCGGGTCATACAGGACAGGGATAGTCAGCGTATAGGTAAAGGGCTCGCCGATACCCACCGTAGTGACACCAGGCGGGTTTTGTTTATTAATCGCCTCGACCGGAATAAACAAATCCTGGCAATTATTCTTTGAGCCATAATCAGCACCATTCACAAACCAGATGCGGTGATCAATATTGGCGCAAGCCATGTTGCCGGTAAAAATTACATTATTGAAGGTAATCAGATAAACCGATGGATCATTGGTCTGGAAGTTAAGTGTAGCGGTCAGCGGATTACTGGCACTAAAATTAACAAAGGTACAGTCCTGATCAATTGTGATTTGGGTAGGAAACGGATCTGCGACAGTGCCTGCGTATGAACCACCAAGTTCAGCCCTTTGACTGCCGTCTACAACTCCATTGAACGGTGCATCTGAGCAGAACAGGCCAGCATTGGCATTAGCGACTGCACCCAGCAACAAGGTTGCTGATAAAAGTAATTTTCGAGAAAGTCGGGCGAGGCAGCTACTCATGGCTGCTCCGGAAGGAGTCCAGATAGACTGCAACAAGATTCTACTGGGGGAAATACATACAGTCGAACTGCCGGTGATAAAACAAAAAATATTGTTCTCGCCGGTTGTATCGATTGCACTCGCAAACCTGACAGGCCTGCCAATTCATCCCGCAACATTGATCATGCGCCTCTATTGCTACCTGTCTGCCTTCCCGCAAAACAGGTTTGGTATATGTTTATTGTTCATATTTATTACTGCTCCTTTACCTAACTTCCTGATGAATGTTTTAATTACACATATACCCAACAATAGAAACTTAACCCTGCTTCCTCATGACTCGCCTGCCTGGCTATGTAGCCGGCAGGAAATCAATTGGGTACAGGATGGTGATTGTGGGCACGCCTTCCTTCGCCCCAAACTTGAATGTCTTGACACGTTGTACAATCTTGGTTGTAAGAGATTTAGAATCAAGATCTGTCGACTCAACACTGCAAGCTGACACACTGCCATCTGGCTCAATGGTGATACGCATGATCATCTTGCCCTGCAGGGTCGGATTCTTGCGTAATTCCCTGTTATAGATCCGATAGAGTGCGGCCTTGTAGCGATCGAACACGATTTGTATTTCTTCATCGGTGCGGGATGGTCCTGGTCCGTCACTTAGTGGCCTGTCATCGGCTGCATTGGTACCAATACCACTCTCGACCCGGGTAAACGCTACGCCTGCCACCTCGGTACGCCCGGTACCAACAGAACGGCTGACAGACGAGCTCTTGACGCCACTACTACCTGTTGTAGCTTGCGAGGTGATAATGGAACGCTGTGGTAAACGGGATTGTGAACCGGAGTTTGTTAGATCGGCGGCTGCACCAAGCTTGGCTTCAGTCTGATCTTTTAAAAGGTCAGCGAAGTCGTTTTTAAGTGCCAACAATCCTGATTTGGCTGCTTTCTTCTTGGCCTGCTGCTTTTGTTTTTCCGTCGGCTTGGGTTTTTCTTTCTCAATCTTCTTTTGCTTTGGTGGCGGCTTTGGCTTTTCTTTCTTGATCAACTTGGCCAAACGTTCTGGTATTTCAATAACTTCAACACGCTCCGGAATAGGTACGTTATACATTGGAATCAACAGGCCACCCAGAATGGCATATAACAAGAAAAGCAACAGTATCTTACGATAGCGTTTTTCGTCCCGGTCCTGCTTGGTCCAGGGCATGACCATCATGCGGTAAGGAATTGACGAGATTTCTCGCTCTATAATATAGAAATCTTTGCTCTCTTCTTCGCGGCGTCGAATATCATCGATGTCGTCGAGCAAATATTCGATCTCTTCCTTTTTGCGCTTGATATCTTCGACAGTGCGATCATGACGCGCTGTAATATTGCTGATTTTGCGTTCAAAATAGGAAGATTTACTGCGCAGTTCATCCAGTGTTTTTATCTTCGATTCGTCGTCAGCCAGTCCATTCCAGAATAATTCACCCGCATTGAGCTCTTCCAGTTTGTCCAGCCCGGCGACAACACCGGATAGCACTTCATATTTTTCACGTTCTTCCGCGATTTCTTCTAGTTCAGCATTGATCGAGACCAGCTCTTCCTCGTGACGCTTTATCTCGGCACGATGCACATCTATCTGGTTGTATAATTCACCGACTTCAACTGACTGGTTGGTTGGATTTGTTGCTGCCATTTTTCTACCCGTTTCCGGCCTCCCCGTTCAGGTTTTGTGATGCTTTTTGTATGACTGCCATTGAGATTTTTTCATAACCAGCAAAAGTACAACTGGACATCACCTTTTTTAATACTCTGAATGGCACAGTTTTATGTGAAAGAATGGTAACTTCATTGCTTTCGGAAACTGCCTTGGTGCTTACGCCTATAACATTACTTTTTATTTCTTTTAGCTTGTTGCTGATTTCGAGGACAGCATCTTGCTTTGTTTTAATAACTGATTGATAAGATACGATTGGCTCACCCTGCACTGTAATATTTTCCAGTGACACCACGATGACGACTGTTTCCCTGGGCTTGGTTTCGACAATCGAGTCAGGTAATGTGATTTTTTTTGGTTGCGTCAGCACCTCACTGTTGGATGAATTCACCAGAAGAAAGAAAACCAGAATGGTAAATACATCCATTAGTGATGTCAGGTTCATCGCCGGAACCTTGTTCTGATTAGCATTACCCATGCGCCTTATCCGCCGTGATGTCTTCATGGGGCTTCTCCAATCGACATATCAGGGAACAACTCAGCTTTTTGCATTTCGGGATTTCCGTCATCACCTATGACATTGGGATCGGGTATTTCAACCATCCGCACTGTATCCATGACACGTATCATTGTTTCGTACTGGATATCTTCTTCGATCAGGATAGTTGCCTCTGTGACCTCCGGATAATTCTTTTTGATTTTCTGCAATACGTCAGAAAGGCTTTGCAAATCATAATCAGCGTCTTTTCTCCTGCTAATACTTGCAACCACACTGCGGCCATTTGCTATCTCCAGTCCTTTGGTACGTATTATTACTTCTACTGTCACCCTTGGTTTGTTGACATTACCGCTCGCACCACTTGGCAAATCCAGTTCCATGATAGTGATACGTGAGAAAACTGCCGTAATCAGTAGAAACGGTACAAGCACAACCATCAGATTCAAAAAGGTGGTGACATCCAGTTCTGGTGGTTCCTGGTTAGCCGCCTGGTAATGATGTTTACGTAACATATACTTTTTAGCCTTCCTGGCGTCTTGAGTTCATCGAAATAATGCTCAGGGTTTTTACTGAGGCCATTTCCAGGCTGTTAACTATTTCTCCTGTTTTGGAATTAAGAACAACATAGAAAATTAACAGGGGTATACCTGCCATCAAACCAAACGCCGTGGTGTTCATGGCAACGGAGATACTGGCTGACAGCAGGTCGGCCTTTTCTGCCGGGTTAGCATTGGCAACGGCTGTAAATGCCTCAATCAAACCCATGATGGTACCTAACAATCCGAGCAAGGTTGAAATGTTTGAAAACAACGCCACATAGGGGGTTCGTTTCTGTAACTGCGGAATGATTTCCATCATGGTTTCTTCCATAGCAATCTCGATATCTTCGCGACGACGAACCGCTCCCTGGCGCGCCAACCCAACACTTAACAAATGACTGATTGTAGAAGTATTGTTTTCTGTCATCTCGCGAGCGGTTTCAAAATCACCTTCGGTCAGAACAGGATGCAGTTTTGTCCACATCTCACGATTTGCATTCCTTATGCTGTTCAGTTTCAGCCAGCGCTCCACGACAATGGCGAGACCAAATGCGAATACAATGAGAATCGGGTACATAAACGCCCCGCCTGTCTGAAAAAATCTCATAAACGCATCAATAATGCCCATTTTTACGTCCTCTTAAATTACAATTTCAGTTATTCAATTACCGTGGCAGAATAAAAATCCAGCTCACGCTGAAACACTTCCTTATCTACCGGCACCATTTTTTCATTTAACAAGCTCGATGAAAGAAAATTCTCATCACCAAGTTCTGAACCTTTCCATGGAACAATAAAGAGCGACTTCGGTGCTTCTTCATTTCCCATGATCGATATACCTGATAATTCCTTTGCCTCGTTTTTTTTCTTATCCTTTGCCTGCGCAGGCGATATCAATGCAAGCAAAAGAAATATGTAAGTAGCTTTTTTAATCGTTTCAGTCATGTTGTTACTGGTCATCGATTTACATCCTTTGCTTTACGTCTGCCACCCAGATCTGTACCTGTTTATCTTCCGGCTGCAAATTTAAATACTGCTCATACTGCTCCAGCGCGCACTTCAAATCCTGCAAATACAGATCGCATAACACACCGAGGTTTTTTCTGGCAGGCAGAAACTCCGGATACCGGGTCAGTACTTCTTGATACAATTGTCTAGCCTCCGTAAAACGTCCTGTCTTGCGATACACCAGGGCCATTTCATTGTTTGCAGCCGGGTGTGTCTTGTTCAACTTAAGCGCCTTGATCAGGCTTTGTTCAGCTTTATCCAGCTGGTCTGTCGCAATATATGCAATGCCAAGATTAATGTATGGGCTGGTAAATTTACTCGTCTTGCCAGTCACCGCACGTAGTAACTGGATTGCCTCTTCATATTTACCCGCCTTCATCAGCACGACAGCCTTGCCAAATTCCTCCCTGACCTCTTCAGAGACACTATAATTTTCGGTAATTTCAATAGTTTCTTGAGTGTCATTGGTTGTCGTTGTAGCGCAACTGGAAAGCAAAAACGCATAAACGAGTATCATTCCGGTTAATTTTTTTGCCTTAAATCCGAACTGATTCACATTTCCATGCATAAATCCGCCCTCAAGTGCTGTTTTGCGACAGGTATTTCTAACTTTTTGAAATATTTCACACTTTCAAACATTTTTTTGCTATTTATTGTCCTGGTGGCTCGCATGAGCATATTTGTGATCATGATCACACTTCCCTTGATGGTTATGCTGATCCGACTGCACAGCACATCTCGTATGACTCGTGTTTCATTTTGTCTTGTCTGCGACGTACTTTTCATTTTGTTCACTCTTTACTACTTGCACTCGTGGCGCCAGCTAGTACTTCATCAGTCACGGCCATGCGCTTAGACTTATCACTGTCTGCGGTAACATCATCAACAGTAGCGATTGGCTTGTTTTGCTGCTCATTATCACGGCCTGTAGTCGTATCCGCTTTATTTTCGATGTTCAATATCGATTTGTTCTTGCCAGGCACGCTATAACGATAGTGATCGATATTTTCTATATACGCGATACTTTGCTCTGGCTTTGCGTAACGCGCAGGCAACAACACAGCAAGCTTGCCGATACTTTTCTCTATCCATTTGCTATAAACACCAATTGCCAGTAGTTCGATATTTTTCTCGTGCACACCAATTGCCTTTTCTTCAAATGGAAATGCAGTCTCCTCGATCATCAGGTTGTATTGCTCGAGTTCTATTTCGTTGAGATTCTTTGGCCTTTCAGATTGCATCAACGAACGGTTAAAATTAAAGTAGATTTCGGCAATATAAAATGTTGATGCTGCCGTCACATCCGGAACTTTGTAATCAACAAGCCGGTTAAAAGTATTCACCAGATCAGACATTGCTTTCTTTTTCTTTTTTAGCGATTTTTTAAATGGTGCGGTAAGCTTTAATTCATTGAAAGCTTCGAAACGTGGCTCAATCAATACGAGTGATGACTGCGCAGCGAGATAACGAGTTCGGTCAGTGCGCTCAGAACCCGCATTTTTATCAGTCTTGATAATATGCTGCAGCACGGAATGGTATTGCTTCATATCGCTTCTGGTTTTATATACCATAGCTATCTTGTAATAGGTTTCCAAAGCAAACTCGACCGGCTTCGGATAATACTTCACGAACTTCTTGTAAATTTTTAATGCGTTATCTGTATCACTTGCTTTTTCATAGAGATCGGCGGCTGTCAACAGTGATTCGCGTTTAACCGCATCATCTTTTGATTCTGAAAAAATTCTTTCAAACTCTTTCGCTGCAAGCACGTTTTTGCCTGATTCCTTATAGACAAAAGCGATTTTTTTAGTGACGTCTTGCTGTAGCTCATGCTTGGGGTAATTCTTCCGGAAAGACAATAGCACCTCTGCTGCCTTATCAAGATCCATAACCTGGATAAGCACAGCGGCTGCATCATACTCAGCCGTAGAACGTATCTTCGATGACGGGGCCATATCAGCAATACGTAAAAAGTGATTTACAGCGCCCTTGTAATCTTCTTTGGCTCGTGCAGCTTCCCCCTGGCGATAGATTGATACAGCCAGGTTATCAACCAGTTTGACCCGCTCCTTGTTGTCCTTGCTGGTCAGCGCCAAAACCTGAACATAGGCCTGTTCTGCCTCAACATACTTCTGAAGTTCAAAGGACGAATGTCCGATGACCTGCCACGCATTACGTATGACAGTTTTGCTACTTTGGGGATAATTTTTCAGTAAATGGTGTGCCGACTTAATTGCAAGTACATAATCTTTCATCTCATACATGTCATCTACGGCCGCACTCAATATGAGGTTAGCTTTTTCATGTTTTGGATAGGTATCCACCAATCGCAGGGAACTACGAATCACATTGCGTTTTATCGAGTATTTCTGTGCCGCAGGTGCCTGTTTCACATGTTCTCGATGGGCAAATACGGCAGCATAGGCCGCTTTTTGTGACTTTTCATGCAACTGGTAATCGTAGGCTGTTTTTTCATATTCTATTGCTGCCAAGCTGAAACTTTTGTTTTCCAGCAATAAATCTGCTAACTGATAATTAATACCTGGCGACTCATTATCTTTAGGGAATGAAGCCAGGAATTCGCGATACCAGTGCGACGCCTCGATAAAGCTCTCTTGCTTTTTCTTTATATATTTTGGTTCCTGAAAAACTGCGTGGTAATGATTCGCAAGATCAATAATATTTTTCTTCAGGTAACCGATGGCTTCTGGATAGTCTGCCTTACTATGCATCGTCCAGTATTGTGACTTAAGGGAATAGGTAGAAGCGAATTGCTTTTTAGCCTCAATGACCAGTTTTGGAAAATTACCCTTCTGGTAAATCTCGATAACGCGCATGCTGTACACTGGCGAAACCTTGTGAAAAGGATTCCGCGTAATAAATGCATCATAAGTTTTTGCTGCATCGTGATAACGGCGTTTTTCAAAGAAAAATTCAGCAAGATGACTATATACCCTGTCCTCATATTTGCGTTTGCCATGCCTGTCAAAATACTCAACAATTGCTGTTGAACCTCCAAGATTGGAAAAACTCAGTGATATCACCCTGAATGTATCATCAATACGCTTTTTCTCGATTTTATTTTCTTTCTGTACAAAGTCGTATCCAACTGATACTTTGTAATCAAGCAGCTTGATGAACCGTTGTAATGCCTCTTCATACAATTCTTGCTTGTAAAAGGTCCAGCCCAGTTTATAGAGTGTTCGTTCGTAATAAACCGAACCAACGCCATATTTAAGTACGGCGTTATAGGCGTCTTCTGCATCGAGATATTTCTTGCGNNACTCCTTGATCAGACGACTCATCACCTTCATCGCCATATCCACTTCGCCAATTTCCTCATGGGCACGCGACAGCTGGTAAAGAACCTGGTCATTGCGCTCGTATAACGGGTATTTCTTTAATAACTGGTTATAAAGCCTGATAGCCTGCCTGGCGCCTACAGTCTGTTGTTCTCCCGCAGTGCTGGCCCCAGGTTTGGCAGCTGCATATTTCTGGCCTTTACTGATTTTTTCCTGGCTGGTAGTTCTGGCCTCAAAAGATTTTTCTGACTCGGAAAGATCAGCGATGGTATTTTCCTTCTCGATGACCTGATCACCTTGCTCGTTGTTGGCCACAGCCTCTGCTGATTTGGGCCCGGCTGTTTGCTTGCTTCCGTTCGAAGAATCGGTACCAAGTGTGCCAAATTCCTTTTCAATCTTGAGGTCAGCCAGCCTGCGCATGGCCTCTGGTGTCATCTCGGATTCAGGTGTCTTTTGAAGATAATGCTGATAACTGGCCATGGCCTTGTCGAGACCATCTTCAATCCGGGTGTCCTTTAATTCCGGCTGTACATCATTCAGTTCACTGATGGTACCCTGTTGATTGAAGGTGCCACACCCCAGTAGAACCAGGCTAAACAGTCCAGGCCATGTATATCGAATCATCATGGCGTCCCTTCCCCTGAGGCAGGTTGCTGTTTTTCAGCCTCAAGCGCCTGTCGTTCCTTTTTCAAATCTGTTTCAGACTGTTTAGTGGTGGCCCGATCGTAACTCTCAGCCATCGCAAAACGTGCCTTGACCTGGTATTTCTCAAGTCGTTGACGACGCTGCTCGAGTTCATTTATCGCCATGACTTCAATCAGGTGCCCCTGCCTGGCAATCAATGTCTCAACTGTTTCCTGTGCCTGCTGTATCTTGGCGCGCAAGATCTGAATCTGCTTGTCATAGCCACGGTAACTTTGTGTTGCAGCCTGGCGTATACGCACAAAGGATTGATAATCTTCCTGCATAGCGTTGACATGGCGGTCCAGTTCACGCAGATTCTTATCTGCCTCGGCAAAACGATCCTGATACTCGGTGTGAATTTTCCAGCTAATCACGCCACGTAATCGCTTGATTCGCGCCTGTACAGACGCCTTGGCAAGCTTGCCTTCACGTTTGAGTTTCTTTTCAAGCTGATCAATTTGCTGCAAATAGATTCGTTCATTCACCGTGGCAAGGTAATCCGGACGAGGGGCAATCAGCATTTTCTCAAGCCGATTTGCGATGCTGTCGCGCTGCGCAACACGCAGTTTTATTTTTGAGTCCAGTTGCCTAAACTTTTCATCGATCCCTGGCAAAATTGGCTGATAGTAGCGACTACGTACCTGAATCATGTCATTAAAGGAGTCGAGATATACGAGCCACATTTCCATCCTGCGCTGCAGTTCGACCAGATCAAAATAATTTTTTAACGAGGACTGAAAATCATGTGACGCCATCATTTGCGTCAGGTAAAAGGTTTCCGGGGTGTCGGGCAAATTGCGCAGGTTAACCAGCCAGTCCCTGTCTTTTTTTAGCTCTTCCCTGACAACTGCCTCGAGAAACTTGCCCTGTCTAATGCTGGTTATCGAGGCATCGAGTTTTTCAATTTCATTGCTGAAAGATTCGAGTGCGTGTCCATACAAAATGGCAGATTTGCCATACAATCCCAGTTTGCCATAGGCATACGGCACACCCATCAACGCTTCCTGCACAGCGCTATTGGTCACATTACGTTTAGCCAGTATCGTCCATGGCACCAGTGCGCGGTCGAATTGTTCTGCCGCTACCGCAGACCAGCCTGAGCCAAGCAAGGCCTTGTTCGAAAAGGGCCCGGTCAACCTGACTCGATCAAGGTATTGTTTTGCCTCGGTAGCACTGCCACCTTCAAGTAGACGGTACCCCAGCGCCAGGTTTGCCTTGTCGCGAATCGATTGCACCCGCTCATCACTGGCCGATATTTCCCCGACACGCGCCAGTTGTCTGTAGCCTTCTTCCTGTTTGCCACTCCGAATCAATGCAACCGCAAGGTTATAGCCAGCAAAACCCTCCACACCTTCGGCATTTTCAATGTCATTGAGTAACCTGATTGCCTCGGTAAACTTGCCATTGACGATATAAATCTGCGCGCGCAAAAAAGGTTCTTCATAGCGCAGTTTTTCAGGCACCTTACCCTTCAGTTTCTCGATAGTGTGTGCTGCATTAACAAACTGTTGTTTTTGATAATATATCTTGGCAAGTCGATAGATTGCTTCATTGCGAATTTCTTCGTCGACCGCACCTTCTATCACAGCCTTAATTGCACGCCCGGCACGCGTATGCATGCGATAGTACAGCTCAAAATCGCCTACCGAGAACTCGGCATGGCCGATGTGATGAAACAATGTATTTAGATGTGGCTCATCCAGACCATAGTACTGGACCAGCTCAGTATCCAGCCGTGAAATGGCATTGAAATATTCCTGCTGATAGGCATAGTAAAGCGCATCCCCGAAAAAAAGATCTTTGAGATCGCCATACGCCTTCTGTCCTGCCGCCACGGCAGAAGACATCACTACGATACCTGCAAGTGCGAGAACTGAACGCAACACAGGATTACCAGTCGTTGAATTTAATGCCGGAAGAGGAAAGCCTGATTTCCAGAATTTGCGGACCGACACCCTTCTTTACAATGTGGCTCGCCTTGTCATTTGTTTTGCTGCCGCCATCTTTCCCAAGACTGACCACATCCAGTCGATGTTCGCCAGTTTGAACATTCCCTACAAATACCCGTTGCACGCCACCCCGCTGCATCGCCTCGACTTCCTTGTAACTATATATATAGTGTGCGACATCCTTGCCATTGAGCTTGATCTTGATGGCGTCAGGCTGGTAATTACTACCATCCTCGACCGAAACGAAAAATGCCAGCTGCGTATCCGAGGGATAGATCAGCTTTTCTTCGAGCTGGTTGAGTTCCGCGGAAATTGCCAGGACATCCTTCTTGATCTCCTGAACCTGTTCATCCAGCCCCTTGATTTGCTCTTTGGT
>DJMK01000106.1 GCA_002436485.1 Proteobacteria bacterium UBA6492
GCACTATGTTTTCAGAAATGTCGCCGTGGCTTTTTTACTGACCGGGCCAATGCTGCGATATTTTTACGTCCAATTTCAGTGGCGACAAAAGATTCGTGCCGAGGCAGAAGCCCGACTACAGGCACTGCAATCGCGAATTCGGCCGCACTTTCTATTTAATAGCATGAATACCATTGCCAGCCTGACACGCACCCAGCCCGAGCAGGCAGAACAGGCGGTTGAAAATCTCTCTGACCTGTTTCGCATTACACTACGTGATGCCAGGACGTTTCATACTTTCAGTGAAGAGTGCCAGTTATGCCAGCAATACCTGGAGATAGAACATTTACGACTGGGTGAACGACTCAACGTGAAGTGGAATATCGAGGACATTCCACAAGACGCCTATGTGCCTCCCTTGTTGATCCAGCCTTTGCTGGAAAACGCGATTTACCATGGCATCGAACCTCGTGCCGAAGGTGGCAGTATAGATATAACCGGCAAGTTGCAACATGGCGATATAGTTTTGACAATCAGCAATCCACTGCCGATAAACAGAAATAACGCAAGCAAAGGAAATCAGATTGCACAACAAAATATTCGTGATCGTTTAAAAGCATTATTCAATGAAAAGGGATCATTGGATATAAATGAAGATAATGATCAATACACTGTTACCGTGACCTGGCCATACCGGAATCGAATTGATGAAGATATTGATAGTTGATGATGAACCGCTAGCGCGGCAACGATTACGTAGTGTAATTGAAGAGCTTGATACAGGCGATGTCGTAGCGGAGGGAAGTAATGGCGAGCAGGCGATACAGTTATGCGAGTCGCATGAACCGGATGTTATTCTGCTGGATATTCGTATGCCGGGTATGGATGGTATTGAAGCCGCGCAACACATCATGAAACTACAAGCCCCGCCTGCAATTATTTTTACTACGGCCTATGATGAATATGCCATCAAGGCATTTGAAACACACGTTGTTGATTACCTGCTTAAACCTATCAGGAAACAGCGTTTGCAGGAAGCGCTCACGGCTGCTACGCGTTTAACGCGCGCACAAATGCAAGGCCTGGCAGAAGATGCCTCTGAAGAAAGTCGTCAACATATCAGTGCACGCCTGGGTGGAGAACTGCGCCTGATACCGATAGAGGATATATGTTATTTCATGGCAGAACATAAGTATGTCACTGTAAGACACAGGGAAGGCACAGTTTTGATTGAAGAATCATTAAAATCACTGGAAAAAGAATTTGAGGACAGGTTTATACGTGTACACCGTAACGCGCTTGTCTCAATAGCCTGTATAGCAGCACTGGAAAAAGATCGTATTGGCGGACATAAAATTAAATTGCGTGATCTTGATGATACGATTGAAGTCAGCCGTCGACACCTGCCAACTGTCAGGAAGATGATGAAGTCTCTTTAATTGTTGGCTTACTGGCTGAAGGCCATGTTTTGTTGTTTTAAAAGCTGGCAGGAAAGTTTGATACCTTCATCCAGATCACCACCATACATTTCGGTATTACGCACACCCAGTATGCGTGGTGCAAGTTGCTGGCCTCGGTGATCAAGAAAGATCACGGTTGGGGTAAAGCTGGCATTATAACGTAGTGATAATTGAGACACGCTAATCGATATGCCATTGAAATCAATCACCGAGCCATAGTCATCGGTCATGACTTTACGGATAATCACTTTTTTACGATAGTTAGCATTGCGCAGCATTGGCTTGAGGTGTTCTTCTTCGACGTACTCGCACCAGGAACAGCCCTGCATGGAAAAGAACAACAGGATTGGTTTGTGCTGATCGTGAGACAGCTGGGCGTCGTTACTCAGGTCCTTTGCCTTGGCGACGGTGACAGGGGGTAATTTCTCATCATAGTCACCTGCAATCGCGCTTGCTGACGGCAACATCAGGCCAAGCGATACAAGCAAGAACAGGAATTGTTCACGAATCAGTTGCATACCACAGTCCAGATTAAAGTAGTGTATTATAAATATTTGGTAGCTATCTGACATTTTTGTTCAATAAGTAATAATAATTCCCATATAAGTATGACTGATAATATATTGCGAATTGCCACCCGCAAGAGCCAACTGGCGCTCTGGCAGGCAGAATACGTGGCCAATTTGCTCCAAAAAGCCCACCCTGACTTGCAAATCGAACTCATGAAGATGAGTACACAGGGTGACAAGATTCTGGATACTCCGTTGGCGAAGGTCGGTGGCAAGGGGCTGTTTGTCAAAGAACTGGAACTGGGTATGCTCAACGGTGAGGCTGATATCGCCGTGCATTCTATGAAAGATGTGCCGGTCGAGTTCCCGGAAGGGTTGCATCTGCCGGTGATCTGCCCAAGAGAAGACCCGCGCGATGCCTTTGTGTCTAATAACTACTCCAGCCTGGATGAATTACCGCAAGGTGCGCGTGTAGGCACTTCCAGTTTACGTCGCCAGTGCCAGCTTCGTGAAAAACGCCCTGATCTCACCATTCTGGATTTGCGTGGAAACGTCAACACGCGCCTGCAGAAACTTGACGATGATCAATATGATGCGATTATTCTCGCCGCCGCTGGCCTGATTCGACTTGGTTTCCATGAACGCATTCGGGAATATATTTCGCCTGACATCAGTTTACCGGCCATTGGCCAGGGTGCGGTCGGTATCGAGTGCCGCGTAAATGACGAAAGAATTAATGAATTGATTGCACCCCTGAACGATGCCATGACCACCACGCGCGTTCTGGCTGAGCGTGCCATGAATGCGCGCTTGCAGGGTGGCTGCCAGGTGCCGATTGCCGGTTTTGCAGAAATCGACAAGGACATCCTGTTGTTACGCGGGCTGGTTGGCGAAACCGATGGAAGCAACATCATTCGTGGTGACATTGCAGGTCCACTGGCCAACGCGGAAGAAATGGGTGTCGCGCTGGCAGAAGACCTGCTTAGTCGCGGCGCGGATCGCATTCTGGAATCACTTTATGCCGGACAACGGGCTTGATGGACTGAAAGTCCTCGTGACGCGCCCGTCTGAGCAGGCGCAGAATCTTGTCAAACTGATCGAGCAACATGCCGGCAATCCGGTATTGTTGCCCATGTTGAAAATTGAACCGATCCAGCCTGATGAATCAAGTTTGCATCTATTACAACAGTTAACTGGCAACGAACTACTCATATTTGTTAGTGCCAACGCGGTACGCTATGCGCATCAATATGTTCCGCAGACGATACGTCATGAACTGACAATCGCTGCCATTGGCCGAGGTACAGCCAATGAACTGGCCAGGGCAGGCCTGCAGGTAAACCTGCTACCAGATTCCAGTCATGATTCCGAAGCATTATTGGCACTGCCGCAATTAAGCGACATTAAAGGCCGGCATATTGTCATCGTACGCGGCCAGGGTGGACGTGAAAAGTTGGCTGAGACATTGCGCGCCAGAGGCGCAAATGTGGACTATGCTGAAGTATATCGTCGTGTTGCGCCGGATGTGAAAATTGAGGAACACCTGTCACCCGCTGGTATTGATATTATAAGTATCACCAGTGGCGAGGCATTAACAAACCTGGCCGAGCTGGCTCGCGCACAACAGCAATCCTGGGTTTTTGAGAAACCGTTAGTGGTTTTTCATAACCGTATAGCCCAGCAAGCCAAAGAGCTTGGCTTTGGTAAAACTGTACTGGTTGTTAAAGAAATGAGTGATGCTGGAATCGTTCACAGCCTGGTACAGATGAATAACACAGGAGCCTGATAAGTAGTGAGTGAAGAGGAACAAAAAGTACCTGCAGAACAAAAGCCGGATACAGCCAAGCCAGAAAAAGAAAAACAGGCGCAGCATAAACCTGTAACGCACCGCAAAAAAAAGCAACATGGTCACAAGGCAACTGGAGGCATGTTACTGTTGGTGCTCGTTGTGATTATTGTTGCTGTCAGTTGGTATGGCTATGATTATTTAAAACAGACAAAGCAGTCAGTTAAAAACCTTGCAGACGAACAATACACCATCAAAAAACAGCGTATCGAGTTGCGTGATGAGTTTGAGTCAAAATGGAATATCCTGAAAAAGCAGCAGGATGACCTGACCGATAACATAAATACACTACGCGAAAAAAACCTCTACCTGCGCAAGGACTGGTTATTACTTGAAGCGGAATACCTGATTCAGTTGGCTAACCAACGTATCTTGCTGGAACGCGACGTCAAAACCGCGATTGCCGCGCTTGAATCCGCTGATATGCGTTTACGTGACACCGGCGATCCCGGCATCGTAAAAGTAAGGCAGGTCATAAACCAGGCTATACAGTCACTCAAGCAAGTACCACAATCGGATATCGCTGGCATGTCACTCACGCTCAGTAGCATAAATAACGATCTTGAAAAATTGCCACTGGCCACGCCGGATCCGAAAAGCAGGGAACAACAGGTACAACGTGAGCTTGAGGAAACGCAAAAAGTGGAGTCCTGGCGTGAATTGCCTGCCGCAGTCTGGCGCGACCTGAAAAACCTCGTTGTGATTCGTGATCATGAAAAACCGGTCAAGCCTTTATTAAGCCCGGAACAGCGCTTCTTCCTGATGGAAAACCTGCGTTTGCAAATAGAACAGGCGCGTCTGGCACTATTGTCAGGACAGCAAACTATTTATAAAGAACGCCTTGATACAGCCATTCAATGGATTGGCCTGTATTTTGACAAGGAATCTTCGGTCACCAAGTCAACCTTACAAAGCCTGCAACAACTTTCCACTGTCGTGATAGCGCCTGAATTGCCGGATATCTCCAACACCTATGTGGCGTTACAGCGTTACGTCGCAAGTAAGCAGCAAAATGACAAGGCAAGGCCGCCGGCAGTGAATAAGCAGAATACACAGCAGGCGCAATAAATCATGAGATGGTTATTCACAATCATGATTGTCCTGGTGCTGTCGGTATTGATGGGTTTGTTTGCCTACCAGGATTCCGGTTACGTGCTAATGGCGCGTGGTCACAAGACCGTTGAAATGACACTTACCCTGTTTATTATTTTTGCAGCAGCCGGATTCATTGCATTTTATACCCTGATTCGTCTTTCTGTGNNGAACGTTTCCTGGTCCGGCATGCGCGTGATAGCGATATACCCTTGCTAAATTATCTGTCTGCTGCCAGGGCGGCGCAAAAGCAGAATGCCCCGGAGCGTCGTGATGATTACCTGGGGTTGGCACATAAGAGTATGAGTGGTGCCGCGTTTGCCGTGCAGCTCACACAGGCCGAGTTGCAACTTGTGCATGGACAGCTGGAGCAGTCATTAGCTACGCTGGTGCAGTTACATGCTTCTTCGCCAAAACATCCGCATGTGCTTTTCCTGTTGGCCAAGATTTACGAATTATTGCGTAGCTGGGGTGATCTTAAAAAGATTTTGCCAGACCTCAAAAAGCAACGTGTCCTGGATAGCGCTGCTTTAGAGGCATTGGAACGTCAAGTGCATCGTGAGCTGATTACGATTGCGACGCAAAAAGGCAAGGTCAGCGATCTGCGCGGTTCCTGGCAACATGTGCCAAAAGCGCTACGGCATGACAATAATATGGTACGACATTATGCCCGTTGCCTGCTGACCCTGGAGGCGCATGATGATGCCGAACAACTGTTACGTGACGCCATCAAACGTGACTGGGACATCGACCTGGTCTATTTATATGGTCTGAACGAAACCAACGATCCTGATAAACAGTTAGCATCGGCAGAAGGCTGGTTAAAGGGACATGAGAGTAACCCGGTATTACTTTTAACGCTCGGCCGCTTATGTGTACGTAACAAGTTATGGGGCAAGGCACGTTCATACCTTGAAGCCAGCATCAACATTCAACCACGCTCTGATAGTTACAAGGAACTCGGGCAACTGCTTGAGCAGTTAAACGAAGCAGATAATGCAGCCGAGTATTTCAGAAAAGGCTTAATGCTATCTGCCGAAGAAAAAATGGATGATGTATTGACGGTCGCGCCGGCTACGCTTCCTGTGCTATATGCAAAAATCTAGCTCAGGCTAGTCGTTGGAAAATTCAAACGCATCGGAATAATAAAGTTCTTCTTTTAGCCCATGTGGCAGAAAGGCATCACGCCCTGCATATACCATCGCTGGTGGGCCGGAAGCATAAATTTCATAACCAGAAAAATCCTTTACATCCTGCATCACGGCTTCATGTACAAAACCGGTACGACCTGTCCAGTTATCGGTGCCTGTGGGTTCAGACAAAACAGGCGTGTAATGAATGTGCGCATATGTGTCGGCCCAGCGTTGTGCCTGTTCATGCATGTACAGATCTTCNNAGCGTGCGAGCACCCCAGTAGATATGCATCTCGCGCTGAATATTTTTAGCCAGCGCATGTTCGATGATGCCCTTGATAGGCGCAAAGCCGGTGCCACCAGCGATAAAGATAACCGGGTGGTCATTGTCCTCACGCAGAAAGAAACTGCCGAGCGGTCCTTCGACACGCACAATGTCGTTTACCTGCATCTTGTCGAACACTGCGCTGGTGAAGCGCCCACCCTGAATGTGTCGCACATGTAGTTCGATATGCGTGTCTTCGTGCGGTGCATTGGCAATGGAAAAGCTACGACGTTTTTCATCCTTGAGAATGAAATCGATGTACTGCCCGGCTAGAAACTGAAAACGTGTTGCCTCAGGGATCTTAAGACTAATTCGCATCACATCATGGTTTAGCTGCTCGATACTGGTAACTTTGGCAGGAAAACGCTTGAGAGGAAGATCCTTGCTGGTATTAATTTCAGTGACGTTAATCACCAGGTCGCTTTCAGGGCGCGCCTGGCAGAATAGGGTCACGCTATGTGCCTTCTCA
>DJMK01000068.1 GCA_002436485.1 Proteobacteria bacterium UBA6492
TTTGAATCGTACAATATGAGCCAACAAATAGAAGATGCTGTTGCTAATGGAAAGTATGTCGAGTTGATGTACAAGGTCCTGGATGCGGATACAAAATCGGTATTGACTCAGGTTGATTATCCTATTGGTTATGTACATGGCGTGAACGAAGTACTGGCACCTGCAGTAACCGCAGAACTTGAGGGTAGACTGGCAGGCGATATCATCGAAGTACCGATCGATTGCAACAAGTTATACGGCCCGAGAGATGAGTCCCTGGTGGTGATAGAAGATCTTCGAAATGTGCCGGAAGAATACCGTGAAGTCGGCATGCAAATTTTAATGGAAAACGATAATGGCCAGACCAAGACCTTTATCGTGACCAGAGTGGATAGAAAGTCCATAACCTTTGATGGCAACAATCCTTTATGTGGTAGAGAGGTGATTTTCCGGCTGGAAATCAAGGATGTTCGTGATGCCACAAAGGAAGAAATGGAGTTTGGTGGACCTGCTGAGCAACAGGCGCCTGACGTTGAAGGCACTGTCAAAGTACCATTGAAATAGTCAAGGCTATGGTTTTAGTGGGCGAAGAGCGTAGCGGTTTGGCGGAAGTAAAAAAGGAAAAAAAGCGCGACCCGAATAACCCTTGCCTGTTTTGTAAGGACCCGCGTGGTGTATCACTTGGGAACGAACTGGCATATAGCGCACGTGATACATATGCGGTAAGTCCGGGGCATACATTAGTGATTCCACGTCGTCATGTCGCTGATTTTTTTGACCTGACGACCGAAGAGATTAACGCTTGTATGGCGTTAATCGTAGAAGAGAAAAAATTGCTGGACAATGAGTTCAAACCTGATGGGTATAACATCGGTGTCAATGTTGGGCCAGCAGCTGGGCAAAGTATTTTTCATGTGCATNNTGGGAGCCGTTTCAGAAAGAGGTCGAATACACTACCCCGAAAAAGCCATAAACGAATCAGTCACGCGGCCATCCTGGCCGCGTGGCGTCTTTCTTCACCCTTCATAATTCAAAATTTCCCTGCTACTCCCCCACACAGCAAGGATCTCCGCAAGTATTACGACTTTTTACATTTCCAACTGGCGCAGTTTCCAGACTAATTCAACATAACCGGGTGAACATTACGTGAACTCGCATTGTCAGAAGAATTGATCTATTTTGATAACAGGATCATACAGTTTTCCTCTGCTGGCTATTGATAACAGGGCTGTGTCGTTTGAAAAATCTGCTCAACAAATTTCTGTCTAAATTTAAACCGAAACTTCCCCCTGAAGAGCCTGTGGAGCGGCAACGCGTCCACATGACAAAAGAAATGATAAAAACCTATTCCAAGCGTTTGTTATCACCTTATGTCGGGGTTGTGCAGGTTGCCGAGGTTGGCCACGCACGTGCTCTCAGTATCGATGGAGAGAACTGGGCGATCCGCTACGCTATGATCGATAATGAAGAAACACGTGCTACGCCCTTGAGTGATGACCCAAGAGTAAATTACTCGTTAGTGGCAACCGTTGAACAGGGCCGCATGAAGACCCAGGCCATTCACCCCATCCTGGATCCGGAGGAAGTCAAAACAGCGATTGAACTTCTTTATGAGGCAATCACGACATCCGACACACCCTTTGCCGCAGGGGATCACTATGAATGCTGGCTATTGGACGCACAAGACAATAAACCCCTGGCGCTGTTGCACTCCACGGCAGATAGCCAGGAAATAGCCCAACAGTCGGTTAGCCCGGTATGGATTGCGATGCCACATGCACAACTGGAAGTAATTGATCCACAGCCACATGACGATGACGTTTACATTCCGCCAATCAATGACCGCCTGCAGAAACTAATCAAAGCACGCGCCGGCGATAAACCCCGCGCGGCCTGGTTCAAGCGCACCGACCGGACAACAGAAGACTTTCCACCCTGCCTGATCAGGGAAGATTGGGAAGATGAAGCGGAACAACTGCTGTGTGATCTCTATATACGGCGCCTCGCGCCACGCCTGCTCATGATTGATGGACTACCCCGTCCAGTGCGTCAGCGGCTCGAGCAAGCAGCGTGCGACTATGTTTTTGATATAGAGCGCTTTTATCGCTTGTACCCGGACGTGGTCGATCAGAGCCTGCTGAATACGGCGCGCGTTGAGGCGCAAATGCGACGTGCTGCATCACCCTGAACCGACAAGCAATGCATACAACTTATTTCACTGCGTAACCGCGGCCTTCCAGGCAGGCAGCCAGGGCACGCCGGTAGTTGTCCCTGTCCCGTTTAGAGATATCACCCTGATCATCCATCGTGGGATCAACCCGGGACTCACGTACTGCCCAGCGATGACATTCGTAACGATCCCGAGCCTGTTGTTCCTCGCTTTGCCCTTGCTTGGGGTAAGCAAACAGGCGTCCTTGCGTGGCCTCAGTAATCGCCGAATCTGCGCCATCAGGCTTTTGCACCACCACGTAGGCCAGGCGTGCATCGTCCCAGATGTAATACGTCTCATTCACGTAATAGTAAGTGATGCCCCCAATGTAGAATTCGATAAACCCTATAGGTAATACGCTGATCACCGCACCAATCGGTGCACGCACTACGACATAACCACTTACATGGCCACTGTAAAACACGCCGCCGAAATAAAAATAGGGATAGCCACCAACATAAATTCGAATATAGCTACTCGGAAGAACTGTTACCCGATGTCCGATCGGATGGTAATGCACACGAATCGGTGCCAGGTAGTGCGTATGATAATGATAGGTTTCGTGTGGTCGATAATGCCGGTCAGCCCTTAACCTGGGTGCATAATGACGATAGTGGCGTTCATGCGTGTGACGGCTACGTGACTGACGTTCGACCGTACGTGGAGGCTGAGGATAACTACGGGTAGTCCCACCATGTCCCCTGTCCCGGCTATCGCGCGGCACACTACGGTGTTCCTGTTGGTCACGATCAGAAGGACGTCGAGCACGATCCTTGCGTGGTTGCTCACGTTGCCGGTATTGCTTTTTAACACCCTCATCCTCGTAGCGATTGTATTGCTGTGCCGGCGGATAACGGCGTTCACCACGTGAATGATCTGATGGCGGTGATTGCGAACGGCCCCGCTCTTGCTGATGTGCCTGCCCCCGCTCCCGCTGATGGTAGCGCTCATCTTTCTTCAGCGAATCCGCCACGACACTGCCGGGTTGATGGCTGGCGAAAAACAGGCTGGCTAATACACCCAGCGTAATACGAAAGCATAAAGACATCGGTTGTATTCCTCATCCAAAATATCTGATTAATTATGCACAAACCTGGCACTATCACGTTGATCCAGCGCAATTTGGGTCATAATTGTATAGCCTGTGGAATAGACTAGCCCAAGATGCTGAACTTCAGCTGAATGCCACAAAACGCGATTACTGGTAAGCTAGACAAATGTTTGGAGTAGTTCGTCAATGGCTAACACAACGTATCATCAGGCGTAGCCGCATCACCCCCGATGAATGGCTGACGGCATTCTCTGCGCTTCCCTTGTTACAGGGACTTACCCAAAGTGAACAGCAACAGCTAAAAGAACTTGCGATTCTGTTCTTGCATGATAAAGCTATTGAAGGTGCACATGGCCTTGTCGTGACGCGGCCCATGAGCTTGCTCATTGCATTGCAGGCCTGTCTACCGGTGTTACATCTTGGACTGGACGTATACGACGGCTGGTATGCCGTCATACTCTACCCCGCTGGCTTTACACCAAAACGCACATCTGTTGATGAAAATGGAATTGAACATGAAGTGCAATCCGGATTGTCTGGTGAATCGTGGTTACGTGGCCCTGTCATCCTGTCCTGGGATGCAACCGAGCATGCCGGCATCATTGACGGCGATAACCTGGTAATACATGAATTTGCCCACAAGCTCGATATGCAAAATGGCGATGCAAACGGTTTTCCTCCTCTGCACAGCGACATGAACCCACGCGACTGGAGTGAGGCCTTTAGCCACGGCTTTGAGGATTTTCAAAACAAGTGTGAACGACACAAGCACATTGGGATCAATTGTTACGGTGCGACTTCACCGGCAGAATTTTTTGCCGTGCTAAGCGAGGTATTTTTCGAACGCCCATCGATAATCCTGCAATACTACCCTGAGATCTATCAACAACTCACAGAGTACTACCGTCAGCAACCCATGACGCGTCTGCCTGGCCAGGCACATTAACAGGATTATTTAAAACGATTACTAAAAAGATGATTAACCTTTGTCATACGGAAAACGTATGTGGCCATAACGAATCACCAACACCGTTACCGCGATAATCAGGGCAGCATCTGCCACTGTCAGCATCTTCAGGGTATCCATCTCCTTCATATCCAGAATCAGGTAACGCGCCAATGCAACAATCGCAATATACAACGGCATACGCACAGGCAGTTTACCGGACTCCAGGTAGATCGCCACCATGGCAAGCACCTCGAGATAGATAAACAACAGCAGAAGGTCCGCAAGGGTGACCTTGCCATTGTTAATCATAAACAGGATTTCTTCGCCAATCGCTACCACTGTAGCAATCGCAATAATAAACAGGCCAACAGCCTGTAGTAAATTCAGTATCTTGTTGCCCAGTTCATTCACATTATTCATATTATATTCCCTGACCTAAGCTTGTTGTGGTGATGTATTTTCTTTTCCTGTGAATCGTAATACAAGATAACCAACAACACCTGACAGGATTGACCCCAGCAGGATACCGATACGCTCATCGACTGTCATGGCCGGACCACCCTTTTCAAACGCCAATGAACTGATAAACAAACTCATGGTGAAACCAATCCCACACAACAAGGATGCACCGTAGATTTGTACCCAGGTCACACCTTGCGGCAATTTCGCTATCCCTGACTTGATAGCTAGCCAGGTCAGACCAAACACNNGCAAAGGCAAACAACGGAAGAATCGCGAATGCAACCAATGGGTGCAAGTCATGTTCGAGTTTTTCCAGCTGGGTTTTTTCCTGGCCGGGCGCCCGTTCAAATGGGATAAAAAATGCGGCCACGACACCCGCGAGGGTGGCGTGTACACCAGACTTCAATACTGCGGCCCATAACACCAGGCCCACCAGCATGTAAGGGGTTAACGAAATGATGCCGCTCTTTCGTAAAATAAATAGTACTATCAGGGCACCACTCGCCACACTCAGTGACAGAAGCGAAAGATCCGCGGTATAGAAAATCGCGATAATGACAATGGCACCCAGGTCATCCACGATTGCCAGTGTCATCAAGAATATTTTTAGTGCATTGGGAACACGACTACCCAGCAAAGCAAGTACACCCAGTGCAAAGGCGATATCGGTTGCTGATGGTATAGCCCAGCCACGCATGGCGACCTCGTCACCCCAGTTGATATACGCATAGATACCAGCTGGTACGGCCATTCCGCCAATCGCTGCAATGACGGGTAACATTACTCGTCTGAAATCTGACAATTCGCCCACCAGGGCCTCACGTTTGACTTCCAGCCCGATCAAAAAGAAAAAAATGGCCATCAGGCCATCGTTGATCCAGAGCAGTAACGGCTTGGCAATTTCAAATTCACCCACCTGTATCGAGACGGGTGTATCCAATAGTGCGTCATATAAAAATTCTAACGGCGAATTTTCAATTAGCATGGCCAGAATGGCCGCGAACAGCAGTAAAATGCCGCTGGAGGATTCAAGACGTAAAAATTCTCTAATAGCCTGTATGGGCATAACGACTCACATTTTTCTTTTAATTTGGAAAGGCGAAATAAATAAACCCGGTCATTTGACCGGGCTTACAGCTTATACACAACCGGTTGGTTTGGGAAGACCACCGTACTTGGTAATCGGTTTCATGGGACCAGTCATCCATTTCTTGAACATCTCTTTCTTGTCCGCCTGGATGTACTTGGAAAACTTTCGAATCGGTGGCACCACGTTGTACTCTGCATAGTACTCACGGGCCTTATTGATCTGGTCCCACTGTTCGTCGTCGAGCTCGAGACCGTCGGCTTCCGCCATGGCCCTGGCAATCTCCGGTGTCCAGGCATTCATGTCGACCAGGTAACCATCACCATCGCGTTCTGGTAATTGCATTGAATTGACCTCCTGTTTAATAGACTCAATACCTGATTATTATAGTCAACTATTAAGTTTTCAAGCAAGTCACCGGGACCGGATTGGTTATAGATTAATCAGCCTTCAACAACCTGCACGACACTGACCATCGGCGTTAAATTCCATCATGACACCGCTCAGCGGCACGTGTACGGGGACTTTCGTCTCAGCAATAAAGGTAGCCGTACGTGTCCCGGCTATTACCTTACCCTCTTTCGTGGCCGCCTCGTTGGCGTGCGAGGCAATAACCGCGCGGGGCTTCACCAGCTTGTTCACTACGAAGGCCGCTTCCTTGGGACCAGTGGTGTAGGTATCACCAATATTCATCACCGCGAGCTTGGCCTGGTAATGGCGACGCACCACGGCTTCTTGCTCTGCTGTAATCCCAGTATCCCCGGATAAATACACCACGAGTCCATTGGAGAAGGTCAGTACATAACCGGTCGGCGGGCCGGCATAAGCGGTCAAACCCGCGGCATCCAGCATTTTGCCCAGTTCCCCACCGATCATGCCGCCGGCAATACCGTTGGAATGCACAGCCGGTACCGTAGTAATCGACACCGCACCCGCCTTGACCGAGGCACCAAAACGCACCAGTTGAGCGTCCTTGGGGTTACCACCAAGCGCCTTGAGCTTGCTGGCAAAGAACTTTGGCATTTCACTGCCAGTAATGATTTTGGCCTTCTTGGCCAGCGCTATCTTGACGCTGTTGGTATCAGGTAGGGCGTTGACACCGGTGTCCGGCTTGGCACAGCTGCCAGCATTGACAGCCTTAATATGCGCATTACCGACATGATCGCCATGTAGATGACTGACCAGCACAACATCGATGCTGCCAAGGCGCTTGTCGCCAGGACCGGCAACGGTGCGGCCAGCGTCGTACAACAAACGCGTGCCTTGCGGATCCTCGAAAAGTAATGCACGGTCACGACTACAGAATTCTCCATCGTGACTACCTAACGGTATAATTTTGACGTTGGCCGCCTGTGCGGAAAAGCTCAGGCAAAAAACAACAA
>DJMK01000166.1:0-7579 GCA_002436485.1 Proteobacteria bacterium UBA6492
TGGCCAGTTCAGTTTCGCGAAATGCGGCGAGCGACTCTTTATTTTCGAAAAAATAAATACCGCATACCTCACCTGTTGTCTCGTCGCGCCCGTATATTTTCTGTATCAAGCCGGGTACCTCGAGAAAGCGTGGTTTGCGCTCGTCTACGCGGCGTAGCAGCTCCTCGGGATCCAGTTCTGATTTAATGCGGACATATAAAATTGTGGCCATAGAGATATCCTTCGGTAAATAAAATTAAATTTTCATCTGTGGGTTAAACAGATAAAAATCGCGATCAGGTTATTTTATGTTTTTTTATACCATCGAATGAATATAAACAACGCGATCATCGAAATAATTAACAACAGTGGATAGATGAGTAGCAAATCAACACGAATATTACATTCTCCGCTACACAATATTCTTAGCTTCATTCCATACTCATAAACAAAATATAGAACCCAAAGCACTGCGGTAATCAGGACAAATCGTTGTCTGCTTTTAAGGTAGAAAGCACCAAAGATTGCGAAAGGGATGAACGCAAAAAAAGGAAACGGAATAAAAACCAGCGCCATATATTTTAGTGGTAACAGTAAAATTTCCATAGTCAGTTATAGGCAGGCAGTAAGTTGGCCCTTTTGTGGTGTTCTTGATATTAGTTTGTCAGTCGTTACGGAATTATTGTGAGAGGTTGAATACATTATGTGTTGCGACGGTTCAGAATAAAGATGAGTATACCGCCTAATACGGCAACCGAGGCAATCCCAAATCGCGGTGTCATTACCTCGCCAAGTAACACTATGCCACCCAGCGTCGCGATGATGGGAACGCTCAGTTGAACGGTGGCAGCGGTGGTGGCCGACAATGCTGGCAGCACCGCATACCACAGTGCGTAGCCCATGCCTGAAGCCAGTGCGCCCGAGGCCACGGCATAAACGGCGCCTGCTTCGCTAATCGTTTCATGTTGACCGCCCATTATTACAAATAGGATTAGCGCAAATGGCAAGGAGCGCAAAAAGTTGCCGGTTGTGGCTAATGTGGGTTGTTTGCTACCGCGACCGCGCAGTGAATAGATACCCCAGCAAGTCCCTGCGCCAATCATCAGGAGTGCACCGAGCAGTGGCGGTGCTTCGACACCGGGTAAAACCAGCCACACCAGGCCGGCAAACGCGGACACTGCACCTATAATTTGCAGGCTGCTTAGCCTTTCGCCGGCCCATAAACCATACGTAATCATGGTGATCTGCACGGCAGCGAAGGCCAACAATGCACCGGTACCTGCATTCAGGCTGATATACGCAAATGAAAACATGGCAGCGTAACCAAACAGCGCCGCTGCCGATAACCAGTTTCCGCCAACAGATAATTTACGCTGCGTGATGGCAACCAGCAGCCACAGAAAAATAGCACCGGATGCCAGGCGAATCAGCGTAAAAGGAGCCGCACCGATATTTCCCGATGCCAACGCTTCTCTGCACAAAAGCGAATTGGCTGCGAAAGCGAGCATCACGGCCGTGGTAACGAGCGTGAGTCGAATAGCTGATTTAGAAGTCACGTTGAATTCGTTTGTTATGCAGTTACTGAATCGACCAACGATTGAGTTAAGTGGCGTTAAAACAGCGAAGCTGTTTAGCGTCCACGGACTTGAATGACTTTTTAGGCAATATTTTTAGTATCGAATACAAGTACAGTTTCATATATTTTCCCCTCTTTACATCGAAACAGCTGGCCGATTAAATTACCCCTGTACTTATAGAAAGCTGTTGCTTCATTTGCATTACCTATAACCGAAAATATTTTAGCTTCTGGATCTGCCTCAAGATTTCCGTTGAGTGAATCTATATATTCTTGCTTTGAATCAAATTCTAACAATGGCCCTTTAAGATTAAATTGTATAGATAGTAAAGAATCAATTCCTTCTACATCTGCTTTACAGAAACACTCGACAAATGATTTTGCTAGAATCTCACTATCCATTTCTTTTTATTGCCTAACTATATATGGGTACCGAACTGCGATATAACATTTAGCGCAAATTCGATCGTTTGCAAAATTATTTTTTATAATCAAACTTTTATGCCCTATAAACTTTCTAATAGCAAGAGGGTACTAGGTTGCAAAGTGTTGCACTAATTTTTTAATTGCCATGTAAACAGGCGGTTACAGCTTTTCTTGGTCGGCTAGCCAAGGGCAAGCAGGTTATTTCCCAGCATACCCAGGCTGAAACCCAGCACGGCACCCAGAGGCGGCGCCCAATGCCGGTTCATGCGGGATTGCGGCGCGATGTCCTGGAATATCAGGTAAAGGATGCCACCCGAGGCAAACAGCATGGTGATACCCAGCAGAACGACGTTTTCCCTGAAATAAATGTAACCAAGCAAAGCGAAGATCGGGCCAATCGGTGTGAGCAGGGCCATACGGGTTAATATGCGTTTCTGGCCTGATGCAGGTGCAGCTCGTAGCTCGCGATAGGCATTAAATCCTTCGGGTAAATTTTGTAGGCCGATAAATAAAGCAAGTAAGGGTGCTGAAGCCGAGCCAACGGCAAATGCGCCACCAAGCGCCAGTGATTCTGGTATGTAATCCAGCAACATGGCTGTGAATTGTGGTTTCTCGCGCCGACGCGAACCTAGTATGCGTTCGATAACAAAGAAAAAGACACCACCGCTAACCAGGACGACCACGCTCAGGATCGAATGCTCAACATAAGCGATGCCTTCAGGCACCAGCACTAGCGCGACGGCCGCTAGCAGAATGCCACCACCAAATGCAATTACAGAATGCCTGAGTTCATGTTCCAGCCAACTGGGTCTTATTTTTTCTTTGTAGGCGAGCAGTCCACCCAGCGGAATACAGGCGCCGGCACACAGGGTGTAGAAAATGATGCTTGATAATTCATCCATCAGCTTATGCAACGCCCAGGTTGTTGTCTTGTTTATTATGGACAAAAGTCGGTATGGATAAAACCTGTGCTGGCGAGCCAGAAGCAGTAATGCCGTTTCATGGCAGCTTCGGTTACAATGACCCTGATATGAACGTGTTCATTCAGAAGCATCATCCGTTACAGGTTTTTTTATGCCTGTGCCTGTTACTGGCAGGTCCCGTCATGGCGCATGAGGTGGTACCCCACACCGGCCCATCCCTGTCTAGCAAGCCCGCTGAGCTGGAAAAAATAATCAAGCAGAAAATCGAGTACTACAACAAGACCTATCCGGAGATTCATTTTGTGCACGTGGATGGCGGTGATGACTGGCATGGTGATCTGCTGGCGATCATTACCATGTTGGGTACAAGCCCGGACGCGCTGGACTATCAACATCCACCGGATTTACGCGAGACATTGATGAACGTCACCATGGAACGGTTAAGAATTATGCTGCAGGCCGACGTGGTGTCGGCAACCCTGTTTCGCGTAGGGCAGGAAAGTATTCTCAAGCGTCCTAACCTGTGTGTAATTACACTCAATCCGAACGAGTTTGTGTCCAGTGACTACCAGGCGACACGTTACATGCTGGACCTGGACGATGATGTGATGAAAAAAGTGCACCCGGCACGCTATCTGGATCATATTCATCACCTCATGTTCACGCTGGATCACGAGGCATTTCATTGTCTTGATTCGTATTTCAACGGTGGTTCACCACAGACGGAAAAGGAACTGGGTGGCGAGTACAACCTGTTTCGGCGTGAGAGCGTAGCTGATGCCTATGCCATGGCGTTTCATATCCGCGAACATGGTGATGTCACCGCATATGCCAGAAATATCGCGCACGCACGGGCGCTCTGGTTGTTTTCCGACAGCCCTAACCGCTGTACCTTTGAGACATTGCGCGAGGTGATCAGTTACGATGACAAGGTGATTCGCTCGGTTCCGGTTAAGGATTTGATTAGCCTGGCTACCCACGTACGTAACAAGACGGTAGGTAATTATGATGCCTACGTGGCACAACGGGTTGCGGCGATCCATGCCGCAATGGAGTTAGGCCGGGACATCGCGTTTTATGGTGAGCAGTGGGAGAAGGCCAGTGAGAAGCAGGCTAATCCTGCGTTGGTCAAGCACCTGATTAACCGTTATGAATATTACTATGCGAAATTATTCACCGACGATCCGATACCGATGGTAGCCCCGCATGGGCACGAGTGGAAAAAATAATCTCAGGGACGAATCAGGATATAGCCCTGCTCAACCAGTTCTATAATGCGTGCGGCACCACCGCTGGTTTCTTTTGCGTATTTATTCAGTTCAACCTGCTTGCCCAGTACTTTCTCCATTTTCTTGGCCGTATTGCGGCAGGCCGAGAATTTGACACCGCTTTTTGCCAGCTTGCTAACGCGCTGGTTGTGTTTACTTTCAGCGAATAACAATTGCAGGCCTGGGCCAAATGCGACAACTTCTATCTGGACATCTTCGCCGTATTTTTTTAACAGGTTATCCGCCACGTTTAACACCAGCACCTGTTTTTGTGCCGTGTTGTCAGTCAGTTGTAAAACGACTTTTTTCTGTTGTGCGGCAAAAGCGCTGCCTGTGTTGGTGAGTGTAAATAATAAAAAAAGAGTAACGGTCAAGTATTTTAATTTATGCATGCTGATACTCCGCGGTTATTCATTGTAACCAAGTGCTTGTGCAGTAATAGAATCCTGTTTGGCTTTTTTATTCATGTTGAGCGCTTTATATGCCTGGCCGCGTATATGATATGCCGGCGCATGCAGTTTATGATCCTTTTTATCGATTAATCGGCTGCAGAATTCAACTGATTTTTTATAATTCTTTGCAGCGAAATGTGTACTACACAGATTAAACAATAGCTCCGCTTTGTCGCCAGCGATGCTGAGAGCTTTTTCCATATGTGGCAGTCCTTCTGCATATTTTTCCTGCATGGCCAGCGCGGAGCCAAGTAGATGCTGGGTTTGCCAGATACTGTCATTCCAGTCATAGGCCTTTTGTGCATACAGCGTGGCGAGCTGAATATTGCCCAGTGAAATTTGCACTTCGCCCATCAGTGTAAATAGCAAGGCATTTTGCGGGCAGAGTTCAAAGGTGGTAAATAGTTCTTCTTCGATATTGTGTAATGCTTCAAAGAAGGACGGTGAGCCTGCTTCATATTGTTCCAGTACCCGGTTATGAGTATCGGAAAGCCTGTTATATTCGGATTGACACTCTGCCTGGCTAGTGCTGGCCAGCACTTTCTGGACGTCGATAGACCATGCCATCAGTAACACGATGACAGTTACTGCGTTGTTAAGCCTGCTTTGTATTGGTAATCGCACGTTAAAAATATTAGATGCTCTGTTGTTTCCAGATAAATGCTACTTATTCTAGAACAAAAAAGCGGCCTAAGCCGCTTTATTGTTGTCATATGGCCGACATCAGTTGAATGCCGTACCTGGCCGAGCACCCAGTTTTTTCACGATGGTAGCAAGCGGGCAAAAACCGGTAAAAGATGACTGCAACAGGTTGGCGCCAACAAAGGCAGTCAGCCACAACCAGTTAACATTGTGATAGTGAGACAGGGCTAGGCTGACGAGGATGACAGTGCCAGCAAAGGCCATGACGATGCGATCAATACTCATTTTTTCTACTCCAGATAAAAAAATTGCAGAAAGCTTACTGTTACGACGTTTAAAAAAAAGAGCAGTACTGTCGTACTGCTCTTTTATTTGACTTAAAGTTCAAACTTGCCTTTAAGTTTTTTCGGGACGGGCACACCCTTGATACGCACATACTTTGGCAGGCCATCCTTGTAAGGCGGATAGTCCTCACCCTTGATGAGTGGTTCCATGTAAGTACGGCAAGCCTTGGTAATGCCAAAACCGTCCTTGGTGATGAAGTTTTCCGGCATCATCTTTTCGACGTTGGCAACCTTGCTCAGGTCGGCCATGCCAACTTTCCACTTGAACGGCTTGTTGGAAACACGATCCACTGTCGGCATTACCGAGTTGTGACCCTTGATAGCGAATTCAACCGCTGCTTTGCCCATCGCGTAGGCCATGTCGACATCGGTCTTGGAGGCAATATGGCGTGCTGCGCGTTGCAGGTAGTCAGCAACAGCCCAGTGATTTTTCAGGCCAAGTTCAGACTGAATCATGCCACTGATAACGGTGGCTGCACCACCCAGCTGGCTATGACCAAACGCATCTTTCAGGCCACTTTCTGCCAGGAAGCGACCATCCGGCCAGTGCACACCCTCAGAAACAACAACAGAGCAGTAACCATGCTTGTCGACGTTTTCCTTCACCTTGGCCAGAAATTTCTCCTGGTTGAATTCCACTTCCGGGAACAGGATGACGATAGGAATATGTGTATCTTCGGTTGAAGCCAGGCCACCGGCTGCAGCAATCCAGCCCGCGTGACGACCCATTACTTCCACGATGAAGACCTTGGTTGAAGTCTTGGCCATGGAAGCCACGTCAAAAGAAGCTTCACGGGTAGACACAGCAACGTACTTGGCAACTGAACCAAAACCCGGGCAGTTGTCAGTGATGGGTAGATCGTTGTCCACGGTCTTGGGTACGTGAATCGCCTGGATTGGGAAGCCCATATCCTTGGACAGCTGTGAGACTTTGTAACAGGTATCCGCAGAGTCACCGCCACCGTTATAGAAGAAGTAACCGATGTTGTGTGCCTTGAACACTTCGATCAGCCGCTCATATTCACGGCGGTTTTGTTCCAGTGACTTCAGCTTGAAGCGGCAGGAGCCAAACGCACCGGATGGTGTATGGCGCAGTGCCTTGATGGTGGCTGCAGTTTCTTTCGAGGTATCGATCAGGTCTTCGGTTAATGCACCAATGATTCCGTTACGTCCAGCATAGACTTTTCCAATTTTATTGCTTTTGCGTGCCGCTTCGATCACGCCGGCTGCACTGGCATTGATCACCGCGGTTACGCCACCTGATTGTGCATAGAAGGCATTCTTGGGTGGCTCTTTAGGCTTGGCCTTGCGCTTTGCTGCTTTTTTCTTGGTTTTCTTTTTGGCAGGTTTTTTCTTCGCGGTTTTTTTCTTGCCAGCCTTCTTCTTAGTTACTTTCTTTTTGGCGACTTTTTTCTTTGCCGCCTTTTTCTTTGCTTTTTTCTTGGTAGCCATTAAATACTCTCCATTTAATAATTTAAGAATGAATAATTAAAATTTTTAAAACGTTCCTGCTACTTGAACTTGTATCCCTCAGCGTTCGGCCGGTGCCAGTTTGGCAAGTCGGATACAATTTTTGGTAAATTCTGGTGGCTTCTTTTCTGGCATCGTTAAATATCGACGTCATCAAGTTTTTGGGGACGCAAAGGATACAGGATCAGCGAGAGAATTGCATGTCTAGTCAGCGTTTTTGTCTATTCGGCTGGCCAGCATTTGTATGCGCGCCGCGAGGCGTTCCACATCATCGCGCAGTGTTTCCACGCCCTGGTAAAAAACCTCAACATCGGCGCGGGTTGGCGTGGTATAGACTTCCTGTTGCAGGTATTCGGCGCCGTCCCGCGACAGGCGCTCGCTGGCATTGCGCAGCCAGCTACCGACTTCCCTGGCAAAATGGCCCGCCTTGTGCGCGACCACGTCGTTGGTTAGCTGCGCCAGGTGTTCTTCCCAGTCAATATCCAGCCGGTCCAGTGTT
>DJMK01000166.1:7595-25858 GCA_002436485.1 Proteobacteria bacterium UBA6492
CATTGATAGCCTGTTCGATGGCTGCCGTGGTGACGACGGCGATTTCGGCGGGCAAACTCATGACGGCGTTTTCCAGTTTTCTGGTAGTTCCATCTCCGCATAATCATCTTCCAGTTTGATGACGATGGTATGCAGAATTTTGTCATGCGCCCCTTGCTTATGCTTGTCAAAAATAATCATTAACACGCCAATACCAGTCAGTATCGATAGCCAGCTTGCAACAATACGCAGGGCAGCCTGCCGCCGATTCAGGTATTCGCCGGTGTGCTGGTCAAGCACTTTGAGGTCCAGTAACAGTTTACCGGGTGTACCACCAAAGCGTTGCAGGCAAATTGCAAAGCTCATCACGATGAGTCCGCTAAACAGCATGAAAGCAAACAGGTCATAGACGAATAGTTGTGAAGCAGAATGTAACTCCGGCAGCACCATTACATCCAGCAGGTAACCGAGCGGTGTGGTGAGCGCAAACGTCAGAAAGGCATCGAGAAAATGTGCCAGTACGCGCTGGTAAAAAGGAGCGTACGGCACGGGTATCATTGCTTGTAACCGCGATGAAGTGCCACGATGCCGCCGGTCAGGTTGAAGTATTCACACTGGCTAAACCCGGCGGTTTGCATCATGTCTTTCAGGGTTTCCTGGTCCGGGTGCATGCGAATAGATTCGGCCAGGTAACGGTAACTTTCAGCATCATTGGCGACCAGTTTGCCCATCAGGGGTAACAGCTTGAATGAATAAATATCATAAGCCGGTGCAAGCATTTTATTTGGCTTGGAGAACTCCAGCACCAGTAACTTGCCACCGGGCTTTAACACTCGAAACATGGACTGCAATGCCTTGTCCTTGTCGGTGACATTACGCAGACCAAATGCGATGGTGATGCAGTCAAAGTGATTATCCGGAAATGGCAGACACTCGGCGTTGGCCTGTACATATTGTACGTTGCCGACCACGCCCTTGTTGGCAAGATTATCACGCCCAACCTTCAACATGGAGTCATTGATGTCGGCAAGGACTACTTCGCCTTCCTCGCCAACCAGCCGGGCAAATTTAGCCGCCAGGTCACCGGTACCACCGGCGATATCCAGTACACGCTGGCCACGATGCACACCAGATAACTCGATGGTGAAACGTTTCCAGACGCGATGAATGCCCATCGACATCAGGTCATTCATGACGTCGTATTTTTGCGCTACGGAATGAAAAACACCGGCAACCTTGCGTTGCTTCTCTTTCCAGGGGACGTCCTGGTAGCCGAAGTGCGTCGTTTTGTTATCAGCCATACCGGCAGTTTACCTTATATATAGGTAAAGTCAGAAGGTTTTACTGCAGGTGCTTGGGTTCAGGCCGCTCATGACCGGCATCCTTCAGGCGCTGCAGATACTGCGGCCACAGGGTGTCCTGTTGCTTGCCCAGTTGATACAGCGTATCCCAGGAATAGATACCGGTATCGTGGTTATCGTCAAAGAACAGCTGCACCGCGTAATTGCCGACCTGCTCGATCTTGTCGATATTGACGTCCTGTTTGCCAATTTGCAGTACTTCCTGCCCAGGGCCATGTCCCTGTACTTCCGCCGATGGCGAATAGACACGAAGATACTCGGCACTTAATTCAAAGTGTTCACCGGTGTTAAAGGCAATTTCCAGCATGTGTGCCTGTTGGTGATAGGTCAGTTCGGTTGGAATATGTTTTTCGGCCATGATAATTACCTCTACATGATTAACTACAGTATGTAGCGACTTAAATCTTCGTTGTCTGCCAGATCAGCAAGGTGATCGTTGACATAATTTACATCAATACTGAGCGCCTCACCCTGTCGATCAGACGCATCAAACGATATATCTTCCAGCAATCGCTCCATCACGGTATGTAAACGTCGCGCACCTATATTCTCGGTACGTTCGTTAACCTGAAAAGCGACCTCGGCAATACGTTTCACACCATCCTGTGTAAAGGTGATACCCACGTCTTCGGTTTCCATCAGGGCACTGTATTGTTCGGTCAGGGATGCATCGGGTTCGGTCAGGATCCGAACGAAGTCATCGGCAGTCAGCGCCTCCAGTTCGACACGAATCGGAAAACGACCCTGTAACTCGGGAATCAGGTCGGATGGTTTTGCGACATGAAAAGCGCCAGACGCAATAAACAAAACATGATCAGTTTTGATCATGCCGTACTTGGTCGTTACCGTCGATCCTTCAACCAGTGGTAAAAGGTCACGCTGTACACCTTCACGGGATACATCAGCACCGGAAGTTTCACCGCGTTTGGCAATCTTGTCCATTTCATCCAGGAACACGATACCGTTTTGTTCAACAGCCTCAACAGCGCGTGTCTTGATTTCGTCTTCATTGATGAGACGTGCAGCTTCTTCATCGACCAGTAGTTTCCTTGCCTGGCGAATAGGCAACTTGCGATTCTTCTTGCGTCCGCCACCCATATTTTGAAACATGCTTTGCAACTGGTTGGTCATATCTTCCATGCCCGGGGGCGCCATGATCTCGACGCCGATATTGGGTGCGCTAACCTCGACTTCGATTTCCTTGTCATCCAGATCGCCCTCGCGTAATTTTTTGCGAAACTTCTGGCGTGTTGCGTTCTCTTTTTCGGAATCTGTTTCTTCCTCGTCAGCGTTAAATCCAAACGAGGAACCACGTGCGGGTGGTAGTAGTATGTCGAGTATGCGCTCTTCAGCAGCATCTTCTGCACGGTGACGTACTTTTGCCATTTCCTGTTCGCGTATCATCTTGACCGCGATATCCACCAGGTCACGTACGATAGATTCGACATCTCGCCCGACATAACCCACCTCGGTAAACTTGGTGGCTTCAACTTTTAGAAAAGGGGCATTGGCCAGTTTGGCCAGGCGACGTGCAATTTCTGTTTTACCGACACCGGTCGGGCCGATCATTAAAATATTTTTTGGCGTGATTTCATTTCGTAAACTTTCATCAACGCGTGAACGGCGCCAGCGGTTACGTAGTGCAATCGCCACGGCGCGCTTTGCGCTGTCCTGGCCGATTATATGTTTGTCCAGTTCCTGGACAATTTCGCGGGGTGTCATTTGTGACATTAGTATTCCAGTTCTTCAAATAGCAGGTTGTGGTTGGTATAGATGCAGATATCCGCCGCAATACCCAGTGCTCTCTCGGTGATCTGCCGCGCATCCAGCTCGGAGTTCTCCAGCATGGCACGGGCCGCAGCCAGTGCATAGTTTCCACCGGAGCCTATGGCCAGCACGTCATGTTCTGGCTCGATCACGTCGCCCATGCCGGAGATGACAAGTGAGGTCTGCGCATCAGCCACTGCCAGCAGGGCTTCTAGCCGGCGTAGTGTGCGGTCCGTACGCCAGTCCTTTGCGAGTTCGACTGCCGCGCGTACCAGGTGACCGGAATGTTTTTCCAGTTTGCCCTCGAAGTATTCAAACAGGGTAAACGCATCCGCTGTGCCACCGGCGAAGCCGGCAATCACTTTTTCCTGGTATAGCCGGCGGATTTTTCGCGCGTTACCTTTCATCACAGTGTCGCCAAGACTAACCTGGCCATCACCGCCAATCACGACCTTATTACCGCGCCTGACCGAGAGAATGGTAGTACCGTGATATTGTTCCACGTGTTTGCTCCATGTTACGAGGGGCCGTGATTGTACACTAATTAGCATGCCCGATTTGCCGCGCAAAGACACACCAGGTATGGGGGTTCGCTTGCGACAGGCTGAATTGAAGTAGTATGGGCAGGATCAGTCGGTTACAAGGGCGTGATTTTTGCGTAGCCAGCTTGAGGCACCGGCAGCCGTGATGATACACCAGACAGCAAACAGGGCTCCGGGCAGGGCCACCTCGGGCTGGTCGCCGAAATGTGCCAGTGCCAGCGCGACACCCATACCGGCATTTTGCATACCGATTTCAATCGACAGGGTAAGCTGGTGGGCCTTGTCAAAGCGATACAACCTGGCCAGGTACCAACCGGCAAGATAGCCCAGGCCATTGAGCAACACGACCAGTACAAACACGATCAGGCCTACGTTGGCTATTTGTTGCTGGTTTTTTGCCACGGCATAGGCACAGATGACGATGATAGCCAGCGAGGCGATGGCCGGCGCGATTTCGCGCGCCCAGCGTAGCGTGATAGTTGACAGGCCCTGGCCTAGCAGCAGTCCTGTAAAGGGCAATACCAGCACAAACAGTGCGCAGAGTATGATTTGCCAGTTGGCAAAACCGGACTGTGAATACATCAGGCTGATCAGCAATACCGCCACCAACACGTGGCCAATCACAAACGTGGCTTTGAAGGGTTGGGATAGATAGTGTCTTAACAGCATACCACCGGCCAGTGGTACCACCAGGATATAAATGATTGTCCACATCAGCTTCCAGAAACTGATATCCATGAACTGGCCACCCAGGTACTTCACCAGCAATGGTGTGAGCAGGGGCGACAAAAAGGTAGCGACCGTGGTGAGCGCAATTGAAAATGCCAGCACACCACCCGCCAGGTAAACAATCACGTTGGAAGCCATCGCACCGGGGGCACTCCCCACGATGATAAAACCCAGCGCCAGTGCCGGTGGCAGGCCAGCCAGCGAGGCAATGCTAAAGGCCAGCAATGGCATCACCAGGTACTGGGTCAACACACCCAGCCCAATGCGCTGTGGCTGTTTCAGGGTATTGGCCAGGTCGTCAGGATTTAACACGATACCCAGCGCAAACATGGTAGCGGCAAACAGCTCTTTGAAAATGGAGCCGAACAGGGTAAACGTTTGTGGCCAGATAAAACCAACAATGGCGGCGGCCAACGTTAATGGCGCCATGGCGGAGGCAATGAAGCGAAGTAGTGTAATCATACAATAACGAAATATTTTTTCCGTATTGTAGGCGGGTTGTGATAATTACCAAAGGGTAAATGCCTTAAATCAGGCGAGATTATCCTTGATATCAATACTTGTGTTGGCGAGCTGCGGTGATGGCTTGGCAATGTAATAACCCTGCACGTAATCGACACCACATTCTTTTAGCAACTTGAGTACTTCCGGTGATTCAACAAACTCGGCAATAGTTTCCTTGCCAAGTGTATGCGCGATGTTGGTAATCGAACGAATGATTGCCATGTCCATTGGATCGTTGAGGATGTCCTGCACAAACAGACCATCGATCTTGATGTAATCGACCGGCAACCGCTTGAGGTGTGAGAAAGAACAGTAACCACTGCCAAAATCATCCAGCGCAAAACGACAACCAAGTTTACTGAGTTCTTCGATCAGCCCGCAGGCCGCATAGGTGTCGTTGACTGCGCAGGTCTCGGTGATTTCGAAAAGGAAACGCGATGGATCAAGTTTGTACTTGTTGATACCTTCCATGAATATTGGAACTAACAGCGTGGGATCGAGGCTTTGACCGGAAAGATTAATGGTAAATTGTTTTTCTTTGTATTCCGGACCAAGCTCATGCATCATTTTCATCGCAGCCTTGATTACCCATGTATCAATGTCCCGCATGAGATTGAAGCGCTCAGCCGTTGGTAAAAATGAATTAGGCGGTATCGGGTTGCCGTGACTATCATGCATTCGTAACAACACTTCGTAGATGCTGCAGTTGTCCTGTTGTCTATCCAGCAGGTGATCCTGTAAAGAACCCTCGCGTGGCAGATTATCCAGATCTATATCATGCAGTGACATAATCGGCTGGTAATAAAGCTGGAAGTTGTTATTTTCCAGTGCCTGGTTAAGCCGTACTGACCAGCCCAGTTCCAAGTCCATCGCGGTCCGGTTGTCCTGATCCTTTGTATATACATGCGTTGAATTACGACCCTGTCCCTTGGCAACCTGGCAAGCGATATCGGCATTAGCAAATACTTCACCAGTTGAAGTGGAATCGGCATCGATCATGGCGACACCAAGGCTTGCGTGTATCTTGTAGATACGTCCTTCACGATTGAAATCATAGCTGGCGATGAGTTGCCGATATTTTTCCGCGATACTATGCACATCATTAATATCAACATTGCGTAACAGGATACCGAACTCGTCATCGCCCAGTCGACCAAGCAGGTCTGTTTCTCGCAGGCGGGTACTCAGGTGATGACCAAGCTCAACCAGTAACTGGTCACCGGCACTGTGACCGACTGTATCATTCAGGTACTTGAAGCGATCCAGGTCGACATACACCAGTGCACTGGTTTTATCGCAACGTCGCAGGCGTTTGATCTCATTATCAATTGCTTCCTCGATATATTTACGATTTAACAGCTTGGTCAGGGGATCATGGTTGGCCTGCCACTTGAGCTCGTCTTCCAGTAATTTGCGTACTGAAATATCACGGAAAGCAAAAACAGCACCCTGTTCAGTTTCGCTCAGCTTGAGTGGATAAATTGTCAGTTCTACCTGGATAGGTGTTCCATCAACACGGGTAAAGATAGACTCGATATTGTGTAACTCGCGCCCACGTTTGATGGCATGCTCGATATATTTCAGATCGACAATGGCATTGTCATCATACTTGTCCTTGTAAAAATGGAACAAGTCCCCCGGTTTGCGACCAACCAGGTTATCTTCAGGCGTAAAGCCGAGCGTCTTCTTGGCGGCCGCATTGATAAACGTAATTTCACAATCCTGGTTAAGGCCGTAAACACCGTCACCAACAGAAGCAAGAATGCCCTGCAATTGAGTACGTTCCTTTTCAATACGATTGGTGATGCGAATATTACGGCTCATCGCCGCAACGCGCGCCTTGAACAGTTCATCTGCCTCGTTCTTGAACATACACTCGACTGCACCGGCTGCGAGAGAACTTTGAATAACCTTGTCGAGGTAGGTACTGGTTAGCACAGCGAGCATGATGTTGGCTGTGCGCGGATGGCTGCGTAACCTGCGACACAGGGAATCACCATTTTCATCCGGCATGAAATAATCAATGATGGCAATGTCAAATTGGTGTTGTTGAGCAACCTCAAAGGCTTCACCAGCAGAGTTGGCAGTTGTTGTGTGGTAACCGCATTCGTCGAGTAATTTGCGAAACTTGACCCGTGCAGTCGGTGAGTCATCTACCAGCAGAACGCGAATCTGGGTTTCTTCTTCAGGACAACAGCATGTTTCCTGGGACCATTTTTCCGATAACAGCTTGGGAAGAATTAAAGCAACTTCCTCGATGTTGTCCCAAAGGTGAAACGCGGTCTGTTCGCGGCCGGATACATAGCTCAGCTTCTCGGAATCGGCCTCATGGCCCATGACCAGTAGCGGCAATCCCTGGAAAGGGGTTTCGCTGAGCATGGCCAGCAGGTCATCGATACCTTGATTACTGTGCGAAGGCCAGCCAATAACGATACCTCTATAGTTATTGCTTGCACTATCGAAGTTGCTCAGGTGAGAGAGGGCCTCGTCGATACTGCCCAGCAGATCAACCTCATAGCCATGCAGTTGTAGTAACTTTTGCATGGCGCGTCTGAGCGTTGCTGATGTCTCGATCAGCAGGATCTTGCTCATCTGATTGTTTGCCCTCACTTATTGTTGTGTTTTAAAGGCCATCCGAACTGGCAACGGTGTTTGTTCTGTAGTCAGAATGTTTTATCGGATTGAGCTGTACCCTACTTTAACATCACTTAAAGTACAGTTAAACAGGGGGTTGTGAAAAAAACTTAAATTAAATTATGGGAAAACAAGCTATCTTATTGTTTTCCATTGGTCTTTAATACACTGGTATCGCCGGCGAGTAGCTTGGCATTGCGTTCTTCCAGCGATTTGATCAAGGCATCCAGACCCGATTGCTTGATTTCACTGGCAAAGCTGGTTTTGTAGGTGGTAATCATTGACACACCTTCCACGCTGACATCGAAGACTTTCCAGCCCTTGCGGGTTTTGTGCATCTGATAGTTGATTGGCACCGGCTTGCCGGTTTTTGGCGAGACGCGGGAGCGAACCGTCACCTGGCCATTGGTGGCGCTACCCGGATCAAAGAAGACCATCAGGCTGGTGTCCAGTTTATCGTCATGTGAATTCAGATACTCGGTCAGGGCGGACGAGTAAAAACGCAACAGCAGTGTACGAAACGCCTTGATGAATCCGATTTTCTGTTCGCGGCTTGCGGAGTCCCAGCTACTACCCAGCACGTATTTTGAGGCGGTAATGAAGTCGAGATGTGGTAGCAGTATCTCTTCGATTAGCTGGGTCGTGATACTGGGGTCAGCCTTGATTTTGTTGCGATTGTTATTGATTGCATCAAACATCTCCTGTGTCGTGGCTTCCAGTAGTTGTTTTGGGGAGTCTGCTTCCGCCCGTGCCGGTGTAGCCATTGTGACGATGAACAACACACCGAAAGCTAGTCCGACAAAAAAGCGTTGATGAGAATTTAATACGGTATTCATAAGGTTCCCCAATTCATATGCTCAGCTAGTCTATGTAATACAGCACAGCCTGTATAGCAACTTTGACCAGCAGTTTGGTGATCAGTTCGTTGCCGGGCTATGGTAAAGTTACAGTTTAAATAATTGAATAGCATGGGATTCTCAGGAGGCATCGCGTGAGCCAGTTTGATACCGGAAGAGGTGGATTTCCACAGATACGGATGCGTCGTATGCGGCGCGATGATTTTTCCCGGCGTTTGATGCGTGAGTCTCATATCAGCGTCGATGACCTCATTTATCCCATGTTCATTCTGGAAGGTAAAAAGCAGCGCGAAACAGTTCCTTCCATGCCCGGCATTGAGCGGGTCAGTATCGATAATCTACTTAAAGAGGCTGAACAGTTGCTGAACCTGGGCATTCCCGCTATTGCCCTGTTTCCGGTAACACCCATAGAAAAAAAGTCCGATGACGCCGCCGAGGCATTTAATCCAGAGGGTCTGGCACAGACGGCGGTGCAAGCTCTGAAGCAAAACTTTCCTGAGCTCGGAGTCATAACCGATGTGGCACTGGACCCGTTTACCACCCATGGCCAGGATGGGCTGATTGATGACAATGGCTATGTGTTGAACGATGAGACGGTGGAGGTGCTCGTCAAACAGGCCGTATCCCATGCCGAGGCGGGTGCCGATATCGTGGCGCCCTCGGATATGATGGACGGACGTATCGGCGAGATACGCGTTGCACTGGAAAGCGAGGGTTATATTAATACCCGTATTCTTGCCTATGCGGCGAAATATGCCTCCAGTTATTACGGGCCGTTTCGCGATGCAGTTGGTTCGTCAGCCAACCTCGGTGCGGGCAACAAGTACACCTACCAGATGGACCCTGCTAATGGTGATGAGGCGCTTTGGGAGGTATCACTGGACCTGGAAGAAGGTGCTGACATGGTGATGGTCAAACCGGGCATGCCATACCTGGACATTGTCTGGCGCGTCAAACAGGCCTTTGGTGCGCCCACCTTTGTGTACCATGTCAGTGGTGAGTACGCCATGCTCAAGGCAGCCAGCCAAAATGGTTGGCTGGATGAAAAACAGGTCGTTTTGGAGGCAATGCTGGGTTTCAAGCGCGCTGGTGCAGACGGCATTCTTACCTATTACGCCAAACAGGTCGCCAGCTGGCTTAACGAGTCAAAATAACGTTTTAATTTCATGTCTGATCTTTTTGATTTTGATATCCGTAAGGATCAATACGCCGTGATGGGTAATCCTATCGCGCACAGTAAGTCGCCACGGATTCATACCCTGTTTGCTGAACAAACCGGTCAAAGACTGGAGTACACCGCGATCCAGGTAGACCCGGGTGGTTTTGATAGTGCGGTCACGCATTTCGATGCCACGGGCGGTAAAGGATTGAATATTACCGTGCCTTTCAAACAGGAGGCATGGGCGTTGGTGACCGAGCGCAGCGAACGTGCCGAGCGTGCCGGTGCAGTTAACACTATCAAGTTTGAAAAAAATAAAATGCTGGGTGATAACACCGATGGCGTAGGCCTGGTTAATGACCTGGTGAACAACAACGACATTGTACTGGCAGACAAACAGATCCTGTTAATGGGTGCCGGTGGTGCGGCGCGTGGTGTGATGGCACCGCTATTACAACAACAACCAGCCAGGCTGGTTATTGTAAATCGCACCCCGGATAAAGCGGTTGCCCTGGCCGATGCTTTTCGTGACCTGGGAAATACAGAAGGCTGTGGTTATCCTGCCTTGCAGGATCAGCAGTTTGATATTGTGATCAATGCCACGGCCGCCAGCTTGCATGGCGAGTTACCTCCACTGCCTGATGAACTGCTCGCAGATAATGCCATTTGTTATGACATGATGTACGGCGCCAAACCAACCCTGTTCATGCAGTGGGCCAGCGAGCGCGGTGCAGCAAAAGTACTGGACGGTTTGGGTATGTTGGTAGAACAGGCTGCCGAATCATTTTATGTATGGCGCGGTGTACGACCCGATAGCAAGGCCGTGATTGCAACACTGCGCCAGGAAATCGCGACTTCAAACTAGAGTAGCAGTTTTCTTGCCAGTAGTACGATTGCAACCAGGATGATAATGCCCAGCAGTTTTTCGATGGTTCTCGGTTGATAATGTTGTGCCCCCAGATAAGAACCGGCGTAGCCGGCAACCAGCACCGCAACAAACAACGGCCAGTATTCCAGTAAATTGACGGGTTGATATTGAAAGCGTGCAATCAGCCCGGCCACTGAATTCACAAATACAAAGATCACTCCACAGGCCGCAGCTTCCTTTGCATTACCCAACCCGAGCAAAAGAATCAGCGGTACCAGGTAAATACCACCGCCTATCCCGACTGTTCCCGCGAGCAGGCCGAGCAACATTCCGGCGACAACAGAAATGATCAGCTTCTGGGTTTTCCCGAAGTCGAGTTTTAAAGGGATTTGATCAAACAAATAGATACGTGCTGCTACGAACAACAGGCTGATCCACAGAACCCACAGAAATGTGGTTTTATCAAGTTGCAGGGTACCGCCAAAGTAAGCCATTGGAATGGATGACAACAAAAAAGGTAGCACAAGGCGCGGTCGTGCATGACGATGACGAATAAAGTTGTAACTGCCAACCGAGCTGACAAACAGGTTTAGTACCAGTGATATTCCCGGAATGGCAAGATAGCTCACTCCCGCGATAGCCATTAGCGCTGTATAGGAAGAACCGCCGCCAAGTCCGACAGAAGAATAAATAAAGGCTACGACTGCCAGTACAGCAGCAAGTAAATAAATGGTACTCCCGAGCTCTGCCAATTGATGCCTCTTTGTTAAACAGGGTTTTTATCTAGTAGCTGACAGTTAGGAATTTTTCTCAAAGACTGCAGAGACACAACGTGTGGCTTTGGTTGAGGCATTCATGCCATATTTTTGCTGACAATCCATAAGGTTCGTAAAGGCCGTTTTGATATCGCGAGGATAGGGTTTGTTGGTAAGTTGACGGACGCAAAGTTCGAAACGATAGGTTGGATAGATGACTTCGTTGAGTTGTGGATAACGATAGCTTTCTTCAATGATCTGATGTAGCTGCACCAGTAAGCGGCTGCTGTTTTTTTCCAGGGGCGGAAGTGTGGCTGCCATTTCCTGTTGTGTTTTGCCCTTGTCACGCAGGTGAATCGCAGTTCTGGCTGCTTCCATTTCAATGATACACTCTTTGTTTATCTCCCTGGCGCTGCTGTTCGGATCTTTTGTTGCACAGGCGCTAAACAACAGCAGGCTGCTGAGCGGTACCAGGTAGCTAATTATCTTCATCATCACTGATCGCATATTTACCTGCTTCGTAATCTTCGATTACCTTTAGCGCACGCTCCTCGTCATTCTCGTCAACGATCACCTGTATCAGGTCGATTACCGGGAGTTCACCGAGTGCACCTTGCAAGTAATGACCGGATACCTGGGCTTCGACACCGTGTTGTTCCAGCAAGCCCTTGATCAGGTGTGCTTCGGTGGTGGAAGTCGCGTTGTAGATGCTTATCATGGGATTGTCGGTTTACGGTTTTTGGTTAGCGAATAAATGATCATGGTCGCGCCTAGCAGGATAAACGGCAGGCTCAGTAGTTGACCAAGGTTTAGCATGATTCCGATGTCATAGCTGGCATATTCCGGTTTGAGAAACTCGATCATGAAGCGAGAGGCAAAGATGCCGAGCATCATGATGCCGAGATACAGCCCATCAGCCGTGGTAGCTCGATACCTTCTATATATATAGTACAGTACAACAAAGGTCAGCAGGTAGCTGAGCGATTCGTACAGCTGCGCGGGGTGTAGTGGCTTGTCGCTGATGCGCGCAAACACAATACCCAGAGGGCTGTCTGTTTCTATACCGGTTATTTCGGAATTGAAAAAATTGCCCAGTCGAATCAACGCACTAGCCAGGGCGGTTGGAATAGCGAGTCTATCCAGTAACCATAGAAATGATTCATCGAAGCTGCGGCTAAACAACCAGGTACCAAACAGGACGCCAGCTGTTCCGCCATGACTGGCCAGTCCACCTTGCCAGACAAACAGGATTTCCAGCGGATTGGCCAGGTAGTAAGCCGGATCATAAAACAGGCAGTGACCAAGACGCGCACCGATTACTGCGCTGACAAAAATATAAAACAGCCAGCGATCCAGTACTGCAGTATTCTTATTTTCCTGGCGAAAGATCCAGCTCATGATATAAAAACCAATCAGGAAGCCAGAGACAAATAACAGGCCATACCATCTTAATGATAGTCCACCGATTGAAAAAATAACCGGGTCGGTGTTCCAGATAAAATGTTCCATTGCAAAGCCAGTAAAGATATGAGTACAGGTGAATTATCGGTACAGGCGGTAGAGTCGGTCAACCCAGTCGAGTCGATCACGAAAGTTATTAATAGTTTGTTGCAACTCTTCAGGGTAGTGTGTCGGCCAGGTGATGCCGTATTTACCAGGTTCGACTAACGGTGCAAGTAGTGAAGCAGCTGCAAGGTCAGCGCGGCTGAACTGATCGCCGACCAGGAAATCTTGTTGTGCGTAATGTGCATGCAATTTATTAATGGCGCGTTCAAGAATTTTTAGTGATATGCGAGCAGTACGCTCATTAATTTTCATATGTTGTCGCATGATGGAGCGCACTTTTGGATAAATCACTCGAAACAGTAACCGTTTGTGAAAGGGTTGCCCCTGTGTAAGCATGGGCACGGTAAGCGCAGGCTCTTCCAGCAGGTAGTGATAAAAATATAATCTTATGTGCGGGCCAATGTTTTCATCCGCATAGTGTTCCCATTCGAATGCCTGGGTTTTGCTTTCTAAATCGACAGGTGTTAGCGGTGTGGCGGGATATCGTTCGTCTAACCAACTAATGATATTGCCCGAGCCCTGGATAATTTCCTGATCCTGCTGCAGGACTGGCACTTCACTGTTTGGCGCAATTGCCTTGATTTTTTTGACATGCTCACCCGGTAACAGGTTAATGATATTATGATTGAGCCCCTTATAATCAAGTGCCCAGCGCGCCTTTTCACAATAGTGTGATATCGGGAACTGATACAGTGTCAGCATACATCATCCTTGAACAGGTTATTCATCGAGTAGCTCCTGGATTTTGTTAATGGTATCCGGTGTGTCCCACTCGATACCACCAAATAATGCATATCGAATTCTACCCCGCTTATCCAGCACGTAGCTGGTTGGAAAGGCAAATACCTTCCAGTTTTTCAGGGCTGTGCCATTCTTGTCCATGATAATCGGGAATGAAACTGAAACCCTGTTTTGTAAAAATTCTGCTATATCCTGTTTTTCTTCCGCCATATTCACGCCCAGGATGGTAAAAGGTTGTTTTCCGAAATGATCGGTGAGGCGTTGCATGGATGGCATTTCGTGTACACAGGGCGGACACCATGTCGCCCAGAAGTTTACCAGTACAACATTGCCACGTAGTGAATTCAAATCAAACATGTTGCCCCGTAAATCGGGCAAAACAAGTGGCGGTGGTTCCGGTTTGCCTTTGAACACTTCTAATACACGTTCCTTATTCCGGTCGCTTGTGCTGGGTGCGGGTGTGGATTCGGTTTTGGCCTGTCGAGCAACAGGATCTAACTTGCCAAGTAACTTTATCGAGCTGGCGAGTTGTTGGTGAAACCTGGCAGCGAGCTGAATCTCGTAGTCTGTCGCATCGGGACGGAAGTAAAAGCGATCGCGCACATCACCAATGGGCCAAATGAATACCTCGCTGCCACTTTTTTCCAGACCACTGGTTGTTTGCTCCAGTTTCCAGAACCACGGTGACTTGTTCGGTTGTAACAAGACAATGGGTATGTTGGTCGCTTCAACGATTGGTAACAGTGTGCCGGCCAGGCCAGGATCCGGCGTTTCCACGAATAGCTTGGCGCTAACCATGACCACGCCGGCAGGTATGCTAGAGCCGGGATGTTCGAGTTGCCATTGTCGGATGCCACGCAAAGCCGGCACGGTGCCACGACCACTGGCGCCAACAACTATGCGTTTACCGGTTGTACGGGCAGCGGCAATCAATGCTGAAAACGCCGTGGCTGGTAGCTTGTCCATGTTGCTGGCCGTGTTGGGCAGGAACCAGGCCTCCAGTAAATCGGTTAACCAGACCTCAATACCCTGCCGGGCCAGTCCACGCGCAAATTGCCGGTCGATTTCCTGCAGGCCGCGCTCATGCGGTTGCCAGATGAAAATGATATTACCGTCGCTATGATGTATTTCTGCCGTTATTTCGTTTTGATCGGTGGTGGCAATCGTTTCATAGCTAACCTTGTCGCTGGCCAAAAGCTGCCCCGGCACGCTTGTGATTAGACACACCATACCTATATATAAGTAATGCCTTGCTGGTTTGTACGACATCTGGCTTTGACTTTTTGCTACCATGGCCTGCTTGGCAATGATCTTAAAGACATTGAAGGAGTAAGTGAATGAAAAAATGGCAGTGCGTTATTTGTGGGCTGGTGTATGACGAGTCAGAAGGCTGGCCACAAGATGGCATCGCACCGGGAACAAAATGGGAAGACGTGCCTGATGACTGGCAATGCCCTGAGTGTGGTGCCGGTAAAGACGATTTTGAAATGGTAGAAATTTAAAAGCTATTGCACTCTCATCTGGTTAAATGAATAACTTGCAGTAATCCTGTCCTCAGCATATTAAAAGCTATGTCAAAACCTATCATCATTATTGGTACTGGTCTCGCGGGTTATAACCTGGCGCGTGAAATTCGCAAACGTGATGAGCAGGTTGCATTAACACTCGTTACGCGTGATGACGGCGCATTTTATTCAAAGCCGATGCTGTCTAATGGTTTTGCCAAGGACAAGCTGGCATCGGATTTGCCTATGGCGAATGCCGACAAGATGCAACAGGATCTCAATGCCTCCATTCATACGCACTCTTCTGTCACAAGTATCAACACACAGCAAAAAATAATTCAGCTGGATTCCGGTGAAACGCTGGCATATGACAAACTGGTACTGGCAACCGGTGCTGTGCCAATTCAGTTTCCCATGGACGGTGATGCGGCTAACCAGGTGCTTACGGTTAATGATCTCCAGGACTATGCACATTTTCGCGAGACTGTCGCCGGTAAAAAATCCATTGCCATCATTGGGCCCGGTTTAATTGGTAGTGAGTTTGCCAACGACCTGGCCGGCGCTGACTATGAAGTACATGTAATTGGACCCGACAATGCACCACTGGGACGACTTTTACCAAGTGAAGCAGGCAACATGTTACAGGAAGCACTGGCTGCGCTAGGTGTGCAGTGGCATTTGCAGACGTTGGTAACGGCGATTAACAAGCAGCAAGATCAATTCCGCCTTTCTCTTAAGAGCGGTAATGAAATTATTGTCGATGTCGTTTTGTCTGCCATCGGTCTGAAACCCGATCTATCGTTAGCTAAACAGTCAGAACTGCAAACCAATCGCGGCATTGTCACCAATCGTTACTTGCAAACCAGTAATGAGGACATCTACGCGCTGGGTGACTGCGCTGAAGTCGAAGACCTGGTGTTACCATTTGTTATGCCGTTAATGCATTGTGCGCGTGCACTGGCTGCTACGTTAACCGGTGAAGCAACCGAGGTAGTCTACCCGGCAATGCCAGTCGTGGTGAAAACCCCGGCACATCCAGTGGTGGTGTCACCACCGCCGTTTGAGGCACCGGGTGAATGGGAAGTCGAGGCGCTTCCCGATGGTGTCAAAGCACTGTTTAAAGCCGGCGAAGATTTGCTGGGTTTTGCACTGACGGGCAGCGCCGTTAGTGAAAAACAGGCACTTACCAAGCTTTTACCCGCTGTCTTACCCTGATGGCGCAACCTGAGCACTAAACCACAAACCACTTTACGGGTTTGGTAGAATCACGGTATGGATGTTTCCAATATTCTCGATCCCCTCAACGATGCCCAGCGGCAGGCAGTTTGTGCTCCCCCCGGTAATATCCTGGTTCTCGCTGGCGCGGGCAGTGGCAAAACACGAGTACTAGTTCATCGTATTGCCTGGCTGCTGGCTGCCGAGGGTGTGACCCCGTATGGTTTACTCGCAGTTACTTTTACCAACAAGGCGGCCGGTGAAATGCGCGGCCGTATCGAGCAATTGCTGGGTATCCCTGCCAGCGGCATGTGGGTGGGTACCTTTCACGGTATTTCACATCGCCTGTTACGAGCACACTGGAAAGAAGCCGAGTTGCCGCAGAATTTCCAGGTGATGGACAGTGATGATCAACACCGTGTAGTCAAGCGTGTCATCCGCGAGATGGGGCTGGATGACGGGCAGTTTCCACCAAAAGAATCACAGTGGTTTATCAATGCCCGTAAGGATGAAGGGCTACGACCCGAGCACCTGGATCACCAGAACGATCCGCATTTGCGTTACATGATCGAGATCTATGCGCAGTACGAAGCCTATTGTCGTCGAACCGGCCTGGTGGATTTTGCCGAGTTGATGTTGCGCAGTCACGAGTTGTGGTTAAAACGTCCGGACATTTTGCATAATTACCAGGCACGCTTTAAACACATCNNGCACGGGTGGAAAACATTCACCAGTTCAGTAAAGATTTTGCCAACGTCTCCACTTTCAGGCTGGAACAAAACTACCGTTCTACCGGCAATATTTTGAAAGCAGCCAATGGCCTGATTGCGCATAACCATGATCGCCTCGGTAAGGAATTATGGACTGCAGATAGTGATGGCGAGTTTATCAAGTTATACGCGGCGTTTAATGAAATGGACGAGGCACAGTTTATCGTTGAACGCATCATGGACTGGGTGGATAAGGGCGGTCTGCGCAGTGAGTGTGCCGTTTTGTATCGCTCCAACGCACAGTCACGCGTGATTGAAGAAAGCCTGTTTCAACGTGCTATACCATACCGTGTTTATGGTGGCCTGCGGTTCTTCGAGCGCCAGGAAATCAAGGATGCGCTGGCTTACCTGCGGCTGGTTAGTAACTACCAGGACGATGCCTCGTTTGAACGTATTGTAAATGTTCCAACAAGGGGTATTGGTGCACGTACCGTGGATAGTATTCGTCAAGCCGCCCGTAACAGTGGTGTGTCCATGTGGCAGGCGGCATACCATCTTATTGAGCAGAAGCAACTGGCAGCGCGCGCACTCAATGCGTTGCAACAGTTTATTCAGCTAATTGAAAGATTAAAACAATCCATTGATGGACTGGAACTGCATGAACAGATTGAACACGTTGTTCATGACAGCGGTCTATTGGAACACTATAAAAAAGAAAAAGGCGAGCGTGGTCGTGCGCGGCTGGAAAACCTCGAGGAACTTGTTAGTGCCGGGCGAAATTTTTCCGAAGAAGACCTTGACGAAGAAACCGAGGGCATGGACCCGCTTATGGCCTTTCTTGCGCATGCCGCACTGGAAGCCGGTGAACGGCAGGGTGACGAATGGGATGATTGCGTACAGCTAATGACTTTGCACTCGGCCAAGGGCCTTGAGTTCAAGCAGGTTTTTTTATGTGGCATGGAAGAAGGCCTGTTTCCACATCGCCTGTCCATGGAAGAACCCGGCCGACTGGAAGAAGAACGCCGACTTTGTTATGTCGGCATTACCCGGGCCAAGCAGACGCTTTACGTCACCTATGCCGAACAGCGGCGGCTGCACGGCATGGATAACTTCTCTCAGCCCTCACGATTCATTTCGGAAATTCCGCAGGACTTCGTCGAAGAGGTGCGGCGCATGCATTGGCCTTGATACCTTGACGCGCGGCCGCACCTCTTCGACGAAGTCCTGCGGAATTTCCGAAATGAATCGTGAGGGCTGAGAGAAGTTATCCATGCCGTGCAGCCGCCGCTGTTCGGCATAGGTGACGTAAAGCGTCTGCTTGGCCCGGGTAATGCCGACATAACAAAGTCGGCGTTCTTCCTCGAGTCCACT
>DJMK01000184.1 GCA_002436485.1 Proteobacteria bacterium UBA6492
GAGGCGGCCAGGGAGTTCAAAAACGAGGCCAGTGAAGAGCTCGGACACGCAGAAAGAATCATCAGTCGTATGATTGCATTGGGCGCAGCGCCCAATGCATCACAACTTCGGCCTGTCAGTCTAGGCAACAATTTGATAGAGTTGTTACAGCAAAATCATAAGTTCGAAAACGAGCTGGTTAAGTTGTACAGCAAGGCAGCGAGTCATTGTGCCCGAATAGGGGATCATGGTAACCGCCTGTTTTTTGAGGCTTTATTAAAAGAAGAGATGGCGCATGGTGAGCATCTCGCCAAGTGGATCAAGGAGATTCAAGGGCAGAGTGCAGACCCAGGTGCAACGTTCTGAGGAGTTGTCTATGACGAACAGCAACCAGTGGCAGGAGCGAAAACGCCCCCTTCGCCTGGAGCGTCGTTACGAATTCCCAGATTATCAAACACTCAGAGATTTTCTTGATAAGGCAGCAGAACTGTCTGAAAAAGAAGGTTTCTATCCTGACATGGGCTTTGGCAAAGACTATGTCAATATCACAATTCATGCTGACGATCGCGATACACCGCTCACTGAACAGCAACACCGTTTTGCAGAGCAGCTCGACGCATTGTTAGCCGAGCATTCATCCAAGTAGGCCCGGTCATGCCCGTTATTGCTTTGGTTGGTAATAAGGGCGGCGCTGGCAAAACTACCCTGTCAGTCAATATTGCAGCGGGTATTGCTCGTGATCGCAATACCGCAGTGCTGGATGCCGACCCGCAAGGTTCTTCCATGCAGTGGCGGGCGTTCACCGATGATGACAGCACATTGAGTGTGTATGAAGCAGGTGATGATCTATCAGGGCAAATCCTTGCACTCAAAGGCCAGTATGATTGCCTGGTAATTGACTGTCCCCCGTCGGTACATGCACCTCAAACCAACACAGTGTTGCGTGCATGTGACATAGCGCTCATTCCAGTACAACCCTCCCCGGTAGACTTGTGGGCAACCGTGCATACTGAACGGGCCATTGAAGAGGCACGCGAAGTCAACCCGGCACTGCGCGCCATGTTAATACTGAACCAGCTGGAAACGCGCACCACCTTATCGCGGTTGGTACGTGAAGCCGCGGAAGAAATCGAACTCCCCGTGGCTAAAACCGGTATTCGTCGACGTGCGATCTATCGTGCCACTGCACTTGAAGGCAAAAGCGTGTTTGATATTGGCCGCCGTGGTGCCGACGCCGCCGAAGAACTTGAAAACTTACTCAAAGAGGTATTGATTTAATGAGCACGAAAGACAAGACAAGAGCCAAGTTAATGGATTCCATGCGTAAAACTAAAGAATCAGCCAGCGCTCAAAGTCATCAACCCACGACAGCAAGCAGCGCACCCAAGGCGCAGAGCAAACCCACAGCTTCCACACCTGCTGCAAAACCGGCTGCTCGCAAGCCAGCACCTAAAGCTGCCAGTGGTGGATATTCCAGACGCGGAAGTGATGCTTACCAGTCAGGCGGGCGGATCTGGCCGGATTAATCTTTTAATCTTTCGGTTGGTTTGGTAGCAGGAAAGAGCAGGTCGTTACTTCGAATCAATTCCGAGTTTCTTGAGTTTACGCCATAACGAGACGCGATCGATACCCAGCATTTCAGCGGCCTTGGTACGGTTACCGTCCACCATTTTTAACACATTCAGGATGTGTTCTGTTTCCTGTTCTTCCAGGGTACTTGGCGTGGCGGCCATTTCGGGTTTAAAGACCCTGACTGTCAATGATCCCAAGCTTTGGGGCAGGTGTTCTACATCAAGCGTGTTATCCTGTGCGAGCGCGACGCCACGTTCTATAAAATTGGAGAGTTCGCGTATATTTCCCGGGTAATCGTATTCCATCAATCGTTGCATTGCCTCTGGCGAAATCTCGCTGACATCGCGATCCATCATGGTGGAGAACTTGCGTAACAGGTAGTAGGCAAGCAGTGGAATATCATCGCGGCGTTCACGTAACGGTGGTAATGAAAGTGTCACCACGTTAAGACGGAAATAAAGATCATTGCGCATGCGGCCTTCCTCAACCGCGGTTTTGAGGTCACGGTTACTGGCCGCCACCACCCGTACATTGACTGGAATAGGTTTGGTTGAACCCACGCGCATTAACTCGCGTTCCTGGAGTACGCGTAGTAGTTTAACCTGCATCATCAATGGCATTTCAGCCACTTCATCCAGGAACAGGGTACCCCCCTCGGCCGCTTCAAACAGGCCAATCTTGGTCGCGGTAGCACCGGTGAAGGCCCCTTTTTCATGACCAAATAATTCGCTAGCAGCAATTTCTTCATGCAATGCACCACAGTTGAAGGCCACGAACGGTCCATTGGCACGCTGGCTATGCTGGTGAATAAACCGGGCAAGTAACTCTTTGCCGGTACCGGACTCGCCATGAATCACTATGCTTGCATCTGACTCTGCTATCTGGCGGGCGGTTTCCAACAGGCGTTGTACGCCCAGGTCCTGTGTAATGATGGTGGTTTGATTAGAAAGATCGCTAATGCGTTGTTTGAGTTCGCTGTTTTCACGCTTGATCTTGCGCAGGTTCAGGGCGCCACGCACAACCTCGCGAGCTTCATCGAGTCGAAATGGTTTGGATATATAATGATAGGCACCGGCCTTCATGGCATCGACCGCCGAATCGAGCGAGGCATGTCCGGTGATCATGATGACGGGCACTTCTGGAGTGGTTTCACGAATATGTCGCAATACGTCCATGCCATCGATGCCCGGCATACGCAGGTCCGTCAGCACCAGGTCAAATTCCTGCTTTTGCATCTCGGCCAACCCGCTCTCACCATCCTTGCAGGCCGTGACCTGGTAACCTTCTTTTTCGAACACGTGTGTCAGGTTAGCCAGGGCAATCGCCTCGTCATCGATGAGCAGGATATGTGGTGAGTCCTCACTCACTTGCTGTCTCCTCTTTGTGTGGCAATGGTAACCAGACCATGAAACGTGTTCCCCCTTGTTCGCGGTTTTCCACCGACATGCAGCCATTATGTTCGCTGATAATCTCTTCTACCAGATATAAACCGAGTCCGGTACCTTCGCCACTGGATTTGGTGGTAAAAAACGGGTTAAAAATCTGTGCCAGGTGTTCCTTCGAGATGCCGGGTCCGTCATCCTCGATATCGAATAGCATCACGCCTGTCGCATGCCGAATCGGCTCGATATCACCGACCAGGTAGTCGGTATTAGCAGGCATACTGTCTTCCCAGGTCGTTTCGCGACCGACGACCGAGATGTTTTGTGCACCGGCATCCACGGCGTTGCGAATCAGGTTAATGAATACCTGCTGCATGCGTTCGCGGTCGACCAACAGTGGAGTAGCCGGAATGTCTTCGATATGCAGATAAATGGTTGGTGGCAGCTGGCGATGGATCAACAGCACAGCAGATTGCACGAGGGTATCCGCATTGTGTGATTGCATGTGAAGTGTCGGTTGGCGGACGCTATCCAGCAAGCGACGCACAATTCGCCGGGCACGTTCACATTCGCCGTCCACGTGGGCCAGCCATTGTCGGCGAAGGTCATCGCGAGTCGTTCCGTCGTCTTCCAGCAGCAGCTGTACCGAGGTGGAGATATTGGACAAGGGATTATTCAGTTCGTGGGCCACGCCTGAGACGAGCACACCAAGTGCGGCCGCTTTTTCATGTTGCCGTGTCTGGTTCTGCTGGGCACGCAGGCGATCTAGCATCGAGTTAAAGTGATGCACGAAGGACTGGATTTCCTTATCCTGCGAGGGCAGGGTCAGCGTCTCCTCGTTGCCCTCGGCCAGTTCATCCAGTTGTTTTTCCAGATCCCGCAATGGTCGAACAACACGGCGTACCATGAACATCGCGCTGAGAATACCCAGTAAGATGACTGTTACCGAGGCAATCATGAGTGTGCGTGCAGCCACCTGTGTGGTCTTGGTAAGCACCACACGTATACGTTGGTTAAAGTCGCGAATCAACTCCGTGATTGCATGACCTGTCACGCGGATTTTGTCCTGCATTCCCAGGCGGGCTGATTCACTCAACTCCATGTACTGTTGAAGTTGTAGACGGTAGTCATCCAGCAGGGTGTTGACCTGATCTAACTCCTTGTCGCTGGCAACTTCACTAAAGACTCGCCGATTTTCGCTGAGTATATTTTGAGCAGTATTGAGTTGGTGTTGCAGTTTGTCATAGTCAGAATCGTGGTGATACAGGAAAAGGTTTTTCTCATCGAAGCGGATTTCCTGGGTGGTGGTGAAAAAGTCATTTACTGCCTCTCCTTCCACGATTTGGGTCTGTAGGTAATGCAGGTCCGCGATGACTACCCCCACAAAAATCAGCAGCGCTATCTTGGACAGGCCATAAGAGGTCGTGATCTTGCTAACTAAACTGGTCATTTATGCTCAAACCCACCCTTGTTGTACATACTGTTGCAGATTACAACAGTGTTACAGTGTATAATGTCTGCAAATCAGACTGATCGTTGCAGATCGTAACAGCTGGAATACCCGGATCTACTTAACCTATTGTTTTTATTATTAAAACAATTCTGGCATGGCCGTTGCTATATGTATTATGTCTAAAAAATTTTACATTTGGAGCAAACCATGAGCAAATTGAAAAACATACTGAAGCAAATGTTAAATGGCTTCGAACATGCCAATGCTGGTGAATATATGACCATGCGTCAAAAAGCAGCACACCTGAACAATGCGCCGGTCTATGCCAAGCCGGTCAATGTAGAGGCTATCACCTTTGATGCAAGCGAAGGTGGCAATCGCCGCCGCGTTGGCCTGTTCATGGGCAGTGAACTGCCTGAAGAGGTCATGAACTACACGATTCAGACCTGTGCCAACCTGAAACACGATTTGACTGTCATTACCTTTCAGACCGAAAATACCGCCCGCGCATTGCTGAAGAATTATGAGCAAGCGTTGCTGGAGGCTGGTATCAGCATGAAGCTGAAAGCCCTGACAGGGGACCCGATTTCACGCCTGGCCCGTTACCTGAAAGGTCATCCGGAGATTGCCTTCCTGGCTTGTAAGGATACCGGTTACCTGGCCCACAGATACATCAACGGCCCGAAGGACAAGAACCTGCTGCCGGTGCCTGTCGTCGTAGTTGTTACCAAGCAAGGCGAAGCCGCACAGCAGCTTGAGAAAGAGACCAAACAAGGCGAAAAGAGCGACATCAAGACCGCCTAAGCACCTCTTTCACCAGCAACATTCAATTGCTCCCGCATGGGCGCCAGGTACAGGTTAAGGCCTGTAGCTGAGCGCCCGTTGCTGCTTTTTGAAGACAGCGAATTCGAACATTAGTGAAAGAAAGAAGAAAATAGAATGAACATCAGTTTGACCAAGCTATTCCCATTTTTACGCTGGCTACCACCGAGTGCTGAAAATCTGCGAGCAGATCTTATTGCCGGTATTACCGTTGCCATGATCCTGGTACCACAGAGCATGGCGTATGCAACGCTGGCCGGTCTACCCGTGGTGTATGGCCTTTACGCTTCTTTCCTTCCTGTGGTGATCGCTTCGTTATGGGGTGCATCACGTTTTTTGCATACGGGTCCGGTTGCGATGTTGTCGTTGATGTCGGCCGCGGCTATCGAACCACTGGCTACGCGTGGTAGCGAGGAGTTTATCCAGTATTCCCTGACGCTGGCATTGCTGGTGGGTATTCTTCGCTTTTTGCTTGGGCTGTTTCGCATGGGGGTACTGATTAATCTTGCCTCGCATCCCGTCATCGTGGGCTTTACCAATGCAGCGGCATTAATTATCGGATTGTCACTGGTGAATGGCTTTTTAAATGTTCCCATGCCCCGTTCAGATACTTTCCTGCTGGATTTGTGGCGTGTGGTAGAACAAATACCAATTGCGCACATTCCAACATTGATATTTGGCGTGACCACGCTGATTGCCTTGAAGTTACTGCGCAAGTATTTCCCGCAATTGCCCGGTGTGTTGATCGTGGTGATCGTTGCGACGGTTATCAGCGTATTTATCAAGTTTGAAAAGATAGAGACTGTTTCACCACAACAGATTGTGAATAGCGAGGTTCGTGAAAAATATGAAAAATTGGTGGCCAACCAGGCGGAGCTCAACAAGATAAAACACGAACAGCAGACCATTAACAGCCAGCTTGAAACTGACCTGGGTGCGAATAAGCGTTACCGGTTGCAAGCCAAGTTGTTGCGTTTGACGGGTGAGGAGAAAGGCCTGAAATACAGCATTAACAACCAGCGGGTGGATGCATTCCAGGTTGCACTGGTGCCGCAAACAACAGATGGTGGCAAGGTTGTTTATAAGAAAGCCGAGAATCCGGGTTTCTTCAGTACGGTCTGGCGCTGGTCCGGTACCGACGGTGACAAATTCAAACTCTCCGGTGGTGGCCGCGTCGTGGGTAATATCCCAAGTGGTATACCAAGCTTTACTGTACCCTTAATTGATTTTGGCTTGATCTCGGGATTATTTGCGACCGCCTTCATCATGGCGATGATTGGTTTTATGGAAGCCACCTCGATTTCACGTGCACTGGCGGCCAAGACACGCGAGAAATTGAATCCAAACCAGGAGTTGATTGGTCAGGGCCTGGCAAACATCGTGGGCAGTTTCTTCCAGTCTTACACCGTGAGTGGTTCCTTTTCTCGATCGGCGGTGGCCGCGCGGGTCGGTGCACGTACCGGCTTTTATGCCATTGTGAGTGCGCTGGGCGTGACCCTGGTGATGCTGTTTATGACTGAGTACCTGTATCACTTGCCAATGGCCGTACTGGCCGCGATTGTAATGAGCGCGGTATTCAGCTTGATTGATGTGAAGTCTCTGCTTTGTGCTCTCAAAGTACGGATGGCTGATGGTATCGTTGGTGTGGTGACGTTTATTGCGACATTGAGCCTGGCTCCCAAACTGGCAGACGGCGTTATCATTGGTGTCATTCTGACCGTCATTGTGTTTTTGCTCAATACAATGAAGCCACGTAGTGAAGTCATGGGTCTCACCGCCAATGGTTCATTGGCTGGTGCTGTTACGCATGATTTGCAGCCCGTCAGTAAATACTTTGTGGTGTTACGTTTTGATGCCTCACTAGTGTTTATCAACGCTGCGCATTTCGAGCAGGCCATTCTGAAAGCCTTGAGCGAGTTCCCCGAGACGCGAGCTATCCTGGTATTGGGACACGGTATCAACTGGATTGATGCCACCGGTATTGAAAAGATCCGTGCCATGGGTAACGAACTCAGTGACGCCGGAGTGACTCTGGCAGTGGCCGGTCTCAAACAACCGGTGCGCGAGGCACTGGAAAAAGCCGGCATGGACCAGGTGATCGGACAGGACAATATCTTTGCCAGTAAAAATACCGCGTTGCGTGAGCTTGAAGCCCGCTTTGAAAAAGAAGCCGCGGACGAGGCAAAACAACAAGAGGCTTGATTCGCTTCGACCCGGTGCGCGTGGCCAGGCTGTCACTGATACTTGTCCCGTCAGTGTGTAAGACAGTCGTCTGGCTTCAGACTATCTATAGTAAAATATCTATTTATAGTAACTTTTTCATCGACTATAATTTAAGTGTTATTCATTTTTACTATTTAGTGGTCTGTTGCGACAGGCACACTTTAACGAGGTATGCAGTATGACCAGCACACCCGATGATGTTCACGCAACGGGCTCTATTCCGGATTACCTGATTCGACATGCCACGCTACGTCAGTTGCAGGTGTTTGAAACGATCGTGCGGCTTGGCAGTTTTACCCGTGCAGCCGAAGAGTTGTTCCTGACCCAGCCGACGGTTTCCATGCAGATCAAAAAGCTTGCCGGCGTTGTCGGTTTGCCCTTGTTTGAACAGGTGGGCCGCAACGTGAAACCTACTGAAGTAGGACTTGAGCTATTTGAAGCCTGTCGCGATATTTTTAAAACATTATCCAACCTGGAAATGAAAATCTCCGATCTTAAAGGCATTAAACGCGGTCGCTTGCGTCTTGCCGCTATCACAAATGCTAAGTACTTTGCCCCTGAAGTGCTTGGACAATTCAGTGCGATGTATCCGGGTATCGAGGTCGCGCTCAAGGTGACCAACCGTGATCGCATCATAGAACGTATGCGTAATAATGAGGATGACCTTTACATCATGGGACAGGCACCACCAGAAGATATCGAGGTCGAGTCCTTTCCTTTTGCGCCTAATCCACTGGTTGTGTTGGCGCCGAAAGATCATCCGCTGGTCGGACAGAAAAATATTACCCTGGCGCGTATCGCGAAAGAACCTTTTATTCTGCGCGAACCGGGATCCGGTACCCGTGATGCGACCCTGCGCGTTTTTAATTCGCTTGGTTTGCGCCCGCAGGTACGTATGGAGCTCGGTAGTAACGAAGCGATTATTCATGGCATTATCGGTGGATTGGGCATATCGGTACTATCTCTGCATACGCTAACCCTGGAGGGGACCAAGGGACCTATCGCGATTCTCGATGTGGAAGGCTTTCCGATTTTGCGACAATGGTTCATGGTTTACCCAAAGGGAAAAGAGTTGTCACTGGTCGCCAAGGCGTTCATGGAATTTGCCATGGGACTGCAAACGTCCATGCGCGAGCGAATGGAAAAGATCTGGCCAAGGTTCAGTGAATTCATAGTCAAAGATGCGCAAGCGAGCAATCCCGATCACGCGTCCGATAAAAACAAGGTAAAACAAGGCACCTGAGAAATACTTTATTACGTTTAATTTACCAGGGTATCGATAACAATTTAACACACTGGACAGGCTTGAACTTGATGACAGGCAAAGAAGAAGAACTGATTGAGCAACTTACGGCGACCGGCAACTATAAAGTCATCAAGCGCTTTGAGCCGGTTGATCATTATCATGTTGCTGATACAGCAAAAGATATAAAGGTCGGCATTTTTCTAGATACCGAGACAACCGGCATGGATCTGGGATCCGATAAAATTATTGAACTGGCCATGGTGCCGTTTGAGTTTGACAGCGACGGACATATTTATCGGTTGTTACCTGAGTACAACGCCCTGCAGGATCCGGGTATGCCTATCCCCGAGATCGCCAGCAAGATCACGGGTATCACTGACGAGATGGTGAAAGGGCAGGCGATTGATCTGGCCAGTGTCAGTAACATGCTCAGTGAAGCCGTTATCGTGATTGCACATAACGCGCGTTTTGATCGCCCTTTTTGTGAAAACCTGCTGGATGATTTTAAAAATATCAGCTGGGGATGTTCAATACAGGATATAAACTGGAATGAAGAAGGTATGGAAGGCGTCAAGCTCGAATATCTTGCCTACAAATACGGATTCTTTTTTGAAGGACATCGGGCGACCATCGATTGCCTGGCAGGGATCGAAATCCTTAGCCGTCAATTACCGGCTAGTGGTGAACCAGTGCTCAAGCGCCTGCTGGATAATGCACGCCGTGTGGACGTTCGCCTGTGGGCGGAACGTGCACCATTTGAAATGAAAGACGAACTGAAAAAGCGTGGTTATCGCTGGAGTCCTGGTGGGAACGGTAAGCGTAAGGCCTGGTATCGTGACCTGCCGGAAGACCTGTTAAACGAGGAAATGATTTACCTCAATGAACATATCTATCCGCGTACCGTCGGAGTGTTACCAGCTGATCGTTTTACTGCCAAGGAACGTTATTCGCAGCGCATTTAGCCTGTGAAACAAAATCATGCAGGGCCTTAAACCACTGTACTTTATTATTGGATGGATTTTTTTTGGCACCGGGGTCGCCGGCGCATTTTTGCCAGTATTACCGACAACCCCGTTTATGTTGCTTGCCCTGTGGATGTTTTCAAAGAGTTCCGATCGCTTTCACAACTGGTTATACAACCACCGTATTTTTGGCCCACCTTTGCAACGCTGGCAGCAATATCATGTGATCCCATGGTCTGCCAAGCTCGCGGCTATTGGCATGATGCTAATCAGTTTTGCGTTAATGCTGATTTATAGTGGTTGGGCCTGGTGGGTCTATTTGCTGGTCGGTGCACTTATGTCATATGGTATGTGGTTTATCTTAACAAAACCGTCTTATCCACCGGACAAAAATACAAAACCAGTTGCACACAGAAGTTAAGTGATGTCCTGTTGTGCAAGGTAATCCAGTACTGCCTCTGGTTCGCCACGAAACATGACCCGATCTACTTTTTTATCCAGTTGATAGCTGTACATGGGGTCATAGTATTCCTTAAGTAAATAGGTAATCCACTCACGGTGCTGTTCCTTATCGTGGTGAGTCGCATGTTGTTCGATGGCATGTTCCATCAAGGCCTTTAACTCCTGGTAACGAGAACCGCCGAGGCGGCGCTTGATGTTATCAACTGCCAAAAGCAGGTTGGATGACCAGTTCTGAAAACCAACAAACGTTCCGTGTATGGCCTGGTACTCGGCGAGCGAATCGACAATATACTCCTGGAAGATATTATTCACTCGTTGTTCAAATGCAACTTCAAGTACAACGAGAGGCGATGACGTGATTACCTGCATCAGGACGGGCGGAATGCGACGTGATCCTATGTTGGCCGCCTCATCTTCGAGGAGAAGCCTGGTAATTTTATTATGAAGATGTTTCAGCAGGGTGATTGACAGGTTATTCTCGATATCAATCTGGCTGGGCTGTGGCAAGGCATGCTTACCAAATGCCGAACCGCGGTGGTTGAAAATGCCTTCCAGGTCAACCTGCTGTTTGATTTGTTGCAAAAACAATGTTTTGCCTGAGCCGGTTTGCCCACCCAGGATAATCGGACTTATCAGTCCGGCCGATTTTTCAAGTTTCTGCAGGAGGAAGAGGCGCAGTGCCTTGTACCCACCAGTGATACGTGGATAGAGGATGCCGGTGGATTCATGAATCCATTGCTGGCTGATCTTTGAACGTAGCCCCCCACGGAAACAATACAGGGCACCGGACGGGTTCTGTTGTGCAAAACTGGCCCATTTGTTTATGCGATCTTGCCGGGCATTCCCACTGACCAGTTCATGTCCAAGGGCAATGGCCTCACCCTGGCCATGTTCCTTGTAGTGAATGCCAACCTGATGCCGCTCATCATCCTCCATCAGCGGCAGGTTATGCGCGCTGGGAAAGGCACCCTGGCTGAATTCTACCGGTGCACGGACATCGATCAACGGGACATCATTCAGGAAAAGGTGCTGATAATCATCGATTTGGGGAAGTTCCATAAATCAATCATACCATTGTTTTAAGCGGGTGATGAGCATAACCATGCAGCGTGTCACTGGAGCTCGACCTGCAGGTGATATATTCTCCTGAGTCAGGTGGATAGCCCGCAAGCGACGAAAAGACCGTGACATTAATTAGTAATCTTCAGAACCCGCAGCTCTATGAACACCCGGTTGAGCAGTTCGAGGTCATCGAAACGCATATCTCATGGGTACTACTGACCGGCGAGTATGTCTATAAAATTAAAAAACCGGTGAATTTTGGTTTCCTGGATTTTTCTACCCTGGAGAAGCGCCATTTTTTTTGCCAGGAAGAAATCAGGCTGAATAGGCGCCTGGCACCACAACTTTATCTCGACGTGGTACGTATTTGTGGCACTGAGCAACAACCGGTTATCAATGGTGATGGTCCGGTGATCGAATATGCTGTGCGTATGAAACAGTTTCCCCAGGAGACCCAGCTTGATCGTCTACTGACCACGCAGGGGCTGGATAACGCCTTGATGGATAAACTGGCCCAGACTGTTGCCAGGTTTCATCTCGCAATTGATAGTGCATCGACTGACAGTATGTTTGGTGATCTTGAACATATTCGTGAGCCGGTGATGGAAAACTTTTCGCATATTCGCGCATCCTTGCAGGATGAACGTATTACGCAACTACTCGCCAGGATCGAGCACTGGACAACAGCACAGCTTGATACACTCACTACAACGATCCAGCAACGCAAGGCCAATGGTTTCGTCCGTGAATGTCACGGGGATATGCATTTACGCAATATTGCGGTCTGGAACAATGATATTGTCATTTTTGATTGCATCGAATTTAACAAGAATTTTTACTGGATTGATGTGATTAGTGAGATAGCCTTCTTGATCATGGATCTTGAGGATCGTAAACAACAAGCCAGGGCGACACGTTTTCTCAATAGTTATCTTGAGATTACTGGCGATTATGCCGGGTTGTTATTACTGAGTTTCTATAAAGTTTACCGGGCAATGGTTCGTGCAAAGGTCGATGCGTTGCGTGCTGGGCAGGAACAAGCGGGTGCGCCTGCATACCATGAATCAGTCGATGACTGTCTACAGTATTTGCAACTGGCCGAGCATTATCTTCATCCTGCCGCGCCATGCCTGCTGATTAACCATGGTCTGTCGGGTTCGGGTAAATCCTATGTGAGCCAGTTGCTACTGGAGAAAATACCCGCTATTCAGTTACGTTCCGATATAGAACGTAAGCGTTTGTTCTCAGCAACCAGCAAGGTTACCACTGCGAGCGAAGTCGAGCAGGGCATCTATACGCCAGAGGCAACGAGCAAAACTTACCAGGCCCTGGTTAATATTGCCAGGCAACTATTGTCTGCAGGCTATACGGTGATTATCGATGCGGCAAACCTGAAGCGATACCAACGTGAACAGTTTACCGGGCTGGCGCGTTCACTCAATAAACCGTATTACATTCTTGATTACACCGCGGACCTGGAAACCCTGCGTGAGCGCATTACGCAACGAGCTGCTGCAGCAAACGATCCCTCGGATGCGACTCTCCAGGTGCTGGAACACCAGTTGCAGTCACGTGAGGCATTTGGCGTTGAAGAGGAACCCTTTGTGATCCATGTCCAGACTGACAAGGCACTCAATATCGATGCGATCGTGGATCAAGTGCATACCTAATTGATCAAGTTCTGAAATAGCTTGTATGACAAACAGGCTACCAAATGTGCTTTGCTTGCCCTGGATCAAGGTGCGCTGGATTAAATGGTTTTAAATTAATTTTTTTAGAATACAGGTAGGACGATGTCGGATATCAAGGATTCTTCACTGGCAGGTAAGCGCATGGATCGTATCGCCTGGGCGATGAAAGAAATGCCCGTGGTGGCTGGTCTGATGCAGCGCTTTGAGAAAACCATCCCGCTTGACGGACTTCGTATCAGCGGTTGTTTGCATATCACCACGGAAACCGCCAACCTGGCGCGTTGTTTGAAAGTGGCAGGGGCGAATATTGTATTGTGTGCCAGCAACCCACTTAGTACCCAGGATGATGTTGCGGCAGCACTCGATAAGGAATACGGCATACCGGTATTTGCTATTCGTGGTGAGGATACCGATACCTATTATTCTCATATCCAATCGGCCTTGGCACATCAGCCGGTTATTACCATGGATGATGGCGCAGACCTGGTGAGTGAATTACACAAAACGCGTACAGACCTTCTCGCCGACATGATCGGTGGTACCGAGGAGACAACCACAGGGGTGATCCGTTTACGGGCGATGGCCAGGGAAAAGGCTCTCAAATATCCGATTGTTGCGGTTAACGACGCCATGACCAAGCACTTATTTGATAATCGCTATGGCACCGGGCAAAGTGCGCTGGACGGAATTATTCGTGCCACGAATATATTACTCGCTGGAAAAACATTTACCGTGGTGGGCTATGGATGGTGTGGTCGTGGGGTCGCCATGCGCGCCAGGGGCCATGGTGCACACGTTATCGTGACCGAGGTCGATCCATTACGTGCACTGGAGGCCAGCATGGATGGCTACCGTGTTATGCCCTTGCACGAAGCGGCGAAACTTTCCGATTTTATTCTGACCGTAACCGGTGACAAGCACGTGATTGATGAAACACACCTGCAGGTTATGAAAGATGGTTGCGTCATAGCCAATGCCGGTCATTTCAACGTTGAAATCAATATTCCAGCACTTGAGGCGATGAGTCGCGAAAAACACAAACCACGTGTTGGTGTGGAGGAATATTTGTTGCAGGATGGCCGGGTCATTCGNNATGGATATGAGCTTTGCCAACCAGGTGCTGAGTATCATTCACATGGTAGAGAACCGCGGCAAACTTGAAAACACGGTGCACAACGTGCCTGCCGAGATCGACCAGGAAATTGCCGGATTAAAACTCGCGGCGATGGGGATCGAGATTGATGAGCTGACAGATGCACAACACGCCTACCTGTCATCATGGCGTGAAGGGACCTGAACCTGGTTAGTGAAATGAAAGCGGGTATCAAGCAAATGTTGAATACGATTGCTCAGGAAGCGGAATACACAGCCACTTATACTGGCAAGTCGGCATTTGATACGCGGGTAATGCAGGCCATGCAGGAAGTCGATCGTGCCGAGTTTGTTCCACACTATTATAAAAAGCATGCCTATGATAATGGACCTTTACCGATTGGTCACGGGCAGACCATCTCGCAACCGTACATCGTTGCACTGATGACGGATTTAATGGATACCAACTCGGAGAGTATCGTGCTTGAGATTGGTACCGGCTCTGGTTATCAAGCCGCCGTTTTGTCACGTATAGTCAAGCAGGTTTACACCATCGAAAAAGTACCCGAGCTTGCCGAGGCAGCCGGTAATATCTTTAGCCGGCTGGGGTATGACAACATTGAACTGCACTGTGCCAACGGTTACCGCGGGTGGCAGGAAAAAGCACCTTTTGACGCTATCATTGTGACAGCTGCGGCCAGTCATATTCCACCCGCGCTGGTTGATCAACTCAAAGCGGGTGGACGACTGGTGATCCCGGTCGGTTTGCCGCACATGCACCAGGAGTTGATGGTGGTGAGCAAGGATGAGCAGGGCCAGACTCACACGGACTCCATCCTGGCAGTGGCCTTTGTGCCATTGATCGATGATGATGTCTCGTCCGGGTATTGAGGTGATTGATAGAGATCATATAAACGCCGTGTTTTTAACAAGACGGCTTTCATATTTGTTATTTTTAACATTTCAATTTGTAAGAAGATGACAAACCTGAGCAAGCATTCAGGAACAGTCAAAGGAGAAACTCATGTCAGCTGGTGAATATTGTAATCGCGATGTCGTGGTCGTTGCCAAGTCGGAAACGGTACAAGAAGCTATAAACCTGATGCGACAATATCATGTCGGAACGGTGGTTGTTGTCGAAGAGACAGGTGATAAGCCAAAACCTGTTGGCATACTGACAGACCGGGATATTCTGATCGAAATCCTGGCAGAAGACGTCGAGCTCGATGCGGTCACGATTGGTGATGTGATGAGTTACGAACTTGTAACGGTTGTGGATGATAGCCCTTTGCTGGATGCCGTCAGTATCATGAAAGACAAGGGCGTACGCCGCTTACCGGTAGTCAATAATACGGGGGGCCTTGAAGGTATTCTCAGCGTGGATGATGTCATCGACTTGTTGGCCGAGGAGTTGTCGAACATCGCCAAACTCATCAGCAAAGAGCAGCACCAGGAACAGGTAAAACGCAACTAAGCCATGAAGCTTATGCAGCCAGTGCTCAATGGTTTCAGCCGATAACTTCAATCAAGTTATGTTGGCCCGGTTCGGTCAACATGCCAATGCGGGTCAACTCGAGGCCATGCATACTGGCGACCTCCAGGAATTCCGTTTCACTGTCCGGTCGAACAGCGACCAATAAGCCGCCCGAGGTTTGTGGGTCACAGAGTAACTGCTTTTGTGTCTCGGTCATTGTTCCGATTCGATGCCCATAGCTGTCATAGTTGCGTTGCGCGCCGCCGGGCGAACACCCCTGTGCCAGGTAGTCTTCGACGGCGCTTAGTTTGGGTACGGCCGCATAATCGATCGTTGCACAAACCCCGCTACCCTCGCAGACTTCCTTGAGGTGACCCATCAGGCCAAAGCCGGTTACATCGGTCATGGCCGTAATCCCGGAAAGCTTTGCAAACGCGGCACCGATGTTGTTGAGCCGGGTCATGGTGTCGGGCGCAAGACGTGTATGTTCTGGTTTTAACAGTTTTTTCTTTTGTGCTGTCGTCAGAATGCCAATGCCCAGCGGTTTTGTCAGATAGAGATAACAACCGGGGCTAGCCTGGTCATTTCGTTTGAGGTGTTCGTTGTTAACAATACCGGTGACCGCCAGTCCAAAGATCGGCTCAGGTGCATCAATGGAATGCCCCCCTGCCAGTGGAATACCGGCTGCCTTGCAGGTATCTCGGCCTCCCTCGATAACCCTGGCGGCGACATCCGGTCCGAGTTTGGCGATGGGCCAACCAAAAATAGAAATTGCCATCAGCGGACTACCACCCATGGCATAGATATCACTGATCGCGTTGGTGGCGGCTATTTGTCCGAATTCAAACGGGTCATCCACGATGGGCATGAAGAAGTCGGTGGTACTGATGACCGAGGTGCCGTTACCCAGATCGAAGACGGCGGCATCGTCTTTTGTATCGTTACCTACGAGTAGTTGTGGAAACAGGTCGGCAGGCACTTCAGAGCGCAAAATGTCCTCGAGCAGACCGGGAGCAATTTTACAACCGCAGCCTGCACCATGACTGTATTCGGTGAGCCGAATGACCTGGTTTTCTATTGAGCTGATATCTGCCATGAACGGTGTTCTGCCTGCTTGAAAATACGCTAACCACTTGTTTTCTATACAAATCCACCATTAAAGAGGGGGTATCTGTAAGTCGATATATATAGTGTCGCAAACTTTAATAGGGAAAGAAATGATGATAGGCAAATGGGTGTTGGCCCTGGGGACGGTTTTTGTGTTGTCGATCGGCCCATTTTCAGTGTTGTCGGGAGCTGAAGAGAGGGAGCTGCAGTTTGGTTCGGTGGCGATGGATGTGCCGGCGGAGATGCATCGGCGACTGACACCCCTGACGCGTTACTTAAGCGACGAACTTAAAATGCCGGTCACGCTTAAACTGGCCAAGAACATGCCAGCAGCCATAGACGATGTTGCCGAGGGCGTTGTCGATATTGCTTACCTGACCCCGGTTGCCTATATCAAGTCGCACAAGAAGGGCAATACCCGCCTGGTGGCCAAGACAGTGACCAAGGGACAGGCTTCCTTCAAACTGATGATCGTGGTACGCGAGGATAGTCCGATCAGGACCATCGATGATCTCAAGAATAAAACGTTTGCCTTTGGAGACAAGGCCGCATTGTTACAGCGCGCAGTGGTTGTCGGTTCCGGCTTACCGCTGGAATCGTTGAGTAGTTACAAGTTCCTTGGGCACTATGACAATATCGTGCGCGCTGTGTTACATGGCGATTTCGATGCCGGTATTTTAAAAGACACCAAGGCATACCAGTGGCAGGGTAAAGGTATTCGTATTCTTTATGCTTCAGACGAACTGCCTCCATACAATATTGCGGCCAGTGGAAAGATAGATGATGCAGTATTGGAAAATTTGCAGGCTGCATTTTTGAAGCTTGATGCAAAGAACCCCGAGCATAAAAATATCATCAAGGCACTGGATAAAAAATATGACGGCTTCGTTGCAACCTCGGATAAGGAATATGACATTGTCCGTAAATTGATTGCGCCATTTCACAAGTAAGCGATCATCTGTAACGTGAATTCTCTTAAGACATGGCTAAGCCATTTTACCGTCAGGTTATCATTGATGACGGCAGCTTTGCTGATCGGCGCCATGGCCATGTTCAGCTATTTTGTCGTTGAGAACGAGGCGAAAACAATTTCACTCGAGCTACGCAAGCAGGCAATCGCCCTGTCGGATAACCTGGCAGCGAGTACGGCGTCGTATATTATCGTCGAGGACTATACCACGCTGGAATCCATCCTGACGCGAGCAGCCATGTTCCCGAGCATTATCGAGTTACAGGTTATCGATGACGAAAACAAGATGTTGGGGGATGTATTCAGAAATAACGAGGGTGAAATTGAAAAACGTTTTGGCAACTGGGTCTCACCACCTCCAGGCAAGCCGGAACGGCATATTAACCTGTTTGAAAACCTGATGATCGTCTGGCAACCGGTAGTGCTTGGTGACCTGGTTGGCTGGGTGCGTATTATTTATACCCTTGATCGTGTTAGCGAAGTGCGTGCGCAGATTTGGCGCTTCAATGCTACGGTTGGTTCAAGCGTGGTTTTTTTCACCTTGTTGATACTGTTTCTATACTTGCGCAGACCGGTGCATGCGATTGAACGCAGTGCCGCATTTGCTGATGAACTCGATAGTCATGCTGGTCAGCAAATCGAGGTCGATGACAGTTATCACGAGATTCGCACGTTGACCTCAGCCCTGAATCGCACCTCGCGCAGTTTGCAATCCAAGAATGACGCGCTGAAACAGAAGATCCTTGAGCAGGAACAACTCACTGGCAGTCTCGAGCAGATGGTGCTGGAGCGGACTGAAGAGTTGTCAATCGCGCGTGATGAAGCCGTACGTGCTAACCAGAGCAAGAGCGAGTTCCTTGCCAACATGAGCCACGAGATACGTACACCATTAACCGCTATCATCGGGTTTTCCGAATCGCTACTCGATTCCAGCCAGAACATCGACCAGCGGATTGATGCCATCCGGCGTATCACGCGTGCAGGTAAACACCTGTTACGGGTAATCAACGAGATCCTGGACCTGTCAAAGATCGAAGCCAATCGGCTCGAAGTGGAAATTTTGCCGGTAAAAATGGTTGATATTTTTTCTGACGTTTATTCATTGGCCAAGCTGCAGGCGGACGAGAAAGGATTGGTTTTTAAGATTGACTGCGAATACCCAATGCCAGAAACGATTCGCACAGACCCGGTACGTTTCAAACAAATTCTGATTAACCTGTGCAACAACGCCATAAAGTTTACCAACGAAGGTAGTGTGCAGCTCAAGGTAACCTGCGATCGTGATAAGGAAATATTAAATGTTAAAGTTATCGATACCGGTATCGGATTAACAAAAGAACAGGCCAACAAATTATTCAAGCCATTCTCACAGGCAGATACCTCGACAACACGCAAGTATGGTGGTACCGGTCTGGGTTTGCATTTATCGAGACAGCTGGCAAAAAAACTCGGTGGCGATCTAAGTGTCGAGAGTGTGCAGGATGTGGGCAGCAGCTTTATGCTGACTGTTAAGACTGGTGATCTTTCAAATGTAGGTTATATTCAGCGCTGCCCCGATTTTGACAGTTATGACGATGGCCGGGAGAACCTGTACGCAAGACCATCATTACATGGCTGCGTGTTACTGACAGAGGACAACCTGGATAACCAACGCCTGGTCACCCTGTACCTGCAACGGCTTGGTCTGGATGTTATTATTGCAGACAATGGCCAGGAGGCTCTCAATAAAACACACCAGCATCAGCCTGATCTTATCCTGATGGATGTACAAATGCCGGTCATGGATGGCCTGACCGCAACACGCAAGCTGCGGCAACAGGGTTATAACGGGCCGATTATTGCGCTTACCGCCAGCGTGATGCAGGATGAGCAACAGCGTTGCCTGGATGCTGGTTGTAATGAGATTTGCACCAAGCCAATCGAACATGGCCATTTTGTCGAGGTGTTGTCCGACTATATGCAACCTGGCAAGGTGCAGACACCGCCGAGGAATATCTCTCCTATAAAATCCATGTTGCTCGACGAAGAACCTGATCTGGCAGACCTGGTACGCGGGTTTGTCAGCAAACTGCCGCAACAACTCGAAGAAATCGAACGTTTGTTTAAACAGCGTGACATGGCGGAATTTAAAATCAAGGTGCATACCTTAAAGGGTACGGCGGGCAATTTTGGTTNNTACCACGACATGTTTGAGGTTGCCAAAAAGATTGAGTTTGAAATTGTCACCGAGAATTTCGTCGCGATAGAGGAGCTACTGGATAGCCTCTCTGCGCAGCTGGTTCGCATGCAAGCCTGTTTTAATGACGAACCGGCTGTCGCCGACAATATCAGGCCTTTTCGAAAATAAGTTATACTTGTTCGACATAGCACACTTCAATCAATGTCGATAACAGATGCCCCAAGCAACAACACCTGATTTCTGGAAAACCAAGACATTACAGGAAATGACCCGTGAAGAATGGGAAGCCCTGTGTGACGGTTGTGCACAGTGTTGCCTGGTTAAACTCGAAGACGAGGATACGGGTGAAGTGTTTGCAACCAGTGTGGCGTGCCAGTTGCTGGATATCGAGCAATGTCGTTGCAAGGACTATCTGCATCGTAAAACACGCATACCATCTTGCCTGGTTCTTTCTCCCGACCAGCCGGAGGTATTTCGCTGGCTACCTGAAACCTGTGCTTACCGTTGCCTTGCCGAAGGACGTGGATTACCGGAGTGGCACCCCTTGATACAGGGGGATAAGCAACAGATGCATGAACTGGGTATTTCGGTAACGGGATACGCGATCTCNNGAAATATACATACACCCTGAGCAATTATCGGAACACCGTTTACACAAGCTTGCCGAGCCCGAAAGCTAGCATCGTGCCAGGGGCCGACCGGGCCTGCCCGAATTCGTCATATTTCATCTTCATAAGATCATTTGCGAGCAGTCATTTCGCCATATCCTTTTTTCATACTTACTGCAACCAACATCAACAAACGTGAGGTGCAGTATGATGGATTTTGCCGATGATTTTACCTGTTGCAGTATGGATGAGATTCTCAGGGAAGCGCAGCGACTATATCGATTTAACAAGCATATTGAGAAAATATCCCTTGAGACCTCGGTCAAACAACAACCAGTGCTGGTGTTCTACATTCGCATGCCAAAATCACTGACACTAAAACAGCTTGGCCTGCCGATGTCTTTTCGTCGTATCAGGACACGATTGCACGCGGCAAACAGCGAGTTGTACTAGTCTTCGTAGTGGTCTCGTGACTGATCCCACTCATATTGCAATGCATTGTCACGGGCACGGTTGAGGTAGGCCTGTACTTCATTAAGCCACGTGTAGGCACAGTTGTTGGCGTTAACGATGATATCGATCTGGGTTTTGACGATGAGCAGACACTCATCGTATTGTTGGGATTGCTCGGTGCGTACCGGCGCGGTGCTTGAGTAATCCTGCAGCTTTTTCATGGGCCATGTCTCCAATTCGGCCCACACTCACACGCAAATAATCTTAGCACTTTTTTGCGCGGTGCAGCAAAAGTTGCAACCGTACTATAACTTCCAGAGTCCCAGCAGGCTGATAATAATAAGCACGGCACCAATCATGCGCTTAAAAGTCTGATCGTTCTGCAAGATTTTGTCATGTGCCTTCAGACCGACCAGGTGTCCGATTGCCGCGATTGGTAGCAGTATCAGGGAAGTGGTTAAATGCAAATCAACTCCCACCACAACAAATGCGCTCATTTTTATCGAAACCAGGATGAACCACAGCACGAACAAGGTGTTACGTAACTGGTGCATGGCTACGTTACGCATATAGACGGCGACCATTAGCGGTGCACCTGTCAGCGAGGTGCCTGCAATGTAGCCACCGGTAACGAGAAAGAACTTGTCCAGCCAGTCATTGTGGCTGGCAATTGACCAGTTCATGAGCCAGATGACGGCGTAAAAGAGGGTGATCGAATAAACAAAAATGACCAACCATTCATTGGGTAGTGTCAGCAGACCAAGCACACCAACGAGTGCAGCGGGCACGATAAACAGGCAGGAGTGCCGTAAATAGGTCCAGTCGACATCGTTGATACGAGTACGTAACGTCAGGCTGGTAAAAAATAGCAGGTGGACTCCAATAATTGGTAACCAGAAAATAGGTTTATTCTCGATAAACAACATCAACGGCAAACCTAGCGCGGCACCGCCAAAGCCCATACCACTGCGCAGGAAACCGGCCCACATAAAAATTAGTGCGGTGAGCACGATATCCAGTAATGAGAAATCAGCGGGTATCATCGTAACCATGAAGGATTGCTGGGTTTGTATCAGGTCCTCTACTACAATAAGCGATTATGAACAATCTTCCTGCAGAGTGAAACCGTGGCCGGCAAATCCATGCAATTTCTGTTTGGTGACCGCGAATTACTGATCCAGGTTCAGGATCTTGTAACCGCACCGGTAGAGGTCATCGTGAATGCGTCTAACACGACGCTGACCCATAGCNNATGCTTGAACTGGCGGTGTCACGTAGCTTGCAGTTGTGTGAAATGAATGAATGGCAATCCGTGGCTTTTCCAGCGATCAGTGCCGGCTTTTCCGGTGTGCCCCTGTCTGTTTGTTCGCAGGCCTTTTTTCGTGCTATCACACGATTCTGGGATGCGCGACAAGACTGTGTGCC